>CADDYU010000228.1 GCA_902810705.1 Methylococcaceae bacterium
GCGACCGGTGGCAACGCCACGGGACCGCTTCGGCGCATAGGAGGACGAGTCGCCCATCTCGGGCTAGACCGATCAAATCCTGCAAATTGGCTTCGAACTCGGGCGTCTGCATATAGTCGGCGAACCCACGAAATGAGTCGTTACGCCACCCGACGTTCGGGGAATCCGGCCGCGCATGGCGCAGCCCCCCGAGCCCCGCCATGTGGATGTAGTCGATATCGGCCGTCCTGAGAGCGGCGGGTAGAGTTTCCTGGTTGAACTGGGGGTTGTGCCGCGAGCGGAGCACAGTCCGCACATCCGCGACCCGCGTCACGCCGTTTTCTCGCAGAAGTTCGATAAAGTCCTCCAGCGACCGCGTGGAATGGCCGATGGTCAACACCAAAGGCGAAGTTTCGTCGCCCTTTTTCACGATACATACCCCGACTCTGCCAGGCGCTTGAGCAACAGGTGGAAGTATACGAGTCCGGCATAGGGTTGCCAGCGCTCGACGGTGCGACGGACGCCTGCATAATCCAACGGCTCCGCCAGCTCGAGCCAGCGCTCCAGGTTGCCCCGCGCACCCACGTCGCCCCCCGGGAAAACATGCAAGCGCCCGAGCCCCCGCAACAGGACGTATTCGGCCGTCCAGCGCCCGACGCCCCGCAGCCGGCACAAGCGGTCTAAAAGCGCCTCGTCATCCAGAGGTTCCCAGCTATCCAGGTTCACTTGCCCGCCCGCGACCGTGTCGGCCAGCTCGACGATCGCCCGGCCCTTCTGGCGGCTGAATCCGAGTTTCCGCAACTCGTCCGGATTCCGGCCTGCCAAGTCCTCAGGGCGCGGAAAGGCGTAAGCCACCCCGTCGCCGGCCGGGTAGGTGACGCCATAGCACTCCGTGAGGCGGTTGAGCAGTTGAATACCCAACGTGAGTGTGACCTGCTGACAGGTAATCCCGTTCACCAGCGCCTCGAACAGCGAAAGAAACCGGGGCGGCTTGACGCCCAGAAACCGCGTCGCTAGCGGCCCGAGCGTTGGGTCGCGCGCGCTGAGCTGATAGAACTCCCGGAGGTCGATGGGCACGCCCAGCATCCGATCCAGCGCCGCGATCGCCGGAGCCTCCGCAACCTGCTCGGGCTTCGCGCCCGTCACGGCGACCCGAAGCTCCGCATTTTCTGTGAGCCCCTCTTGAGTCACGGCAAGTTCCTGCGGTTCGCCGGACAGCATTAACACCCGGCGATAGGTGCGTCCGTCCCAGCGGTCCACGCGGTTATCAGCCCGGCGCCGAAGCGCCCAAACCGTCAAATCCAGCCGAAACGGCTGCCGCGGTTGGCGGGCGAAGGTGAGCTGCGCCACGGCGAGGCACCCGCGCTCAGAGCCGCCCTTCCAAGCCCTCGGGCGCGAACGGCCCCGGTTCGGCGATGAGTTCTCGAGCCGCCTGAACCCGTTCCCAGACGTTCCACAACAGGACACCGCGCACCCGTCCGTCGCGGAGGTAGTAGATCACCCCCTTGCGATAGGGGTCAGTCCAGTCGACTAGGGACTCCGATTGGGAGTCGATCTGGCCGACGGCTTCGTAGCCCAGCTCGAACAGATCGGAGTAGAAGTAGGGAAGGTGATGGTAGGGGATCGATTCGCCCGCCATGTTGCGGCCGGCATGCTTGCCCATGGTGAGCGCGTTGTCCTCGTGCTCGACCCGGATATGGGCGGCCAGCGCCGGGTTGTAGAAATTGGCCACGTCTCCGGCCGCGTAAATGTCCGGATGGCTCGTCCGCAGGCATTCGTCCACGATGATGCCGTTTTCTACCGGAAGCCCGGCATCTTCGGCGAGTCCCGTTTCAGGCGCAATGCCGATCCCCGCCACCACGCCGTCGACCTCGATTGTCCGCTCGGCGGAAGTCTTGGCATCGCGGAGATTCAACAAAAACAGTCCATCCCGCCGCTGCAGATCGGTGAGTGTGTGCCCCGGAAGGACCTCTACGTCCTTCTCGCCGTAATACCGATTCAAGAACTGGCTCAGATCGCGGGGGAACACGCGGGCCCCGATGCCCTCCTCCGGGAAGGCCATCACTACGTCCTTGCCGTTCATCGCCAACGCGGCGGCAATCTCGGAGCCGATGAATCCCCCTCGATCACGGCGAAGTGCTGTTTGCCATCGCTCAGCGCCCGCAGGCGCCGGTAATCCTCCAGGGTGCGAAAGTAGAGGATATCGCCGTCCCCGAAGGCGAAGCGCCGCGGGGTGCCACCTGTAGCCAGAAGCAGCTTGTCGAAGGTATAGACGGTTCCCTGGTCGTCACCCACGCGCCTTTGCGCAGGATCCAGTGTTTCAGCCAGCCGCCCGAGGTGCAGGCTGACATCCAGTGCCTCGGTTTTGCGCCAGATGCTCTCCATGGGTTTTCCCTGCCAGAGCTTTTTGGACAAGGGCGGCCGGTCATAGGGCGGGTGTGATTCCTTGCCGATCAACGCTATGGAACCCTTCGGGTCAATTTCCCGTATGCCGCGAACGGCGGCATCCGCCGTCATTCTACCGCCGATGATGAGGTAGTTGTAGTGGGTGAGTAGACCAGGGGAATTGCACCCCCGGCCCCTCGCAGAACCGGACGTGAACCTCTCAGTTCATCCGGCTCCCATCATCCAGCCGCCGGGGCATATCCCGCCTCCCAATGCACAAAGGCCGTGGGCGAAGTCCTCGCTAGGCGGCCCAGCAGGCGCCAGGCCCGGGTTTTATGCCAGGCCACGCGCTGGTACTTGTGTCGAAGCCAACGGGCCAGAAAACCATTCACGTGTTTCCAAACGGGCGCCAGTGCCGAGGAGTAGAACCGACCGTAGTAGTTCAGCCAGCCTCTCAGCACTGGGTTGAACATCTTCGAGAGATCGTCCAGTTCCTTGTCGCATTTCAACTGCAGATGCCATCCCCGGATGGTTTGCCGCATTGCCTTGAGGACGTCGCGGCTGACCGCCGGTGCGAAGTTCACGTAAACCCGGTCGTACTTGTCGACGGCCTTGCGCGGCCGGAACGTGTAGCCCAGGAAGGTGAATCCGATGGTCGGATAGGACTCCTGGCGGTTGATGTCCTTGCAGTAGACGATGCGCGTCTTCTCGGGATGGAGTTCCAGCCCGCATTCACGTAAACGCTCGCCGATCCTCCGTAACGCCAACTGCGCCTGCGCCAGACTCTTGCAGTGGACCACTCCATCATCGGCGTAACGGCAGAACCGCACACTCCGCAGATGTTCCGTGACCCACCGGTCAAAGGTGTAGTGCAAGAACAGGTTAGCCAGCAACGGACTCACGACACCACCTTGCGGCGTGCCCTTCGTCCGCTCAATCCGGTGGCCTTCTGCCGTTTCCAAGGGTGCCTTGAGCCAGCGCTCGATATACCGCAACACCCAGGGAATCTGGCAGTGCTTGCGAACCGCCCGTAGCAGCAGCCCATGGTCGATATTGTCGAACAGTCCTTTGATGTCAAACTCGACCACCCAGTCGTACTCCCAACTGCGCCGCCTGACCAGAGCAATCGCGTCATGCGCCGAGCGCCCGGGCCGGTACCCATAGGAGTTTCGATGAAACACCGGCTCCAGGCTCGGCTCAAGCACCCGCTTCACGACGGTCTGTGCCACTCGGTCGGCGACGGTCGGGACACCGAGCAGGCGTATCCCACCCGACGTCTTCGGAATCGGAACCCCTTTCACCGGCGGCGGGAAATAGCTGCCGGAGCAGAGGCGGTTCCAAAGTTTGTACAGGTTGTCGCCCAAGCGCTGTTCGAAGATTTCGATGGTTTCCCGGTCGATTCCGGCTGACCCTCCATTGGCCTTCACACACTGATAGGCTTCCCAGACCCAGGCCTTGGGAATGTCGTACGGCTTGGTCATAATGCCGGGCTCCTCCTGCTCGCGCAGTTGACCCAACCTCCTGACCGGATGACGCGACCCCTTCGCTCCACCGCCATTACAGCAGCTTCAACACTACTACGAGTCGCTCCGCCCCTTGACGGCGCATCGGTACTGTCGGCCTCGCCTTTCGGGCTTGCGCCTTTCCCTTCACATCGCCGTCGAAGGTTCCCGCAGTTCAACATAAGAGCCCGGATCGCGCTGACGCTGCCTCTATGCCGGACACCACTGGATTCGTAAGCAGGTTTCGACCCCGCTAATCCCGGAGCAACATCACTCCCCGGTTTCTTGTGTCTCTGAATACTTTCGACACTTGAACGGCAGTTCACGGTTGTTCGTCTTCGCTGATCCATACCTGACGCCTCAGGGCGCCTTTTCCGTAATGCTCACGACCCACGCTTTTGACGTACGCCGCTTACGGTAGTTTGCAACCTGCTCCTGCAAGCCGATTGCGAGGGGCCTGCCCTCATCTCTTACGCCGCTTGCTGCGGCACACTGACATCTGAATCCCTCCTCTTTATGGATGCTGGAGAATGGCTGATTGATGCAGGAAGCTTGGGGCCGAAACCGGTAATCCAGACAAGGCGAAACGCAACGGAACTCTTGCCGCGCGCATGAGCGGTCAACAGCTGTGCTGTTTCTAGGCTCATCTCGATATGCTCGTGACGCGGGCGCGGGAATGGCCTCACTCCGGCCACCGCCACTCTGCCGCCTCCGGCCTGTCAACGCCGTGCTCGTAGGCATACTGTCGGCAGGCGATCTGCCGGTTTCTTAACTTCTCCTTGGCATCGGCCCCGGCCACCCGGAGTTTTGGCACGCAGTCTATCACGTCGATGGCCAGGCTGAAGCGGTCGATCTGGTTCTGGATGGCTAGCTCCTTTGGCATCAGTATCCTCTTTAAAACGAGCTGGACAGGTGGCTCACTTGCAGGGCTTGAGATGCGCGTAGTAAGCCGCGAGATTGGCAATTTCCTCGTCGGTGAGGAGGGCGGCTATGCTATTCATCATGGCGAAATTGCGGGTTCTATCCCGATAAGCCTTGAGCGAGCTAGCGAGGTAAGCTTCTTTCTGCCCGGCAAGGTTCGGATGCTCCATCTGGGACTACTGATCCCTTTTGGGCCATGGCAACTGGCACAAACCGTCAGATCTGGAGCAGCACTGCCAGCCCAAGGAACTTCTCGGGATTACACCCATTGGAAAACAGGAACGAACGAGTATCCTACAGCCCAAGGGAGCTCAACACTTCAGGAAAAGCGGTTGCCCTGCTTTGAACTGAGCCCAGTATTCTCTCCCACTGCTCTTGCAGCGTCTTTGTGCAAGCGGGTGTTATCCCCAATAGGAGGTCATCATGTTGTTGGTGAAACGTGTTTATGAACCAACCGAGTCCGAAGATGGCACCCGTTTCCTCGTGGAGCGGCTCTGGCCCCGGGGGATGAAGAAGGAGTCTCTGCACATGGAGGCGTGGCTCAAGGAGGTAGCCCCGAGCAACGATCTCAGGCGCTGGTTCGGTCATGATCCCGAGAAATGGGACGAGTTCCGGCAACGCTACTTCGCTGAACTCGATGGCAAGCCCGAAACCTGGCGATCGATCATCGAGGCGGCTCGCAGGGGCGATGTGACCTTGCTCTACAGCAGTCATGACACTGAGCACAACAACGCCGTCGCGCTCCAGGCCTATCTGAAGGCGCGGCTGTCTGAGCATTAGGTTGGAGGGTTCCGTTGCGTTAGCCACCAGGCCGGGGTAGCCTGCCCGCCCCCGAACTCCTCCGCCTCACCCCATGATTGATTTCAAAGGCCATCGCATCGAGAAAGCCATCATCCTCTATCGGTGGGTTCAGAAGTTCACGCCCCAGATGGAAGCAGCCTTCCGGAAAGGACGAAAGCGCCCGGTGGGTACGAGTTGGCGGATGGACGAGACGTACAGATACTGTTGGCGAACTCGATTTTTGACGTTTTGCGCTCCACTCTCTCGGCTAATTACCCGGCAGCATAGCCTCATACCTCCCTTTCTAACCAAATTGGCGCCGATTTCTGATAGCTTATCTCCACCTAAGAGAATTCGCCAACAGCATCCGTACATCAAGATCAAGGGAAAGTGGCGGTACCTTTATCGGGCCGTTGATCGGGACGGCCAGACCCTCGACTTCCTGCTGACCGCCCAGCGCGATAAGAAGGCCGCCCTGCGCTTCTTGCGGAAAGCGGTGCGCCAGCACGGCCTTCCGGAGAAGGTCACGATCAACAAAAGTGGCGCCAATACCGCGGCCCTGGAGGCCCTCCAGGAGGAAACCGGCACCAAGATCGAGATTCGCCAAACCAAGTACTTAAACGCTTGGTGTGAATTGATTTTATAGATTCCACGACGGCATCACTCATGGCCATGGATGCTCTGAGCTTTAATGGGACTCGGAGCATGACAATGATTGACCTCGACACCTTTTTGACGATGT
>CADDYU010000229.1 GCA_902810705.1 Methylococcaceae bacterium
CGAAGAATAGCGCCGCCCCGATCAAGCCCACCATCATGATCGTCTTCCGGCGCCGGGAATCCTCGTCAGCTCCGCGGAGGGCCAAGGCCATCAAGGCCATGATTCCACCGTCACCGTTGTTATCGGCGCGTAGCATTAAAAGCGCGTATTTCAGGCCCACGATAATGACGAGCGACCAGAAGATCAAAGATAGCACCCCAAGGACATGCGGCGGGGTGGCCGCTATGGCATGTGGGCCAGTGAACGCCACCTTTACCGCATACAGGGGACTCGTGCCGATATCACCAAAAACAACGCCGATGGCGCCGACAATGAGCGCGGTGTGATCCCGTCTCTCTGCTTTCCAATGGAACTTGAGCCCCATGTTAGATCATTCGAGATTCGAAGGTGAGGGTGGCTATTCTAAGGGCCGGATGGCTCGAAGCGTATTTAGCTAGGAAAGCGCGCCATCGGCCCTGGAAACGCCGCCGCGGAACTTTGGGTTTGAAAGTTCGACCATGGCGGTTCTAGAAATTTCCGAACTGGATGAGCTCGGTAACGATTTACCGCCGATCCCTCCGGCGTCGAAGGCCGAGCCGCCGCAATCGCCGCATTTGTTCCTAAAAAGATACCAAAATAATCAAAATTGGCTAAAGTTAAGTTGAATAGCAGCAATTCCATGAGCGGCTAGCGGACCTCACTAACGATGCCCAACATCAAACTAGGCTTCTCGCAGGCGGCCATGATTAAAGAGACGGAACTGCACTTACAAATGCTCTCTGTTTCTTGGAATCAGCGGCATTGGCATCAGGCTATAAATCTTTTAAAAATGCTAATTTAGAAGTAATTAGTTTAGACGGCAAAGTGTTTCCACAAGGAATTTTTATTAACTCTCTCCATGCGGTCAATAGTTATTCTAATTTGTGTAGTTCGAGGCGAGACATGACACAACGAACAAAATCGGTAAGCTCTCAATATTTTAAACATAACCCTCCGAAAGAGCTCGCTGATCTGCTGGTCGCCTATCTTACTCAACTATCAATCGAGTTTGTATTTGGTGTGCCTGGAGGAGCCATTGAACCACTCTATAATGCCTTGGCGCACGGCATGAAATATGGTGGGCCAAGACCTATAGTCGCCCGTCATGAAACTGGAGCGGCTTTTATGGCGGATGGATACTTCAGGGAAACCGGCAAATTAGCGGTATGTTGTGGCACAACTGGACCAGGAACGACGAATCTGATTACCGGAGTCGCTTCGGCGAAAGAAAATCACATACCGATGCTGGTCATTACCGCTCAGACGGCTTTATCCTACTTCGGGCGCGGCGCCTCTCAGGAATCATCATGCACCGGCATCAATACAGTAGCTATATTTGAATATTGCACTCGCTATAGTACATTGGTTTCTCACACAAACCAGTTAGAGCATAAACTTATTACGGCTATAATGACGGCATTCGGATCACCCGATGGTCCCGTTCACCTAAGCATTCCCTGGGATATCCTCCGCGCTCCCTCACCTGTACCATTTCCCAGCTATCACATTGGGGAACTATTAAATCAGTCCGTTTTATTTGATGATTGTGCCGCCAATAGGTTATTCCAGGAAATTGAACGAGCCAAGAAAATTGCGTTTCTTATTGGAGATGGTTGTGCCGATGCCATCGACATTATTCTCGAGGCGGCTCTGCTACTTAACGCAGTTGTCGTTACCACGCCACATGGCAAGGGATTTGTCAATCCATATTATCCTCTATTTCGAGGCATTATCGGCTTTGCAGGGCATAGCACTGCACAAGCCGCTCTTACCGACCCAGAAGTTCAGATTATCGTAGCGTGTGGGACAAATCTCGGAGAATGGGCCAGTAATGGTTGGGACCGTAATTTAGTACTCAATAGCCGGTTGATTCATGTGGATTCTATAGAGACTCATTTAGCGCACTCCCCGATGGCAAGACTTCATGTACGCGGACAGATACGGGTTGTATTTGAGCATCTATTAAAAAATCTTAAAAATCGTGAATTAAAACGCCCTAAAGGTATTTCGGCAGGATCAGAGAATAGCAATCGGGTACAGAAGTTCAATGCCGGCGCAGCCCAAAAACTGCCTTTTAAGCTTGATGAGGAGCTTAAATATAATAGTGACGCTTTACCTATCAAACCTCAGCGGCTTATGCGAGATTTATCGAGCTTATTTCCCGAAAATACCTGTTTTCTAGCCGAAACTGGAAACAGCCAAGCCTGGGCAATTCATTATCTTCATCCATGTGGCGATGCAAATAGTATTGCCTCCTCTGTCGATCATGGAAGATTTCGCGCGTGCTCAGAATTCGTTTCCATGGGTTGGGCAATCGGAGCCGCTATCGGCACCGCTTTAGGTGCCTCAGGGAATCCCGTCGTATGTATTACCGGAGACGGTAGCCTACTCATGAGCGGGCAGGAAATTACTGTCGCTATCCAAGAGTGCCTGTCAATAATTTTCGTCGTTTTGAACGACTCGGCTTTGGGTATGGTTAAACATGGGCAGCGGTTGGCTGGCTCGGCGCCAATCGCCTTTGAACTTCCAGAGATTGATTACTGCGCCTATGCCAAGGCCATGGGAGCCGATGGTTACATCATTCGATCGCCACAGGACCTTCAAGCGCTAGATATTAACGCCATATGCAGCCGAGAAGGACCCACACTGCTTGACGTGCGTATTGATCCCGAGGAGGTTCCTCCGATAGGAATGCGAATGCGAGTATTGGGGAGCGACCTATGAGCGATAAAGCAGAGGTTATCCATACCCGAATCTGGAAAGAAACTCCAGAGCCAGATAATCCCTTCGCGACGGCAGTTTGCTATTGTGCCGGATACGATGTCTATGGGGATTTGCTGGGTAAAGCCAGTTGGATCGAGTATCTCTTTCTGCTTTTTAAGCTGGAAAGGCCGACGCGAGATCAAGCTTCCCTGCTGGAAGGGCTTGCCGTCGCCCTCGCCAACGCCGGACCCCGAGACCTGGCTGTGCATGCCGCAATGAGCGCTGGGGTGGGCGGCTCGACTCATGCATCCTGTCTAATGGCCGCTCTCGCGGTTGGAGCGGGCCAGTTGGGAGGCGCCCGTGAGGTCGCCTTGGCCATGGATTATTGGCAAGCTTGCGGCACCGATTTGGAAGCCTGGCGTGCACGGCTCAAGAATCCCCCGAGAGAAGAACGGGCCGATGTTTGGTTGCCTATCGAACATCCGCCTGGCTTCGATCCGCACGGAGCCAGTTGCCCTACCCCTGTCAGACAAACGCTGGGTTTTCTTTCTGATTGTAGCCCAGGGAAATCTCTAATTTTTCTTCGAGATTTTCGCCCAGAGCTCGAATCCGTAGCCAGCTATCCTCTGGCAATGACCGGCGTAGCGGCCGCGGCGTTAACCGATTTAAGCTTCACTCCCTCACAAGGCGAGATGCTATTCCTTTTCCTGCGATTGCCGGGTGCCGCAGTCCACGCCCTTGAGCAGGAGATTTACGGTTGGCGGCGTTTTCCGTTCTTTGCTAACGGCATAAAGTTAAAAAACCATCCTCAGTCTTGAGTCCATATACATCCCGTTACTGTAATTTCAGTAATCTCAAGGAGGCAACGAAAATGTCAGGACCGGAGCGCCTCTTAAACGCCGAGAATAATTGGATATCCAATGTAGGAGCTTGCTTCCCCGGCGAAGATCGAGTCGTGTTTCGCGACCATGATCTTTTTCGGGACCTCAAGGATCTCCCCTGGATGGCGCTATTGCTGTATGGCATCACGGGACGACTTCCAAGTCCGAAGCAAGTTCGGCTGTTCGAGGGAATCTGGACCTTATGTGCCAGCTATCCCGATCCAAGATTATGGAATAATCGAGTCGCCGCCTTGGCGGGCACCGCTCGAAGCACGGCGGCATTAGGTTTGAGTGCCGCGAATGCGGTTTCAGAGGCATCAATTTACGGCGGTCGACCCGAAGTAAGAGCTATAGATTTCCTTTACCGAATTAGACAACAGTTGGCCTTGGGAGCCGAATTGCTCGACCTGCTTAAAAATGAGTTAAAAAAGTTCAGGACAATTGCTGGATATGGCAGGCCCATTACACATAAGGATGAACGAATTGAACCTCTTATGGCCCTCGCCGAGACATTAGGTCTTTCAGGGGGGCCATATGTCAAACTTGCCTTTCAGGTTGAGGAATTACTTATAAGCAATCGTTTTCGCTTGCAAATGAATATCGCTGCACTTACTGCGGCTCTCGCGGCTGATCAGGGAATGTCCCGTCGTGAATTCTACCATTACCTGATTTTGAGCTTTTCCGCAGGAATAACTGCCTGTTATATTGACGCCAGTAAAAAACATGTAGGTACATTATTCCCATTACGCTGCACACGTATAAATTACACAGGGAATCCGCTGCGCCGATGGCAGAAATAAAGAAATCTTATACCTATAAATAAAGCTAAATTTGGGGGTTTAGAGCATGGCTAATATTTTAAAGGCCTTGCTTTTTTTTTGTTTATTACAGCCAATCAATAGTGTAGCACAAAGCTCACCGCAGGAAGACGAAAAGGCTTTACTGCAGCTTTACGGCGACGAGGAAATGCTTAGCATTGCCACAGGAAGCAAGCAACCCATCACCAAAGCTCCGGCCGTAGCAACTGTCATCACAGCAGAGGACATCAAAGCCATTGGCGCTACGGATATCGACGAAGCACTGGAATCCGTACCAGGACTTCACGTCGTGCGGAGTCCTCTTGGATATAACCCCATTTATACGATTCGCGGAGTCTCTTCCAATGCAAACCAGCAAGTGCTTGTGCTGGTAAATGGCATACCTACTACCAATCTATTTGGGGGCGACCGTAGTCTAGTATGGGGTGGCATGCCTGTACAATCCATAGCTCGCATTGAGGTAATCCGGGGCCCGGGCTCCGCTGTTTACGGGGCCGATGCTTTCGCTGGTGTCATTAATATTATTACCAAAACCAAGGACGATATTAATGGTACTGAAATTGGTGGTCGGGCCGGCAGTTTCGATACTTATGACGGCTGGGCCTTGCATGGCAAGACTTGGGGGGGCTTTGACGTGGCGGCAATGGTGGAATACCACAATACCAATGGCCAGCGAAAGACTATCGGATCAGATGCCCAAACCTTTTACGATAATTTATTGGGAACTCATGCCTCTCTTGCGCCAGGACCCGTCAATCTGCAGCGCGATAATCTGGATGCGCGCCTGGACATTTCACGGGGGGACTGGCGTTTTCGCGGCGGCTTGCAGCATCGCTCTAATTTCGGAACCGGTCCGGGTATTGCCCAAGCCTTGGACCCGCATGGCCGCTTCCGCAGCGACCGCTGGAATGCCGATCTGACCTATCACAACCCGGAATTCACCGAAAACTGGGACGTTACGGCCCAAGTCAGTTATTTCGACACCAGTCAAGTCGTACAACGGAATGTGCTGCTATACCCGCCCGGTGCTTTTGGTGGCGCTTTTCCGGATGGAGTCATCGGCAATCCCGAGGTATTCGAGCGCCATGTCCGGGGCAATATTTCCGGCTTTTATTCCGGATTCGATCAGCACACCATCCGTGTCGGCACGGGGGTCAATTACGACAGCGTTTACGACGTCAATGAGGTCAAGAATTACCTTTTGGCTCCCGGCCCCCACATCATTCCGCTGCCGACGCTCACCAATGTCAACAACGATCCGTCCTCGGTTTTCCTGACTCCCGGAAATCGGAAGGACGTTTTTGCTTTCCTCCAGGACGAATGGAAGTTCGACAACGATTGGGAATTGACCGCGGGCGTGCGTTACGATCACTACTCCGACTTCGGCAGCACCGTCAATCCCCGTTTGGCCCTGGTCTGGGAAACCCGCCATGACCTGACCACCAAACTCCTTTATGGCCGCGCCTTCCGCGCTCCCTCGTGGGCCGAACTACGCAACATCAACAATCCGGTGGCTCTGGGCAATCCCAAGCTTAATCCGGAAACCATCAATACCGTCGAACTCGCTTTCGATTACCGGCCGTTCGATCAATTGCGCTTGGGGCTCAATCTTTTCAACTATTGGTGGAGCGACATCATAAGGTTTTCTCCCGATCCAGGCGGCAATACTTTCACAGCCCGGAATACGGGCGAGCAAATAGGCCGTGGTCTGGAATTGGAGGCCGATTGGCGGCTCGCCTCCATGTTTAGGGTAATGGGCAATTATTCCTATCAGCATTCGATCGACGAATCCACCGATCATAATTCAGGCTACGCTCCTCTCCACAAGGTTTATCTCAGGGCGGATTGGGAATTCCTGCCGGACTGGCATTTGAACCCGCAGCTTG
>CADDYU010000230.1 GCA_902810705.1 Methylococcaceae bacterium
GACAAGCTGTACATGACGAACATCGCCCAACTCGTCAACGTGCTCCAGGCGCTGGTGCTGACCAGCGAGGACCGGATGGTGCCCACGCCGACGTACCACGTCTTCGATACGTACCGGGCCCACAAGGGCGCAACGAGCCTCCGCGTGGAAGCCGAAGCGGACCCGATCCCGCTTGCGTTCGGCGGGAATAACCAGCAGATTCCCGGGCTGAGCGCCTCCGCCTCCCTCAAGGACCGCGTCCTGACGTTGAGCGTGACCAGCCCCCATGCGACCTCCCCCCTCGACGCGACCCTCCGCCTCCGCGACGGGCAGTTCAACGAACTGGCCGTGACCGAGCTTTCACACAAATACCTTCAGGCGCACAACACGTTCGAAATGCCCGGCGTCATTCGCCCCCGGAACAGTTTCCTGACGCTGTCGGGTCGTGACTGGCAATACACGTTTCCCCCCCATTCGGTGACGGTGTTTCGCGCGTCGTTGGGCTGAGTTTACGCGACGCCGCCATGGCCGCCTCGATCCGCCGCACCAGGACCGGCCGCCATTCTTCCACGCACCGGTTGACGTCCTCGGCCGTCCCGCACTGAACCGCGTACGCGGCCCGCAGGTCAAAGCAAGCCTCGTAAATCGGCTCACGGAGGCGAGAGAGGACCTGCCAAAAACCGATCGTACCCGCCAAAATCAGCGCTAGCTTGGCTAGAAACCGCATGTGTGATCCAGTTTCTCCGCACCGGGCCTCCCTAAATCGGCCGGGAAAGACAACGCCTCTGCCGCCTCTCTAGTCACCGGAGATCTGAGGTGGGGAATGTGCACGGATGATCGGCTCTGCCGTTGATTTATTTATGGGAGTGTGAAGGTAAACGGGAACGCCATCGACGTGGGTTGTCCGCCCGTCGCTCTGCGCGTGATCGAAGGGTATCCAAGTCCCTGAAATACGCACAGATTTGCCCACGGGCAGCTTTCCCGGATCGAGGATGCGTGCCTGCTCGTCCGTTACTAATGCTAGACGATTTGGCGCAGACCCCGCCTGGAATATCTGCATCGGGCCGCCGGTCACCGCAAGGGCGGCCGCATCGTAGCTGGTTCCTCGATCATCAAAAACCTGAACAGGTTCTAGTACGCCGCTCCACGTTCCCTTGACCGACCGAACGCGCTCGGGGCTCGCAACGAGAAAACAACCAACGGCACAAAATGAGACGCCAATCGCCGCAACCGAAAATAGCAGCCGCATTGACGGAGCTATGCGATTGTTACGAGAGTTCCTGTACTGCCTTGTCATAAAGCCACCACGTAATGGTGTCGTGATTCACGTCATTACCGTACAGCCTGGCTGTGCCCCAGTGTCCTGGGTCAGGCTTGGGGAAGAAATAGGCCTTCTCGACCTTCTCGTTCCCGAGTTGGGTATCCACTCGCGTCTCCGTTTTTGGAGCCAGGCTTTCTATGCTGCTGCCATGAATTGTCCGGCTAAGCGCTGTCCCGAGCGTGTCAAAGTCACTGGTTAAGTTTCCATTCTCATCGATGCCGCGCATTGTCGAATTGCCCCCCTTGTCTTGATACCAGTTTACAAATGCCTTAACGTTGGTTTTGACCGAGCCACTCGTAGTCGTAAGGCTCTCAGGCCTGTTGTTGACCGGATCAATCGTGACGAGCTTCTCCACTGGTATCTCCACGTCGAGTCGGTAGCCCTCGATGACGCGCGTGAGATTCGCAAAATCCCGTGTCAGGTTTATCGCCTCGACTCCTCCGAGGCTGTACCCGGCAACTCGAAGGGTGACCGACTCGGCCTCTGCTTTACTGATGCGGTTGCGACCGCGCCGGTCCTGCGGATCGGCATTGATGGCGTCCAAGAACGCCTTCTTTGCTTTCAGTATGTCTTTGTGAGACTTGAGAATCTTCGTATATCCCTTCGCCTGGGAGACGTCATCGATGATTTGCCTGAGATAGAAGTTCCCAAAAGTTGGCTCCGGTCCTGTCGGATCATGGATGTCGAGTCCATAAAACGCCACCAGGTATGCCTTCTTATTCAGAATGTTTACGGCGGCGCGAGTCTGCGGTTCGGCTGCCAATGCGTAAGCAGGGTTCGCGGCGAGTGTAATGGTGACCGGCTCTGTCGCCTCCGTGTCATCCTCGTCGAGAAGCGTATTCACATCGATGGTTGCCTTGTGCTCGCCCGACGCGATAGTGACCGAGCCCGAGAGCGGCGTGTAGTCGTCGCCGGGGGTCGCTTCTGAGTCACCCACTTCGACCGTGTAGTACACTGTCAAGCTGGTGTTGTAGTTGTCCCCGTCACGATATACAGTAAACTGCCCCGGATCCGAGCCGCCCTCGGCTACCTGCGGCGTTGTGGCAACCACGCTAATCGTGTCATTTCTCCGGGCGGAGTTCTCGTTGGACCAAGCGGAGTAGCCGATCCCCTTAAGGGCGCGGACGCGGTAGGTGTAGACGGCAGTGGCGTCAGGGGGTGTGTCCGTGTAGGTCGTATCCGTCGGCGCCAAGGGCGAGTAGATCGTGCGGAAGCTTCCCCCGTTCTTCGATCGCTGGACCTCAATCCCATCGGCGTCGGCATAGTTGTTGGTCCACTGCAACTGTATGTCACCATATACCGCCGTTGCCGTCAGACCACTCGGGGCGGGGGCCAACGGGGTTTGCACCTCGACCTCGTTGGAGGCCCCGGATGCCAGCCGCGTATCCGTGTAGGCCTCGACGAAAAAGTCGTAATAGATGCCTGGTGAGAGGTCCGTGACGGACGCGGTCGTGATGTTCGCCAGCACCGCGGCGCCCCTGCCATAAATGGGATCAAAGTCGCGCGGGCGCCCGGACACGCCGAACTCATCTTCGTTGTTCGAGTTGTCGGTCCAGGAAAGGTCAACTTGGGTGTAAGAGGTGCCGGTGACGGTGAGGTTCGTCGGAACGGCCGGGTCGCCGGAAAGGGGCGTGGTGAACGTTATCATTTCGGAAGGACCGGAGGAGGCGGGGAGGTCGGGATCATTCGCCTGCACGTAAAGCATGTACGCCTTCCCCGGAGCAAACCCCGGGATCAGGGCGCTCTGCGCATCGGCATCTGCGATGAACATGAGGTCGAAGCCGGTCTCCGAATACGGCGATGCTGCCCAGACGAGGAATTGGGTCTCGTTGTCCGAGTTATCGGTCCACGTCACAAGCGCGGTAACTGACTGGTCGCCATCATTGTATTGAGCGGTGACACGCGAAGGTTCGACGATGGAGTCGGTCGAGGCGCCTAGCGTCACCCACTCGGAAACCATCGTCGCATTGTAGGCACGCACGCGCAACGAGTAGGAGGTCCCGATCGCGAGGCCGCTGATCGTCGTACCATCGGCGTCGGCCGGTGCGCTGCCGACGGACGTGTAATTGATACCGTCCGTGGATGCCTCCACCGTGAAGCCCAACTCGTCGTCCGCGTTGTCTTTCCAGTGTAGAACGATCCGATCAGAGTACGTTTGCAGTGCCAGTAGGTCGGTCGGTGCCGGAAGGATCAGAGGCTTGGCCGTAACGACGTTGGAATTGTCCGACTCCCCGCCGTCATTCCAGGCGCGGACACGGAAGTCGTAGTCCAGTCCGCCTACCAGCTCCGGCGTTTCGATCGAGGTCGTGTCAGGAATGACCGTGGCGAGCTCTCGCCAATCACCGCCAAAGGTCCGATCTTCGATGATATACCCGCTCTCACCGTGGGAATTGTCCGTCCAAGACAGTTCCAGCGTCGTGTCGGACAATGCGAGAGCGTTCAGGCCCCCAGGGGCTGCCGGCCACGTATGTGTCGTAATAACGTCTGTGTACTCGGAATCGCCCGTGCTGTTTGACGTCTTCAGTCGGTAGGAAAGCTCTGTTCCTTCCATCAAGTTCGTGTCGGTGTATGAATTTGCCTGCGCTCCCACAGGAATCGAAATCCAGTTGCCGCTTTGGCCCTCCTCCCGTTCAAGTGTTTGCCCCGTAAGCCCTGTGACCGCGCTCCACGTCAACTCGACCTGTGATGTGGACGTGGGCGTCACCGTAAAATCGTCGGCAACGGGAGGATACGTGATCGCACTCGCGGTGTTAGACCATGCAGACTCCCCGTCGTCATTATAGGCCATCACACGGAAGAAATGGGCGTGGTTTGGAAGGGCGGCGGACGTGTACGTAATGCTGTCTGCGTCCAAGTCGGCAAGGGAGTCGAAGGTGCTCCCGTCGAAAGAAACTTCGACCCGAAACCCGTTCTCGTCAATGGAGTTGTCCGCCCATCCCAGCGCGATTTCCGTGTCGGACAGCGCCACGGCTGTCAAATCGCTTGGCGCGGCCGGCGCGCTGAGCAGAACTCGCCCCTCTAACTCTTCGAGAAGCATGCGTGGAGGCGGGTGTGAAGATGCTCGCTTCGCGTTTCCCCAAATCGATTTGTCGCGTGCAAACAATGCTCCGGCGACTGACATGGCTCACCCCACAATCGATCCCACACCTTTGAGCGATCTGAGTTGCCAGTCCGACAAGCAGCGATCTTCTTCAAGGTTCCTCTCCCAAGCAATGGGAAAATGCGGGTTCGAGAAAAATATTTTGGTCCCCAACCGATTTCAACAGTGATGTACGGGCGGCTTTGATCGGATGTGCCCGCCGTGCCTAGCGAGCGGAACAACGCACGTAGATCAAAATCAGTGATACAGTTGCTCGCCCCCTAATTCTGATCCAACCGCCATTTCGGCCACTGCCACCCGGCCAAACCCGCCAGCGTATTGAATGGGTTGCCGGCGCCGTTGGGCGTGGGGCCGTATCCGCCGGGGAGGGTCTTGGTTTGGACGGTGGCGGCGTGGCCGTCGAAGAAGAGGAGGTTGGTCTGGGTGCGCTTGCCGTGGCGGGCGGAGATGCGGTCGGAGTCGAAGTAGAGGTTGATGAACAGGCCGTCGAAGAGCATGACCATGTCCGACGGCTTGCGGATGCCGCCGAGCTTGGGCAGTTCCCAGGGATTGCGGCTGTTGCCGACGCCCGGCAGGCGGCGGCAGGGGGGCTTGGCGGTGTCGAAGTTGTCCAGCGTCGCGTTGATGCCGTACCAGGTGTCCACGATGATGCCGGTGCTCTTGGAGATGGTGCGCCAGGGGCGGGAGCCGAGCATGTCCTGTCGGCCGTTGGGTGTGGGGGAGGCGGTGCCGGAGGTGGTGGACCACTGGAACCCGACGAAGTCGTCCAGGCCCGAGGGGCAGAAGAAGGCCGAGTTGGTCTTGCCGCCGGCGTCGGCCAGGCTCGTAACGTTGGGGGCGTTGATGAACCGGCCATTGACCAGGACCGTCGCGTAGTTCTCGGCGTCGGGCGCCTGGCCGTTGCCGGCCACCACCTGCCCGACCTGCGCGTAGCCGGGGACCGTGTAGCCCTTGTATTGTGCGGCGTAGAGATTGGCGGCCTGGCCGATCTGGCGGAAGTTGGAGAGGCACTGGACCGTCTTGGCGTACTCGCGGGCCTTGCCGAGCGTGGGGAGCAGGATGCTGACGAGCAGGGCGATGATGCCGATGACCACCAGCAGCTCCACCAGCGTGAAGCCGCGTCGGCGCGGGTCCGGATCATTCAAAGCGGCGGATTCGGCCATGGCAGACCTTTGCACTTTGCCACAGTTCGGTGGTGGTTCTAACACACGCCTACGCCGGCCGCAATGTTCTGATGTAGCAGGAAATTGCTAGCGGCGGAGGCGTTGTATGTCGCCGTGGTTGAAGAGTTTGCGAATATAGCGATGGTTCGATACTCTGGTCGCTCATGCTCCCCGCCCAGCCCAATCAGAGCCTGATCGACGGGTTGGCGTGCCTGCAGGCGTTGGCGGTCAGTTCCGGGCCGGTGGGTAACCGGGCGCTGGCGCGGCAGCTCGGTTTGGAGCCGACGCGGGTGAACCGGCTGCTCAAGACGCTGGCGCACTTGGGCATGGCGCGGCAGGACGCCGACCGCAAGTACCTCCCGGGCCCGGCCATGCACGTGCTGTCGGCGCTGAGCCTCTTCGGGTCGGGGCTGATCCGCCGGGCGATCGCGCCGCTGGAATCGCTGCACCCATTGGCGGAGCTGGTGGCGATGGGCGTGCTGTGGCGCGAGCACGTGTGCTACCTCTACCACGCCGAGCGCGGGATGCCGCCGGCCACGGCGATCGGGCGCGTGGGGCTTTTCCCGGCCACGCAGTCGGCCATCGGGCGGGTGCTCCTGGCCCAGCAGGACGAGGCGGCGGTGCGCGAGCTGTACGACGGGCGCGAGGTCGCGGACTACCCCTCGCTGGGGGCGCTGCTGGAGGACCTGCGGGCGGTCCGGGCGCAGGGGTATGCGTACGTGGCGCACAG
>CADDYU010000231.1 GCA_902810705.1 Methylococcaceae bacterium
GCCGCCGCCAGGTCGCGAGGCCGTCAGCGCTCGCGGTCACGACCACTTCTCCGGTCGGCGGCGCCATCCTGGTCCAGCGGAGGAACTGGCGCACGCCGTCCTCGACCGGAATGGCGTCCATACCCAGCTGGCTCAGGTGTCGGACGCTGCCGAGCTTGACGCCCATGCCGACCTCGTCCCAGACGCTGAAGGCATAGCTCACCGTGGCGGTCTCCGGATGCCTCGCGGCGAAGCCGTCGAGCAGGCGCGCCACGGCCTCGTTCGAATAGGCGTACCAGGCATTGTGCTTCATTCCGGTCACCCCGATGATCGACGTGAAGGCCGCGAACAGCTTCGGCGGCGCGGTGTCGAACAGCGCGACGAGATTTTCGGCGCCTTGCAGCTTGGGGGCGATCTCGCGCCTCGCTTCATCGGCCGACACGTCGATCAAGCGTCGCGGAACATTGGTGCCCGCGCCGTGCAGCACGCCGGTCACGGAGCCGAGGTCGCTCCGGACGGCGGCGATCACCCGCTCCAAGGCCCTTGGATCGGCCACATCGGCCTCATAGTACCGGTATTCGATGCCGGCCGCCGTCAACCGGCGCAGGGTCGAGGCCAGTTCGCTTTGCTCGGTGACCGACGGAGCTCGGGAACGGCCGACCAGCGCCAGCTTCACGCCGGTCTCCCGGGCAAAGGCCAACGCGCATTCGGCGGTAATGCCCTTGCCGCCGCCCGTGACCAGCAGCACGTCCTCGGGCGACCAGCGCAAGGCCCTGGGCTTGCACGCCTCCGGTTCCACGGGCGCGATGCAACGCGTCCAGCGCACGCCGCCGTGGTCATACTCGACGGCCTGATATCGGCCCGAAACGGCGAGCTCCACTAGGGTTCGGTCCACGACAAAGTCCGCTCCGAGGCCCGGAGCGAAATCGATCACCTTCACCTTGAGCTCGGGCCGCTCGAGGCAAACACTGGCCGCGAACGACCAGACGCTGGGGCCGGTCGCGAGGGATAGGTCGCGTCCGCCGGTTCGCTGGATGAACGCGACCGTGTCCAGGCCTTGCCAAAGGTCCGGGGCCAGCCTGGCCAGCCGGTGGAACACGGCCAACTCGTCCACGGCTTCGAAGGCGGAATGATTGGAACAGGTAGCCACGCCATCGGACAGCAGCATCACCAGAACCTTCGGTTTACCCGGCAGCGTCAGGGTGCTCAGGCCGTCCCCCGCCAGAATACTCGCTCCCAATCGCCTCGCCAATTGGCCCGCGAGGGGCGAAGCGCCGCTCGGGGCCAGCAGCAGAGTCTCGCCCGTCTCCTCAAAGCTCTTTTCGAGCGCGGGCGGCGAAGCCTGAATCTTGGTCACCGTGAAGGAGCGCACCCAGCGGGCTTTGCGGCCCGTCTCGGGCGGAAGGATCATCCCAGCGCTCCTGGGATCATCGTTTGCGATTGGAAGGATCGCTTCGGCGCTTTCCGAAATATCGTTTGCGATTGAGGCGACCCCGGCCATTTCGGTCATGGCGTCCTGCACCCTGGCGGCGATCTCGCCCAGCGTGGCGTTGGCCAAGGATCCGGCCTCGATCCGGCCTTGGGTCTCGGTCTTGAGAAGCAAATCACCCAGCAAGGATGCCGCTTTGATCGAATCGATATTGAGATCGTCGAGCAACCGCTGATCGGAAGCAAGGCCATCACGGTCGAAGCCGGTCCGTTCGGCGACCAGATCGAGCAGGATCGCCATGGCCGACGGCGTCGAGTCGGCGGGCGCCTGAGCCTGTTCAAAGGCCGCGATCACGTTTCCGAGCGTGGAAGCGCCCAATTGCACGGGATCGATCCGCCCCTGGACGCCTAGCCGCAGTGCGGCATCGGCGAGCAGCGCGCCGATCTTGATGGAATCCAGATTCAAATCGTCGATGAGACGCGCATCGTCGTGGAGGGTGTCGGCCGCGAAACCGGTCCGTTCGCTGATGAGGTCGAGGAGCACCGCCCGCGCCGAGTGTTCCCGAAGCTCCGATTGCGCTTCCCGCTCGGGTGGAGCGGCGACGATACTGTCCGGTACCGGTTCGGCAATCGCCACAGGCGACGAAGTACCGGCAGCGACCATTGCCTTGAGGTTTTTCGCATCCGCCCGGAACCGGGCCAGCGACTCTCGAGCCGCAAGCAGGGCTCCCGCGCGCCGCCCGATATCCGCCAAATATTGGCGGTTTCCCGGAAACCGGCGGTTGATGAAGAGCAGCACGCCAAGCGGCCCGCCTCGCCCGGCCAGCAGCGGCACGCAATCGATGCTGCGGGTGCGGGAGCCAGTCAACCGATCGATTTCGGGATGGAATCGGATATCTTCGTAAGCGTTGGCGATATGCACCGGCTCGCGAGTCCGGAACACGTGGCCGGCGATTCCGGAATCCGCGCTGAACCGAATGTTGACGGGCCGCCGTCCGGTGGATCCTTCGGCATCGCCACCCGGTGAATACAGCTGATGCGCCTCGGGGTCGTACAAAAGCATCGAGCCGTGCTCGGCTCCGAGGGAGGCTCTCGCGGATTCGATCAGTTCGTCCAGCAGGTCCTTCGGAGCGCGATTGGCGGCCAGACCGCCCGCGAGGGCCTTGAGCTGGCGCTCGATGCGGCGGGCCTCGCGGCGGCGCTCCTCGAGGAACGCCTGAATCAGGGCGGGGGCCGCGCGACCGGCAAGCTCCGAGACCATTTCGGCGTCCATGGGAGTGAACGATTCGCCGGGCTCACGGACGAGGCGCAGCACGCCTAGCGAAGCCCCTCCCGCTACCGTCGTCAGCGGCACGTAAAGACCGGTCCAGTCCGGGGCAACGCCCAATCCTTCCAAATGCCGATGGAAACGCGGATCCTCGGCCAGGATTTCGATGGCTTCCGCCGCCCCGGAACGAAACACCGCCCCGAAAATGCCGGCCTCGGCGGACAAGCACTTCACCTCGGCATCGCTCGGCAGCACAATCCGGAGCGAGCTTTCCGTCTCGTCGTGCAGCAAAAGCGCCGCGTGTCGTGCCGGAACCGCATCGCGAACCGTCGCCATGAGCGCTTCCGCCAAGGACGCCAGATCGGACGCCGGCTCCCTATCCAGGGGCGAGCCTAGGAAAGCATCGTTCATGAAGGCTTCCGGACGGCGATTGACGGAGATCGCCGCCAGCGGGCGTTCGCAAGGATTGACATAGAACTTGCGCTGGGCGGCCGGTACGAACGGGCGCACCAGACGGTTCTCGTACAGTCGCGCCCAGTGAAGCTCGAGGCCCCGCGTGAAGGCTTCGGCCACCACCGCGTTGAAATCGGCGTCGCGCCCCGGCCGTCCCTCCACGGGAAAGCAGGGGTGGATGCCGGCATCCTGATGGCTTTGAACCAAACCCGAAAGCACGCGGCCCGGCCCGACCTCGACGAACCAGTCGCAATGCTCCGACATCGCCTTCACCAGGCGCGTGAAATCCACCGGCGATACGATCTGGTTCGCGAGGTGAGCCCGGAGCTCAAATCCCGCCCCAATCTCGCCGCCATCGGTGCTCGAAAACACCCGGCACCCGAACGCGCCGGTCTCGGCGGGGATGTGGCGGCTGTTTCGGAACAGGTCGGCGGCGGGCTCGACCAGGCGGGAGTGGAACGCGTTCGAGACCGGCAGCAGCCCGGCCCGCAACCCGTCCGCGCCGGCCAGCTCGACTACCCGCCGCACCGCTTCGGGCTCGCCGGAAATGACGGTTTGCACCGGCGAATTGAAGTTGGCGACGACACAGTAGCCCTCGACCCGGTCCAGAATCGCTTGGGCCCGTTCCGCGTCGCAGGACACCACCGCCATGCAGCCGGTGGCCTCGCCGGGCGAGGCCATGGCGATTCCCCGCAGCGCGGCGAGCCGGACCAGGGTCTCGGCATCGTAGGCGCCGGCCGCCGCCAGGGCCGACAATTCGCCCAAGCTGTGCCCACCGACCACTTGCGGGATGATGCCCAAGGCTTCGAGGCGCTCCTTCCAGGCCCACGAAGCCATGCAAATCGCCGGCTGGGCATTCTCGGTGCGGGTCAGAGCCGCCTGCCAAACAGGCTCGAGCCGCTTCGCGGGATCGCGCTCGGTGCGGCGCAGGAACAGTTCGCTCAGCGCCTCGCCGGAGCCGGGCTCGCCATGGGCCGCGCGCACCGCCTCGACCGCCGCATCCGAGCGCTGCACGAAGTTTCGGGCCCAATCGAACCGCTCGACCAAGGCGCGCGCCATGCCGACCTGCTGCGAGCCCTGGCCCGGAAACAGAAAGCCGACCCGGTTCCGACGCACGGCATGGCCGATCCAGAGCTGCTCGCCCCGCCATACCGTTCCGGGCGTGGGCGGATCTTCCGCGAGGCGCCGCTGCAATTCGGCGAGCCGCGTCTCGAGTTCTTCGAGGGTTCCGGCGACGACCGCGGCCCGCCACTTCGAGCGGTGAGCCGCCTGGGCGCGATGGGCGGCCAAATCCACCAGCTCGCCGGCGCTGAGGCCCCGCGCAGCCTGCCGCAAGTCCTGCACCGCCTTGATGAGCCCGGGCAAGTCGTCCGCCGACAGCGGAATGATCTCGGTCTGCTGGCGGGACGCCAGCAAGGTCCGCTCGGACAGCTCGGGCGCCAGTTCCGGCGCCGGCGGGTCGCCGCTTTCGAGGGTCACATGACAGTTGATGCCGCCAAAGCCCATGGCGGAAACGCCGGCCCGGAGCCGCTCGTCCGCCGCCCGAGTCTCCCCTTCCAGGACCGGGTAAAGCCCGCGGGCCACGTCGGCGAAGCTGGGATGAGGCTCGGCGCAGCCCGCCGTCGGCGGGACGACGCGCCGGTTGACCGCGATCACCGCCTTGATGAATCCGCCGATGCCGGCGGCGGCCTTGGTATGGCCGACGATGGACTTGAACGAGGTCACGCCGACCGCATGGTCGGCCACGGGACCGCTCGCCGCCAGGGCGCCGGCGATGCCCTCCAGCTCGATCCGGTCGCCCACCGCGGTTCCGGTGCCGTGACCTTCGACAAAGGCCAGGGATTGCGGCGTGTATCCGGCCGCCTGATAGGCTCGGAGCAGCGCCCGGGTTTGCCCCTTCGCGTTCGGCGCCGTGATGCCCCCGCGCCCGTCGGACGATACGCCCCACCCGCGCAGCACCGCGTAGACGGTATCGCCGTCCCGGCGAGCGTCCTCCAGCCGTTTCAGGATCACCATCCCGCAGCCCTCGCCGGGAATGAAGCCGCTGCCGCGCCGGTCGTAAACCCGCATCTCGTCCCGGGTGAGGGCGGTGGCCTTGCTGAAGCCGATGAGCTCGAAGGTGTCGAGGCTAATATCGACGCCGCCGGCGATCGCCAGGTCCAGTTTGTTTTGGTTGAGATAATCGGCGGCGGTGGCGATGGCGATCAGCGACGAGGAACAGGCCCCGTCGACGATGTAGCCGCCGCCGTGCAGATCGAGGTAGTTGCAGATCCGGCCCGCGATGGTGTTCGCTAGGCCGCCGGCCAGGGTATCCTCGTTGACGGGCGGGAAGACGGATTTGTACAGGTGCTCCATGCTCGTTTCGAGCTCGTGGACCGCCTCTTCCGGGAGGCCGTGGGCCTCGGCCGCGCGGCGCAGCACCTTGCGGACGAAAGGCCAGCGGAGCCGCATGGTGCCCGTGCGGGTTTCCTCCCCGGTCAAGGTGTTGCCGAGAATCACGCCCGCAGTGTCGCGCGGCAGCGCGCTGGCGTCGAGTCGGGAATGCTTGAGCGCGTCGAGCGCGGTGGCCAAGGCGAGCCAATGCACGATATCGGTCGCGACGAAGGTCGACTTCGGAATCCGGTACGCGCCCGGATCGAAATCAAAGCCGTCGATGAGTGCCGCCTTGCGACCATAGGTCTTGTCGGGCACCGAGGGATCCGGGTCGTGATACTCGGAAAGAGGCAGCCGCTCATCCGGGATGGCGCGGAACTGCTGCCGGCGGGCAAGGATGTTCTCCCAAAGCGCCAGAAGGCTCTCGGCGCCGGGATAGCGGCAGGCCATGCCGATGACGGCAATCGGTTGGGTAGTTATAGTAGACATGAATGAATTTCCCTTAATTGAAAGTTACGTTTCATACCGTCTCATTTGTTAACCGGCGAGACAAACCGGTCGTCTTATTCGGGAAATGCTAGACGATTTAAAGAAACTTAGCTTAAGGACGCTTCATAAGCACCTTTTTCTTAGAATTAAGTACCGTAAAGCAGAAAATATAAGATCGAAGCTCCGGGCAATAGGAGCGATTCCCGTCATTGTGCTCTAAAAGTTGAGATGCGTAGCCATAAACGG
>CADDYU010000232.1 GCA_902810705.1 Methylococcaceae bacterium
TCGCCTGTCGTGGGAACGCCATTCAAGGTGGGTGATGCCAGTCAACAAATTGTTACCTCCGACACAGGAACGCATCTTTACATTCCCTTCACTGACGATATGTCCAAACACGCCGCCGGCGGCGTGGCTGTGCTCGATGTGAGCGAACAGGCCTGCGAAGAAATCCTCTGGCGACATTTGGACGGATGTCCTCAATGCGACACCCCCAACTGTGTTGTGCTCGCGACCATCGAACACTACCACCCCGGCGAGCTCATTAAGGATGAGAACATCGATAACCGTAAAGGACGCCAATTGCTGCCAAGCACGCAAGTACTGCTGGAACTGATCGAATGCCTGAGACAGCAAGGGCCGGGCGGGGCGAGCACACAGGGATCACCGGGCCTTCCCGGGAAGGACGGCCTCGGTATTGACGCTGTGCAAGCAACAATTATCGATTGCAACAAAATACCCGCCAAACCACTTCTAACAACGATCGGCGGGCAACGTACTTTGGAATTGCAAATTCCGCGAGGGTGCGACAGAACGGACGGAACTAATGGCGACCAGGGCCTGGATTTAGGTTTGACCCGAATCGAAGCTCTCAGTTGGTCGCACAACCAATCCCAAAAACCCGGAGATTTTATCATTTCGATAGACGGCGGCAGAGAAGAACGCCGAGGGATTGTCATCGGCTTTACGGCCAAGGTCGATGTCAAAAACACCATTGACGCTGAACACATCTTTCAGGTGCTGGTGGAGATTCCCCGCGAGGGCGATATGGCCAACGGTCTGTTCTGTCGCTGTCCGATTCGCGGAACCACTATCCCTGTCGATTTGGACTTGGATGTAAACGACCGAATTATCAAAAACGCAGCTGGACGTATAGTGAAAGCAAAAGCAAGCGTCAACGGTGACGCCCGGGGCGTCGCATTCATTCTGGACTCCAATATTCCGATCGCGCGTGAAATCATTAACGGCAAAGTTCAAAGCCTCTGGATCGTCCTGCGGGGGGATTTCGTCAAGGATACCAAGGGCTGGGCCATCGACGCTGAGTTCGTGCGTGGGGAGCTTCCCACCGGTGACCGTTCGAGCCCACCGGCTGTCTCTCGATAAACAACCAGGTATCCAGGGAGGCACGTTCGAAAGCTGGTTCTCGGTGAGCAGAGGATAGGGTAGGAGCCACATGACGGGGCAGGCGGCCGGCCGGTTAAGCAAGACCGGCAAACGCAACCATTTAGGATGCAGCGTCGTTCACAGACGTAGGACGGCAAAGAATTAGTAAATTTGGAGATAACTCATGAGCGCAGTTCAATCCGCGGTTCGAGAACATGCCGAAGCAGTAAAAGCCTCCCGAAGCAGAGACGATCCAGGCACGTGCAAACCCCTGCCCGAGTGTCCCGACTGCGGCGGACTCGAATGCCTGTGCCGCCCCCGCTTTTTCGCCGGGCAACTGTTGACCGAGGAAGACCTGAACCGCCTCGAGCGCTATGTCGTCGAGAAGAACAAGCTGCACAACCGCTACCTGCACGGCTCGGGTGTGGTCTGCGGGCTGGAGGTCGTCTGCCACCCTTGTCCCGATCGCGTCACCGTGCATACCGGTTATGCCCTGAGCCCATGCGGGGAGGATATCGTGATATGCCAGGATGCGATCGTGAATGTGTGCGAGCTCATACAGAAATGCAGGCCCGCGACCCATGTCCCGGACTGCGATCCCTTCCGCCCCTCAGTCAATGAGGATTGCCAGGAACTGGTGGAGTCTTGGGTTCTGGCGATCTGCTACGACGAAAAGCCGTCGCGCGGCATCACGGCGCTTCGGGGCAGCAGCGCGGCAGCCTGTTGCTCTCGCTGTAATTGCGGCGGCTCCTCCGCCTGCGGTTGCAGTTGTCACTCTCAGACAAATGGCGGCAAGAAAAACAGCAACGGATGCCAGTCGACCCAGCGCAATCCGCCGCCCCAGTGCGAGCCGACGATCACCTGCGAGGGTTATTCGTTCATCGCTTACAAAGCCCCCCCGGCAAATCCCGTCTTTGAAGGCAACCAGCCCAACGGAGAGTGGGTTAAGCGCTTCAACAAATGCATGTCGGCATCGAAATCGATACTCTTCGCGATTAAAGAGGGTGCGACCAACCAGAAAGCGTATAACTGGTTTCAGGAGTTCAAAGCCGCGCTGCTCGATTTTTTCAGGGATTACCCAACCTATGATTGCGGGTATTTGGAGGAGCTCAATAAAATTACCTTGGAAGCTCCGGTACCAAATACGGAGGGAACAGAGTATCTGCAGAAGTCCTTCCAGCCCAAGGCTTTGCAAATAACAGCACTCGCCGCCGAATATTCGCGTCACTGCTTCTGCTCCACACTGCTGCCACCCTGTCCGGAGCCCGTGCGGTGCAATTGCGTCCCGCTGGCGACAGTCAAGGTCCGCAGATCGGATTGTCATATCCTGGAAGTGTGCAATTGGGGGCCGCGCCGCTTGGTGCTTACCTTTCCAAATTTGCAGTATTGGCTGTCTCTTTGGGGTTCCCAGGAAACGCTGAGCGAGGCGATCACAAAACTGTGCTGCGCACCTTTCCAAGAGAAAGGTCTGCATATACCGGAAACCGATCAATTTGCTGCTAAGAATTCCGCTTTAATGCATGTTTCTGCCACCACAAACTCGAAAAACCCATTCCC
Organism: Methylococcaceae bacterium; assembly: GCA_902810705.1. Classification (GTDB taxonomy): domain Bacteria; phylum Pseudomonadota; class Gammaproteobacteria; order Methylococcales; family Methylococcaceae; genus CADDYU01. The sequence continues at coordinate 2,653 of CADDYU010000232.1, forward strand.
CACTCTCCTTTCGCAGGCTTGGTTGAACAAGGGCAGGCCCATAGATGCTCAAACCCTGATGCTAGCTGCATTGGGTTTCGCGGATTCGGATGGCAAACCGTTCGCCAACAAATTCGAGTTCGACAACGCATTGTCATTCTTGCTGCTGAATCAGGTCGTCAGACCGACGCTAGAAGGCATTCTTCCGACCGAATGGACCGAGTTGATGGAGGTATTGGCCGATCGCAAGGCGGTTGGCTCCAGCGAAGCGGTGGTTAAAGAAGAAGAAACCAAGCTTGTCTCTCTGGAGAATACAGTAAGGGAATTGCAAAGAACCGTGAAGGAACAGGCGGAAGCAATCCAAAAATTGATGGAAAGCTACACAGGAAACGGGCACAGGTAAACGGGAGGCCAGCCATGTCATCCAGCCAGGACCAACGCCCCCGATTTTTTCAAGGGCAATACCTCGGCGCCGAAGATCTCACGGCGGCAGTGGAGTATAGCCACACCCAGCATGCGCGCCACCTTCTCGGCGCCCATACCTGGGGCATCGCCCTGGGTCTTCAACTGAAGGAGTCGCCCTTGCCCGGTGGCCGGGCCGACGTGCGGATTCTCCCCGGCTATGCCTGGGACGGCTTCGGACGGCCGATCGTCGTGCTCGCGCCCTATAAAATTCCCGAGGTGCTGTTCAGCGGCATCACGTTTCAGTCGGGCGTGGATGACACGGATGAGGGAAAGAAAGGACGGCTGATTTCGGTTTGGCTCCGCTATAACGAGGACGCAACACAGAATGCGCTGCCAGGGTTTATGGAATGCGGCGCGGGCGATCAGCCTTCGCGCGTGCGGGAATCCTTCCTCGTCGAGATTGGAAGGAAACCCAACCATACTGACCGGCACGATCCCGTTCTAATCGCCGGTCAATCCGTGGACGCGGAGCAGGCGCTCAAACGCTTCGATCTCCAGGCCCCATTGCTTTACGACGAGTCGGTCCCTCATCAGTTTCTGCCGGAACAAGGCGCGCGGTCCAGATGGATGATCCCCATTGGCTACGTCCGCTGGCTGCCCGTGCAGAATCAAACCGGACATTTCGTTCCCCGCAATGATTCCGATCGCCCCCCCGGATCGGCGGACACGCTCAAGGACTCCGACAAAATTCGCGCGATTCGCCGCTATATCGGCGTCGTGGCAGAAGCGATTGAAGCCGCGGATGGAGCCATCCGTCTGCGCGATCGCGCGAAAGACCCTGCATCCAGCAAGTTCCATGCACCCTTGACTGTCACAGATCCGAAGAAGCCTCCGGATAATGAACTGGTCTGGGTGGAGGGCCACCTGCGTGTCGAAGGCCATGTCAAACTCCACACCGACGGCAGCCTCTTCGCTCCGGGGAGCGCCCAGAACCTTCGCATCGTCGCCGGGCGCGTTAGCGACAGCGGAGGATTGGTTTCCGGGGATCGTTTCACGGCCGGCCGCAGCGCTGCCGGCGCCTACTCCGTTCTTTTCGCCGATCCGTTTCCAAGTGCTCCCGTGGTGGTGGCAAGTCCCATCAACGCCGGCAAAAACGATACGCTACTGACGCTAAGAAACCTGGCCGGGAAGGGATTTGACATCGTTTCGACCGATGTCACACCGGGTGGTACCGGCGAGGGCAAACCGCAAGACACGGAGTTCACTTTCATCGCCATGGGTTTGCGATGAAGGTGGTTTCGGATGGAGAGACCGGAAAACGGAAGGAATGAGAGATGATTAGACAAGCGCCGCTTGAGCCGCATATCAAAAAATAGATTAGGTGCCAACCACTGGAGTCATGCAGATGGATGTAGCCGACGCGGCCAGTAACCGCTTACTGATTCGCCGTTTTCATGCGCAGTACCAAATATCGCGTGACCATCCCGCGCCCGAACGCATCCAGTCGCGTCTGGACGAAGCGGTGACGCGGGGTCTTGCCCATACGCTCGCCAATGCCTTCGCGCCATGGTTTTCAAAATCCGATGCCAGCGTCTGGCTGATCCGGCGGCTTGAAATGGAGCTGGATGTCAACGCCGACCTCGAGAAGGAACTCGTGACGCGAACCTGGTCGGCCCAAATCGCTCGATCGGCGGCAGTTAGCGTGCAAGGAGGGAGCGATGGCGAAAACGTCATGGGATTTACTAACCGCGCGGACTACCTGGCCCGCTTTCTGGCGGATTTGGCGGAAGGGTGCGCCTGGGGCAAATGGTACTACGAAGGTTTTGATGGCTTGCGTTCGCTGCCGGTATCGGCGGCGCTACGCACCGCAGTGTGCGAACAACCGACAACCGGCCAGGAAGCCCTGCGATTGCTTCAGAAGTTCGAACTCGCGCACATACTGCGCGCCCTGAGCGCACAGGACGCGCGCCGCATTCTTGATCGTTTTGCCGAGGCCGACGCTGCGAGCGATGAATTCCGCTGTTTTCACGCTGTATGGGCGGTCTGGACTTCCCCAAGAGCGGGAGAGGATTGGGCCAATGCCCTCAAGCTTTATCTCGACGCGAGCCGGGAGAATGTCGGCGGACCTGCCTTAAAGTCTGCGGCTTTGGCGCTGCTTCGTCTGGAACGCCGACTCTCGACTGGCAAGGACTCGCTGCTTACGATCCTGACTCAGGGGAACGTCGCAGCCCTTTATGAATCTGTGGGAGGGTCGGATGCGGAAGTGCTGGCGCCATTGCTGCGCTGTCCTCCCGAATGGATTCGGAAGGTGGGTGAGCAACTGCTCGCGCAGAACAAAGGCTCGGTGGCTGCCGCAACCGATGCATCGCCCGGTCCGCGCCACACGGCGTTAGGGGGTCTCTTTCTGCTGCTCCCGCACATTGACGAACTGCCGCTGGAAGAGGCGACGTACGGCTGGCCGGATGCCGAAGATGTTTCCGCCGTCGCCCTGGTCCGCTGGCTGCTGCTGATCAAGAGTTGCGGCCGACCGCGTGCCTCCCTTGTGCTTCATGATCCTCTGCTGCGTGACCTGCTCGGCATTCCGCCTGCGTTCTCTCTGGATGCTCTGGCCGACTGGCAGAAAGCCGTTTCGTCCCGTCATTTGCAGGTCTTTCTGAAGACGCTGGAAACCTGGCACGCCGAGCGGGGGGCCATACGAGGTGAAACACTGATTCTGGCTCTGGCGTCCTCAAGCGCATTGGGCCGACGCCGCGGATCGGTCGCGATCCTGATCGACACCGCCCGTGGCGTTTGGCTGTCGGCGGTGGGCTACTCCGCACGTAGTCCGAAACGTCTGACCGGATCGCTGGAGCGCTGCCTTTCTGGCGACGCGCTGGAAAACGCTGCCCTGCTTTGCGACCCAGCCCTGTTGGAACCGCTAAGCGCTACCTTTCCGGACAGGCAGGTACTCAGCCTTGCCGACGATGCGGTTAGCAAATTGGCAGGCGAAGACGATGCGGTCGCCGACATTCTGGCTCGGCTCGACAAGCTGCCGGACGACCTCGATTATCTGGCACTCCCCAAATCCTGGAAGCTTGCCCCGGCCTTCGACCGGGCCTTGAGCGTGGGAGCGCAAGGCCTGCTGCGCGGATTCGCTTGGCGCCTGCCGGGTTTTGCCCGGTCGAACCTG
>CADDYU010000233.1 GCA_902810705.1 Methylococcaceae bacterium
CCTCGCCCGCACTCCTTAAGACTTCCGCTTGCTGCGGTGAATTCCCTGCCTCAGGCTCAAATCGAACCCGGCTCAGCGAGGAATCGAGGACGTTCTCCTCCGTTTCCTGTACCCGATCCGACGCCTACAATTCCAGCGGACGGCGCGGATTCCGTTCACACCGTTTCCCGCAATCCATACTTTCGGATTCGATAGCGCAAGGTTTCGCGGGTGGTGCCCAGCGCGCGGGCGGCGGCGGTGACATTGCCGTGGTGCCGGTTCAAGGTGGTTTCGATGATGTAGCGGTCCATGTCATCCAGATCCATGCTGCCGTCGAGCGGAATGAACAGCCCGTCGGCTTCCGAGATCGGCGCCGGTTGGCCGGGCGCCATCGCCGAGCGGCCCGGCAGTTGCAGCCATTGGGCGGGAAACAGCGGCCCGTCGGCGAACAGCACGCAACGCTCGACGACGTTATGCAGCTCCCGCACGTTGCCGGGCCAGTCGTGGGCGCGGAGCGCGGCCCACACGGCGTCGGGAATGATCTTGATCTGCTTGGCGGCCTTGGCGTTGATCTCGGCGACGAACAACGGCACCAATTCCTCCAGATCTTCGAGGACTTCCCGGAGTGGCGGCAGCATCAGCTTGAACACGCTCAGCCGATGATAGAGGTCGCTGCGGAATTCGCCGTCCCGCACCATCGCCTCCAGATCCCGATGGCTCGCGGCGAGGACTTGCACGTCGACCGAAATTTCCCGCTCCGAGCCCAATCTCCGGAACTTGCGGTCCTCGATGGCTTTCAGCAGCTTGGCCTGGAGGTCCATGGGCATTTCGCCGATTTCATCGAGGAACAGGGTGCCGCCGTCGGCCTGTTCGATGAGGCCGCGATGACGCCCGACGGCGCCGGTGAAGGCGCCCGCCTCGTGACCGAACAGCTGGGATTCGAGGAGTTCCCGAGGGAGCGCCGCGCAATTCAGCTCGACCAGGGGGTTCTGGGCGCGCTTGCCGCCGTAATGGAGGATCCGCGCCACCAGCCCCTTGCCGGTACCGGTCTCGCCGCCGATCACGATGGCGCTGAACGGGACCCGGGTGAGCCTCGCCAGCATCTCCCGCACCCGTTGGGCGGCCTGGCTTTTCCCGACGTAAGCCTCGGGCGAGTAGCGCCGGTGGCCAAGCTCCGCCTGTTCGATGAGGCGCCGCTGGGCGAGGGCGCTGCGGGAAGCGCTGGCCAAAACCAGATCCAGCCGGTCCATCTCGCAGGGCTTTTCCAGAAACTCGTAGGCGCCGAGCCGCAAGGCCCGCACCGACTCCTGCACACTGCCGTAGCCGGTCAGGAACAGCCATTCGCAATGGGGCAGCCGTCCCTTGAGCTGCTCCATCAGGTCCAGCGCGTTGCCGTCCGGCAGGTTCATGTCGGAGAGAATGACGAGGGGCTCCAGGTGCTGCTCTTCGAGCCGCCGCCGGGCGTCGGCGAGACTCCGCGCCAATTCCACCTCCCAGCCGGCCCGCCGGTAATGGCGGGTCAGTTCCTGGCCCAGCAGGGCTTCGTCCTCGATAATCAAAAGGCTGTTCGGCATGGGCGGTCCCGTTGGCGGCGGCAGGGTAGGCTCAGGGTAGCATGGGCGCCTTCACCCTGCTCAATAATTGAGCAGGAGGTTGACGGATAAAATATGATTCATTAGATCTTCCCGATTTATCCTGCGAATATACTGATTCATATAGCCTATTTCCGTTTTGATGGGCTCGTCCAAGTTATAGCCTATTCCGGCAAATACCCGATTTTGATCAAAGCCGGAATGTAGCGTGCCGGTCGTATTGACGTTGACGAAGTACTCATCCCAGCCCACCAGATTAAAGCTCGGCGCCAAGGCCAGGGGATAGGAGAGTTTAAACATCTGCCGGAATCGGTAGGCGGTATCCGGTTGATTGATGAACCGCTCTTCGAATCGGCTGCGGCTGGCAAACGTGCCGAGAGAGGTCTTGCCGGTCCAAAGAAACTGCTGCCAAATTCGTTGCTCGCTGAAATCCTGCCTGGTGAAGGGCTTCATGGTGGGCACGAAGGCATAGCCCAGCCAGATGCTGGCGTTCTCGTTAATCGCATAACCTAAGCCAGGACGCACCATGCCTTGGGACAGGGACGAGCTCTCGTTTCCGAACCGGCCCTGACCCTCCAGCCAGAAACGGAGGTTCTTCAGACCGGGTTCGATCAGCCCGAAGCCTCCGGTCGCCGTGATGGCCGCCCAAGTCTGAAAATCCTCCACCGTGGGCGCCGCGCTGCTAGGGCCGAATGCGGTCAGACCGAGGATGCCGAATGGAATGAGCGCAAAAAAGGTCGACGAATGTTTCATGGATCTGCTTACCGGCAGTATTGGTTTTAGGCCAGGAAAGAAAATGGACGCTGCGGTCACCGCATTCCACGAAGCGCCGGAAAGCCGTCGAGGTAGCAATTAACGCACCATTTCTAAGCTTTTATTTAAGCTATTGATAAAAAATGTACTTATCTAGAAGTATCGACAGCATACCATTAGTGGCGGGCTGAAGGCGATCGTATTTCTGGTGGTTTTGAACCCCTGTGGCTGATCTCGCACAGCGTGACTAGCTTGGGATGAGACCTGATCGGGAAGCTTCAAGCCCGGATAAGGCTGAGCAATCCGCGCCGCCTATCCATCAGCGCCAGCGGGCAGCCCCAAATCACCGCGTCCACCGGCAACACCTTGGCGACCGGCCCCGAGCTGGCCTAGGACTCGCCGAATTCGCCGCCGTTTGGCGCAGGTCCCCACCGCCACCACCCGCTTGGGGCCGGGCGTGCATTCGTAGGCGGTCCGCAGGGCGTGCTGCGTCTGGCGGGAGACGGGGCCGGTGACGGGGAGCAGATCGGCGTCGTGGTGGGGCGAGGCGACGAAGTGCGCCCCGGAGCGCTCCAGGTCGTAAAAGGAGTTGTTGAGCGCGTGGATTTCCATTCGCCGCCGTTGCAGGCACCGGCGTCCACCTGGCGGATGGCCAGCGCGCCGTTGAAGCGCTTGTCGATGGCGCGCTTGAGTTCCGCGCCTAGTGCTTCGCGTTCGGGATCCGAATAGGTTTTGGCGGGCTCGGTGACGATGCCCACCTGGGCGATTTTGTAGAGGGTGCGCAGCATGGCTTCAACGCCTCGTGAAGTGGTCGGAATTCACCTGATCCTGGATTTAAATTTCTTACCCGAGTCGCGTAGTCGCGTAGGTTGGGTTGCGGTACTCCGCAACCCAACCTACGCGACTACGGAACGGCTCTCAAAGGTCATGGCCGGAATAGGAACCGTTCACCGACTTATTGCATAAGGGAAAATCGGGCACGATGTTGCCTTGGATCAGCCGCTCCAGCCACTGGCGGATGCTGTCCAGGGAGGCGTAAATCTCGTCGTAGCGGACGTCCAGCCGGGCGCGCACGTCGCTGTTTCGATGGCAAACCGGCCGGGTTTCGATCAGGTGGAAGGCGGGTAGGGGGCGTCGCGCCTGAGATCGAAATCCACGCCGCTGGCCCGCGCCACGTAGCCGAGGCAGCCGAGTTGCAAATAGCGCGATATCGCCCAGGTGGTTGCCGATGCGCTCGCGCTCCGCCAGGATGCCCCGCAGGATCAAGGCCCGCTCCGGCACCTCGGCACCCGCCGCCCGTTCCATGGCTTGGCAGGCGGCCCAGGCGTGGCCCACCGTGGTGTCGAGGTGCCGGAGCGGGCCCTTCGGCGATTTTCTCGATGCCCTTGCGGACGTAGCCCAGCCGCTCTTCCAGGTTCAGCACCTGTTCGTCCACCGCCAGAAAGCGGAAATGGCCGGGCTCGATGATGCCGGCATGGATCGGCCCCACCGGAATTTCATAGACGCCGCTGCCCTGCGCGGCCTGGAAGGCATAGCCGTTGTCGGGCGGCGCCTGATCCGGAGGATGGCCGGCCGCGGGAAAGGATTTTCCGCAAGGGAAACTGATCCGGCCGCCAGGCTTAGTGGCGAAGCCAGGGGCGGGATTCAGCGGGATGTTGTGTTGCTTGAGCGCGGCGAGCAGGCTCTCGATGGCGTCGACAGTTGGTTTCCCCGGGCCTTGAGTCTTGTGAAGCTGGGCCAAGGCACTCATAGCGGCGAGCTCCCGGCAATGGCTTGGGCCGCCTGACCGAACCAGTTGGGCAGGACGCCCGGAACGGCGAGACTCAGCCACAGGACCAGGACCAGATGGGCCATGACCGGCCACAAATCCGCCTGGAGTGAATTTGGACGCACGCCGTGCGACCCGAAGGGTGATCCCCAGGGAAGGGGTGAGCACAGGTTGACTTCCGGTCGGCTCATTCCATCAGGGATCGAGACGACGGCCTCACCAAAGTCCGGATCTAGGGCTGCACTCTCTCCTTCTTTGCTAAACACGATAGGGCCGCTTGGCAAAACCGGGGGCGACCAGCTAGGGGTCTAAGGCATCATTATCGGACGCGCCGATCTTGCACGAATAAACCCTTAGGTCTGCGGCTATAAAAAATTCCTCGTCTGAGATATTCCCCCTTACCGATACGCGCGGTGGCGGGAGGGGGTTTTGAGGGGGTGAGTGGTTTGCAGCTGCCACATGGCCTCGAACACCCCCTGCCGGCGGCGCAGCTCCTGGGGACTGCCGTCCTCCACGATCCGCCCCTCGTGCAAGACAATGATCCGGTCGAATCCGGCCACCGTGGATAACCGGTGCGCCACCGCCAGCACCGTCCGGCCCTGCATCAACGTCGCCAGGGCCCGATGGATCTCCAGCTCCGAGGCCGTGTCCAGGGCCGAGGTGGCCTCGTCCAGAATCAGGATCGGCGCGTCCTTCAAAAAGGCCCGGGCAATCCCGATCCGCTGGCGCTGCCCCCCGGACAACTTGACCCCGCGCTCGCCCACGAGGGTGTGATAGCCCTCCGGCAGGGCCCGGATGAAGGCATCGCAATAGGCCTTGCGGGCGGCGGCATAGACCTCCTCGTCGCTGGCCGCGGGCCGGCCATAGCGGAGATTGTCAAGGAGCGAGCGGTGAAACAGGGAAATGTCCTGCGGCACCACCGCAATGGCGGCGCGCAGGGTCTCCTGGTCCAGCTCGGTGAGGTCCTGGCCATCGATCAGAATCCGCCCGTCACGGACATCGTCAAGCCGCTGCACCAAGCTCACCAGGGTGGATTTGCCCGCCCCCGAGGCGCCGATGATGCCGAGCTTCTGGCCGGCCGGAACGCGAAGGCTCAGGCCATGGAACAGATCCTGGCCCGCCCCGTAGCCGAAGCGGACATTCTGGAACTCGAGGGTCCCGCCCCGCGGCACGAACGGCGCCGCCCGAGGACAATCCCGCACCGTGTGCGGCTGGCCCAGGTCGCGCAAGGTCTCGGCGATCAGCCCCAGGTGGCGGGTTGTGCCGAACAAGGCGAAGGCCAGATCCCGCGAGCCGTGCAGGATGCGGAAGGTCAAGGTGCTGACCAGCACCACATCGCCCGCCGTGATGCGCTGCGCCATCCAAAGCTGGATCGCCCAGGTCAGCATCGCGCCGGCCATCCCCCACAGCAACAGATCGTGCAGTACCCGGGTCTTCTCCAGATACAGCCAGCTTCGCCGCTGATGGCCGGCCTCGACCGCGAACTCGGCGGCCAGCCGGGCCTGTTCGCGGGCGCGGGCGGAAAACGCCTTCACCGCCCAGATGTTCGCCACCGTGTCCACCAGCTCCCCGCCCACCCGCGCGCTCTGCTCGGCATAGGCCCAGTGCAGGGGCTGACCGCGCCGGCCGAACCCCACGACCCCGCCGCCCACCAAGGCGACGAACACCGCCAAGAGGGCCGCCATCGGCCCATGCACCAGGCCCAGCACCAGCATGGCCCCGAGGAAATCGGCGCAAGGCGGCACCACGTCCCAGACGCACACGTTGATCAGCGCCCCCGTCGCCCCGGCGGTCTCGGTAATCCGATGACCCAAGGCCCCGGCCAGGTGATCGTTGAAAAAGCGCATCGAATGCCCGGACAGATAGCGGAACAGATCGAGCCGGACCTCGACCCCGGTATCCACCACCGTCCGGCAGCCGAGCCAGCCGCCCAGCCGCCACAGCCCGCTCTCGAGGCCCACCAGCCCGATGAAGAGCCCCAAGGCCCCCCACACCGCCGCCCGGTCGGAGACCGGGCCGGCCATGGCGTTCACCAGATTCCGCATGCCGATCTGCACCCCCATGGCGCAGCCGGCCGCGCCGATCATCAGCCCCAAGAGCCCGGCGAAC
>CADDYU010000234.1 GCA_902810705.1 Methylococcaceae bacterium
GATCAGAATCGAACCGGGGGGCGCCGCAGTCGCACTCGCAACGTATGGTTCCGGCGGCAGTTATGGACCGCCGAACGAGCGTGGGTCAAATTCTCGCTGAAACTTCCGCTCATAATGCTTGTCCTCTACGGCTAAGTATCGTGCGCCAATAGCCCGCGAGCATTCCCAGAGGCCCCTGTCACCACCGGCGCACTCGCCCCGCCGATTCGGTTTTCAAAGATCGACTTGCTTGGTCCAAGCAGCCAATGCTGCCATCCAAATGGATTACCCGGCGAGTTCCCCACGGGCTGGGCCACAGGGGGCACGGGCTGAAGACACTTGTACCAAACGATTCAGAATGTTACTGCATCTTGATAGCAATTCAATCGTCCTCTAGCTCACTCCAAAGTGAACCATTCGCGGCTTTGATTCCTGCGGCGGAAAATTCTGCAACCTTGCCCCAAAAACACTTGGGCGCGTACCAGCGACAAGCATCGAACGATTTGCCGGATGGATCGCGGAATAACCAAGTACCGCTGCTTTCCTCGTCGTCCTGTTCCTCATTCTCAGAATCTTCTTTGCTCGTGGCACGTCGTCGTTGCTTCGCATCCTCAGCAACCTGCCAGAAAGGATCATCATCAGGGCCAATCCGCTTGAAGCGGTCAGCAATGATAAACCGCAACGGTCTTGCCGGTTTTCCCGAACCATCAATCTTCACGCGGAAATCGTCGATTCCCCGAAGAAACCATAGCCCAATGTTGGCGGCGGCGTTTTCGTCTGCATTGACCGGCATTGCGTGGGCCGAACAATCACGGTTTGAGCAGACGAAATGCGTGCCGCCGTCGCGCAACACCCAAGCGCGCTCCTCCAGCTTCGCGAAGGCCCTCGCATCGGCGGACAGACGTTCCTGCACCTTGCGCGCGACGCCTTTCATGGCAGCGTCGCGAATGTCAGTTGAAGAAAGAACCCGGCGCATCCATTCCTGCCCGAGCCAAGTGGGATCGAACCGTACGGCACGGCAACCAGGCGCGCCGCAGATATGGCAGAACCTGGAGGAATAGCCGGCGGGCGCGGTCGCCACCGGAACGCCGAACAACCCGCCGATGTGCTGCGCATATTTCAAGATGCTTCGATGCGACCAGCGAGCCAGCCCAGCGTTTTCATTCTTGGGCCGATCTGCTCGCATCTTGTAGCGCGAAAGGTCCTCGTAGACGAGAATGTGTGCTGGATCGTATGCCGGATGCGGGTGCTCGGCATCGCCTGGTTCCACGCCAGATGGGGCGGGCGCTGCCTTGAGCCTTCCTTCGTCCTCACGATAGAAGTGCTGACGCTCTGGCATCTGCCAAAGCAATTCGCCCGCTTGCGTATCGCGATAGCGCCAAACGCCGCGGCGCAAGTCCTGCTCAAAGCCGAGCGATTGGGCCACATCAGCATGAGCGATGAGCTTGGCGCGGTGTTCACGAAGATGATCGAGATGCTCCGTGTCCTTGCGGTCAAACTTCTCATCTTCCGACAGTCGGCGCACATCCCCGGGCCATCGAGGACGGCAGGACCATTTCCGGACGAAGCTCTTGATCTCATCGAGGAAGTTCAGGCGTGCCATGGAAAGCCCGCCGCGATGGGTGCGTCCATGCGGAAGGTTGTTGGATTCGTCCTTGCGGTCATGATGTTTCGTAACGGGCGGCCTGCGCAGCAATCGCAACAAGCCGTCCGCACTGGGCGTGTTTGTTCCGTCAGGTGCGACCTTGTCCCCGTAACTCACTTCCTTCAGCAATACGCGGTCCAGTGCGTACCAGAGCCCGCGCGATGCGCGGCGCTTCCTTGCCGCATCATAACCATCGCAGATTACGCGAGCCAATTCGATACGATTGGTGTATATCGCCTCCGCGAAGACCTGCTCTTCCTTTTCTCGCTTGAGACGCAGCGGTTCGCGGTCGATCTTCTGATCCTTCGCCTCTTTCTCTGACGGGACAGCGGTCTTGGGCACGACAGCAGCAATGGCCCCAAGCGCGGAGTCCTGTTTTTCAAGCCACTCCCAGAATCCGTCGAATCCAATTGCCCTTAACGAGTCTTTCATCGAGTCCTTCTCGGACCACACGAGAAGTCGCTCGCTTGCCTTGCGGCAGTTTTGTTTGATCTCGGCTTCGGTGAGCTGTTCAACCTTTGTTTCCCATTTCATCCCATTCGGGCGTGAGATAGCCCCGCGGACCCGCTGCCGCTCCTCCTTCGGCATGCGCCGCTCCAGTCGGTCAAGCGACAGCAAACGAGCGACGTTCAAGAGCATGTTGTTGAGATTTAAGCGCGTGCGCAGGGCGCGCAGCCGATCGCGCAATAGCTGCTCGGCTTGCGGGATCTCCTCGCCGTCGCCCGGCAGAGACACTGACAATTGGCGGTCCAGCACGGCGTACACAACTCGCGCATCTTCGGTGCAATGGCCGACCGCCCAAGAAACGCGATCGGCGGGTGCATCAAACGATAGACGCCACCATACCCCTGCCGACGAGACGCGGAAGCCAAGGTCAGTCCCGCGCACAGAGAAGCCATTTTCAACAGCCGCCTTGGGCCATTTGTACTGACCCGGCGCCAACGGAGTGCCTCCGGCCCCTTTCGAGGTCTTATTGATGCCCGCATCGAGAAAGAAGGCGTGGGTCATTCCATCTCTTGGCTTCTTCAGCTTGACGGTTTTTCCAACGGCCTTACCAAGCCATTCGGGGGGAGTGCCTTCGCCCGCGTCGCAACTGAAAGCGGCATACACGCGCTGCGTCGGCGGCGAGTGAGGCGGCACCGGCTTATCGCGTTTCTGGTTCTTAGCCTGGCTGTCATTGTGGCGATCCTGCGCGCTCTCCATCGCGCCGCGATCCCACATAATCTTGATCCCGCTGAGGGTTCCGGTGCGCGACCTTCCCGCAAGAAGATCATCCTTGAAGCCGATTTTTTGCTTGGCCGTTACCTCCGTGCCCCCCGGCAACGAGAAGCTGTTCTCGAAATCCCGGTATCCGCGCAGAGGAATCCGCACGTTGTCCTTTGCCTGGTACGATCCGTCCGACTGCCGCGACAGCAACTGAGCCAGGCATAGAACGAGCCGTTGGGGTTGGCCGTCAACGTTCTCTTGGGAAAGCGTGTATTTGACTGCTGAGTTTTCGCCGAAGAAGGGCCAAACTGGGTGCAGCGTTGCGTGGCTCTGGGTGAACGTGATCGACTCAGGGCGCTTGGAGAATTGCGTGTTGTAGTTCGCGAAGGCGCTGACGCAATCGCGGTTTCCCGCGCCGCAATCGTTTCGTTCGCCGCTATCGCTTCCGTCCCAGAGCCAGCGGCGATCCGGATGAGCCAGCCACTCGAAAACACGCTGATCGCCAAACTCTCGTGATTTGCGCGTGCGTAGTTTGTTGACTGCCCCGACAAGCTCAGACTGTGAAGTATTCGAGTTCTTCGCCAACATGTCACGCCACTTATCCCGAACCTTGGCCCATCCTTTGATCGTCCGGTACGTCAGATGGAGCACTTCGCTTGCTGCGAAGGCAGTACGCTCCAGATGGCTCGGCATGTCAGATTGTTCGTATTCGCGGAGCGCGGTGAACCACGCGGAATCGCCGAAGCCTTTCCGCTCTTCAAATGCCGATCCGTCCGTTGGCCGGGTGAAAACGATATCGGCCTCGGCAATATCTTTATCTTTGATCGGCTTTCCGTCCTTGTGAGTCCGAATCCAGCCGCCTTCCTCGAACAGCTTCTTTCGCTTTTCCCAGAGCAGCCGCTCGCCCGCGCGTCTCCGCACCCAGCCGAGATGGCTGCGAACGCGCTGGCCGGCCATGTCCCACATAGATCGCTTCCATTCACTACCAACTCCCAGGAGACGGATCGGCCCCAGAGTGACGCTCGCCTCATCGTGGTAGCAACCGAACCCCGGAATCGGAAGAACTCCGGCAGCAAGCAGCCGACGGTAGTCATCGGTATCGGCGGTCACTTCGGCAATGAGGGAGGCGCGATCACGGTTCCAATTAGCGTCCGGTTTTTGCGATCGCTCACGCAGTTTGGCGATGCGCTTTTTGCCGTTGTCCTTACTTTCTCCATTCTCAATCTCGTCCTGCAATTCCGCTCGTGCACCAAGCGAGTCCAAGAAAGAATCCCATGAAGTCGCTCTGGTTGCCTCCTCGGCGGTCACTCTATCCTGCAACCACCCGGGGCGCTTCGCCAATTCAGGGAACCGCTGCCGGAACACGGCCCATTTGGAGTCCTCGGTATCGGGTTCGGGCGCCTCTGAAACCGCTACAGTCTTCCTCGATGGTTTCTTTCGCGGCAATGCGCACCATTTCGTGAGTCGATCTTTTGGCAGGCCCGCCTCAGTCAATGACTTCACTACGAGGTTTCGGAGCCGCTCAAGATGTTTCTCATCACCAGCAGCCCGCTGGCGGACCAGATGCTCAGCGTCAGCCAGGAAGCTCTCGGCATAATTCCGCTGCGACGCGATTTGAATCAGTTCCCATCGGAGAGTTGTCGGGCCAGTTCGAAGTCCCCGTGCCTCTGAAAATGGACTGATAAGGAGGTCAAGGGAATCGCGCGGCATCTGGCGATCGTCTCGCTCTTCCGACGGCGGACAAAGACGGTCGGCGATGTGGCGGCAGCACTCCGCCAACTCGACGGCGTCTGCTTCCGTTTTCCCACAGCCCATGAAGGCATTGAGCAGTTCGCGGTTCTCGACCAACGCATATGTTGTTGGATCGGCGGTCACCTTGACCCGGACATCGAGTAGCTCGGGGTGCGTTGTGATCCCCTTCCATTCACCCCAGATGCCGTCCTTCCGTTCTCGCCAGACACCCGCACCCCGGTGCATCCGCAACAGCCACATGGCCAGATAATCGACCCCCGCATTGAATACAACGTGCGTGTCCCAGAGCCATTGCTGAACATCGGACGCACTGGCGTAGCGGCCATTGTCTCTGCAATGCAGGACATCCAGGAAATCAAAATCGAAACGAAGCTTGAACGTCTTCGTGGCCACGCGATACTCCCGTTGCGTCGATGGCAACTCTTATATCACAACCACGCCCGCTTCTCCTCGCGGTAGACTCGGTCCCAATACCGTGGCGGCGGCCCGTGCCTCGTCTTCATTCGGGCCAAGATCGACGATCACACACTGGTCTTCCTTGAGATTCGTGCATGCTTCAAGTTCACCCTGCATGCGGACGCGGTCGATCTCCTTCAACACACAGAAAAAGACTGAGTATTGCCAGTGCTCGCCGTGGCCGTTCATGATCTTGAAAACTTTACGCCAACGCTTTTGGTTGCGGATGTCGTAGCAGACTAGATAGCAACGGCGCATGACGATTCCTGGTGTCAGCGAGTAGTGAGAAACGAAAGGGTCGGGACCTCGCCCAACATCCACGCAGCCATCATGCGGGCGTGCAGCATGAGCATCCGGCGGTAGCTTAAGCGATAGCCGAACACCGGGTGTGTCACTTCGGTGTCCATGCGCCGGCCCCAGGCACCGAAGAAGCCTCGGCGGCCGGAGTCGGTCAGGGCGCATCCGGCGGCGGTTCGCTGGAAATGACCGTCGGTCAGCTCGCCGCGATTGAAGCACGAGATTGTGACCGAGTCGGCGATCAATGGGCGGAATGGTTCCATTAGGTCCAACGCCAGCGCTGGCCGACCGGGTCGGGAGGTGTGGAACGCGCCGACGGACGGCTCCAGCCTCGCCAGCCGAAGCGCGCTCACGCATTCGTGCGTGAGCATGGTGTAGGCGAACGACAGCACGGCGTTAATCGGGTCGGGCGGCGGCCGCCGCTGGCGGCCGTTGACGTCGAACTCGCTGGAAAGCGGTGTCTTGAGCATTCCGGCGAAATGATCGAAGTAGATGGCGGCAGCCTGTCCTTCGTGCCCGCGCAGCGCGTCGAGTCCCGCTCCGCGCCGTGCTCGATCCGCCTCGGCCAGCAAATCCTCCATCACCATGTCGGAAATCGCAGAGTGGTTGCGCTGAAGTAGAATGCGCTGGTTGACGATTTTCGCAGCGATCAGCGCCCGCGCCAGTTCCAGGCATCGTGCGGGCTGGTCGAAGGTGCGGACCTGGGCGCGGCGTATATCGGCACTCACTGAATCCACCGGATCGAGCATTGCCACGAGGCGACCCGCAGCGGACATGAACGCGACCGGCACGCTCCGGTCGGCCAGCGCGTGCATCGCCTGAGTGGAGACCTGCACGCCGCCGAGTACGGCCAGGCTC
>CADDYU010000235.1 GCA_902810705.1 Methylococcaceae bacterium
TTCCGGAAGGCGGATTCCGGATCGATCCTTTCCCCGGCACGGATCTGGAGCGAGTGGGCGGAGATGAACTCCTCTTCGTCGATGGCCGTTCCCGCGATCAGCCGTTCCTGTGCCTGGTCACGGCGCCCGCCCGATCGGTCGGCTTTCGCCTGATAGGCGATTTGCTCCCAGCCTCCCGGAGCGACATCGCCGCCACGCCGGCCGCGGACCGCTACTGGCGGGATCTGACCGCGGGATTGCGCCTCCACCCGCCCGTGAACAGCCCCTTGGCGGCGGACGCGGCGCGGCTCGGGGAAATTCTTCCCTGGTTCGTCCAGAACGCCTTGGTGCATTACTTGAGTCCCCGAGGTCTGGAACAATACTCGGGCGGCGGCTGGGGCACCCGCGATGTCACCCAAGGGCCGGTGGAGCTGCTGCTGGCCCTGGGCCGATTCGAACCCGTTCGGGATTTGCTACTCCGGGTGTTTAGAAATCAAAATCCGGACGGCGACTGGCCGCAGTGGTTCATGTTCTTCGATCGGGAGCGGAACATCCGGCCGGGCGACTCCCATGGCGACATCGTGTTCTGGCCGGTGCTGGCCTTGGCGCAGTACCTGATCGCGTCGGAGGACGCCGCGTTCCTGGACGAGGAAGTGCCGTTCTTTCATCCCGAGGGCGAGAACCAGGCGGAATGGGCGACGCTGTGGGAACACGCCGAGCGGGCGATTCACGTCATCGGCGCGCGGCTGATCCCCGGCACCCGGCTGGTCGCCTACGGCAATGGCGATTGGAACGATTCGCTGCAACCCGCCGATCCGGCTCTTCGCGAAAGGCTGTGCAGCGCCTGGACCGTGACGCTGCACTATCAGACCTTCGCCACCCTGGCGCGGGCCCTGTCCCGCCTGGGCCAAAAGGATTGGGACGCCGTTTTCGAGGTCATGGCCGCCGGAGTCCGGGCGGATTTCCAGCGGCTCCTGGTCGTGGACGAGGTTCTCGCGGGCTTCGCCCATTTCCAAGAGGGGTGGGACGAGGAGAGTGTCGAGTATCTCCTCCATCCGCGCGACCGAACCACGGGCCTCGCCTACAGCCTGTTGCCGATGATTCACGCCATCGCCAACGATCTGTTCACGCCAGGCGAGGCGGAGCACCATCTCACCCTGATCCGAAAGCATCTACTTGGCCCCGATGGGGCCCGTCTGTTCGACCGGCCGCTGGACTACCGCGGCGGTCCGCAGCGGCTCTTCCAGCGGGCCGAAAGCAGCAGTTTCTTCGGCCGCGAAATCGGCCTCATGTACACCCATGCCCATCTCCGTTACGCCGAAGCCCTGTGGCGCGTCGGCGATGCCGAAGGCTTTTTCCGCGCCCTGTGCCAGGCCAATCCCATTGGCCTTCGCGAGACGGTGCCGCCCGCCGCCCGGCGCCAGGCCAATTGCTATTACTCCAGCTCCGACGCCGCCTTCCGCGACCGCTACGAGGCCTCTGCCGAATACGCTCGGGCGCTTTCGGGCGAAATTCCCCTGGAGGGCGGCTGGCGGGTTTATTCCAGCGGCGCCGGCATCGGCACGGGGCTGATCCTGCGCGGCTTCCTGGGACTCAAGCGGGAAGCCTCCCGGTTGGTGCTCGATCCGGTCCTGCCGAAGAGCCTGGACGGCCTCCGCGCCGAACTGGAACTGGACGGCCGGGCTTTCGAGATCATCTACCGTATCGAAGCCAGGGGCCACGGTCCCCTGGTCCTGGAATTGAACGGAATTCCCCTCCCCTTCGCCCGCGCCGAGAACCCCTACCGCATCGGCGCCGCGGAAGTGGCGATGGAGGTGCTGCGGGCCGGCTTGATCGAGGGCACGAACCGGCTCACGGTGTGGCTGAGTTGAGTATGAAAAGCGTCGCCAGGATCGCCAATCTCTCGGGGAAAGGGCGTTGGGTAAGGCTCGCCATCGTATTGGCGCTCGCCGGCTACCCTTCGCTCGGGTTGTCCGCCGAGGGCGCGAATCCCACTCCCTCCAACCCAGCAAACGGATCGCCCGCCATGGATCAATTCGTGGATTCCCTGCTCGCCCGCATGACCCTGGAAGAAAAGCTCGGTCAGCTGAACCAGCTCGCCGGACCGAGCGGCGGCGCCGGCCCCGAGGCCCGGGCCGGCACCGAGGCCGACATCCGGGCCGGACGGATCGGTTCGTTCCTGGGCGTCTACGGCGCCGCCCACACCCGCGAGCTCCAGCGGATCGCGGTGGAGGAGAGCCGGCTCGGCATCCCGCTGCTCTTCGCCCACGACGTCATCCATGGGTTCCGCACCATTTTCCCGGTGCCGCTGGCCGAAGCCGCGAGCTGGGATCCGGAGGCGGTCGAACGCGCCGCCCGGATCGCCGCCATCGAGGCGACCGCCCATGGCCTGCATTGGACCTATGCGCCCATGGTGGACATCGCGCGCGACCCGCGCTGGGGCCGGGTGGTGGAAGGCTCGGGCGAGGACCCTTATCTCGGCTCGGTCATGGCCGCTGCCCGGGTGCGGGGCTTCCAGGGCGCCGACCTCGCCGCCGCCGACACCCTGCTCGCCACCGCCAAGCACTTCGTCGCCTACGGCGCGGCGGAGGGCGGCCGCGATTACAACACCGCGGACCTCTCGGACCGCACCGTTCAGGAGATCTATCTTCCGCCGTTCCAGGCCGCGGTGAACGCCGGGGTCCAAACGATCATGACCGCCTTCAACGAGCTGGCCGGCGTGCCGATGCACGCCCATCGGCGCTGGACCTTCGACCTCTTGCGGCGCGACTGGGGCTTCGCCGGGGTGGTGGTGAGCGATTACCGGGGCATCCTGGAAATGGTCCAGCACGGCGTCGCCCAGGACGGCGCCGCGGCGGGCGAACTGGCGATCCGCGCCGGGGTGGACGTGGACATGGTAAGCGAGAGCTATGTGCGGCAACTGCCCGGTCTCGTTCGCAGCGGCCGGGTGCCCGAATCCCTGGTGGACGAGGCGGTGCGCCGGGTGCTCCGGGCCAAGTACCGGCTGGGTCTGTTCCAGGACCCGTACCGCTACAGCGATTCGGCGCGGGAGTCCTCCCGCACGCTCAGGGCCGAGCATCTCGCCTTCGCCCGGGAAATGGCGCGAAAATCCATCGTGCTGCTCAAGAACGGCGGGCCTACCCTGCCCCTGGCCAAGGATCTCCGCACCCTCGCCGTGATCGGCCCCCTGGCCGACGATGCCGAATCGGCCCTGGGTCCCTGGGCCGCCGCGGGGCAGCCCGGCGACGCGATCACGCCGCTCGTGGGGATACGGCAGGCCGTCTCCGCCGGCACCCGCGTCTTGTACGAGAAAGGCGCCGAGGCGGACGGAAGCGACACCGGCGGGTTCGCCGCCGCCGAACGGGCGGCGCGGGAGGCGGACGCCGTGATCCTGGTCCTGGGCGAGCCCCGCGACATGAGCGGCGAGGCGCATAACCGGAGTTCCCTGGATCTCCCGGGCGTACAGCAACAGCTCGCCGAACGCATCGTCGCGGCGGGCAAGCCGACGGTGGCGGTGCTGATGAACGGCCGGCCGCTTTCGACGGCCTGGCTCGACGGCCACGTTCCGGCCCTCGTCGAGGCTTGGTACCTCGGCGTGCAGACCGGTCCCGCGCTCGCGGACGTGCTGTTCGGCGATGTCAATCCGGGCGGAAAGCTTCCCGTCAGCGTGCCGCGCACGGTCGGCCAGGTGCCGATCTACTACAACCACAAGAACACCGGCCGGCCCCCTGACGAGCGGGACCACTACACTTCGAAATATCTCGATCTTCCCTTGACCCCGCTCTACCCGTTCGGCCACGGGCTCAGCTATACCCGCTTCGCCTATCGCGACCTCCGGCTCGGAGCCGCGCGGCTCCGCCGCTCCGACCCCTTGGACGTGAGCGTGACGGTGACCAATAGCGGGAGCCGGGCCGGCGACGAGGTGGTCCAGCTCTATCTCCGGGACGAGGTGGCGAGCGTGACTCGGCCGGGGCTCGCGCTGCGCCGCTTCCAGCGCATCACCCTGGCGCCGGGCGAATCCCGCACCGTTTCGTTCACGCTGCATGCCGACGATCTGGCTTTCCCGGGCGCCGATCTGCAGCCCGTGATCGAGCCCGGCTTCTTCACCGTCGGAGTCGGCACCAGTTCGGCGGAGCTGTTGAAGGCGCGGTTCGAGGTGGTGGAGTGATTATCTAGCCAGGGGCCCCATTCGGATTGAAATCAGGTACGGTTAGTTTCTTGCAGAAACTGGATGATCTCCTCTTTTCTCTTCTCGACCACCCGTCTCCCCGCCTCGCGCAGCAAGGCTTTGTCGCACTCGGAGCTGATCTTGAAAAGCGTTGGAACTAGCGCGAGGCGCTGGGTGACATCCTTTTGGCTATGGAATACCACGCCCTCGTCTCGACACGCTTTCGGCATCGCCGTACGCCAGTCCGGCCAGACATCTTCGGTGTGGCGAAGCACGATCACCTTAACAATGTGGTCGGGCGGCAGAAGAATTCCCTTGCTCTGGAGGATATGCCAGACCATGGCTTGATAGGCGTTGGCCCGCTGTTCCATGATGCCAACGACCCGGCCGCTGTCCTTCACGAAGATATCGAACCCATTTTCAATACGGTCGAGAACATCGTTTTTCACCCAGAAGGGAAAGGAACTGTCGAAGACAATGATCAGGGCACGTTTGGCCTTCTTGTCATCTATTTTCTTTAAAAACAATTGCGCCAGAGATTCAGTCCCCTGATTGTCGAAAAGCCCTCCATCTCCCGCGTGGAGAAAGGTATCCTCACCGTCGATCTGGATAGTGACCGGGCCCAGAAAGAAGGGAAACGAGGCCGAGGCGGCGACTGCGTAGGCCAGCGGAATCTTTCTTGGATCACCGCCTTCGCCCTGGAGGGTTAAGGGGATGAGCGCCTCCCTGGCCTTTTCGAGGGACTCGGGGAGAGGTTTGGGATGGGGGCTCGTTTTAACGAGTTCTTCTTGCAGCTTGGGGATGAAATTCTGCTGAAAGTCTTCTTGCGGTATGGTCGTCAGGACGACTCGCCGGCCATTGTTGTAGAGCGTGGAATTGAGAATCAGGCGTGGACTATCGTCCCTTTTCTCGCGCTCATAAAGACTCTCGAAGGTCTCGGCGCCTAGAAAGTCATTGGACAAGACCTCGGCGAGCGAGGTGGCGCGCTGGTTCGAATTAAACCAGCGGACCTTGAAGAACTGCCTCAATTCGATCGAGCGCTGATAGTTGCTAGCCATCGCCTGGCGATAATGATCGAAAAAACGCCGATACTCGGCGCTTAAGGAGCCGTCTGGATTAAGAACAGACTGCGTGGCGGATGGTTTTTGAACGACGTAATAACTTGCCGCGACACTCCCCCCCGACACGCTCGAGATATGCGAGACCTGCTCCAAGATCGACGCCTGGCTTGAGCCGGTTCGTAAATGCGCCAGTGCCTCAAGTCCCGAGGCTCCGAAATAAGCCGCCCGGCTGCCTCCGCCCGAGAACGCGATGCCTACGAGCGTTGACGATCGGTCGGGAAGCGGAGGGAAAAGATTGGCCTTGGGATCGGTCTTCGGCAGATGATGCACATGGGGAAAACACCCGGCCAAAGAGAACAGTAGGCTAAAAATCAAAACAGAGAGTACCCGCATAGATTCCGGCTCCGTGGCTTGTCGCAAGAAATGGAAAGCAGAACTCATCCGCTCGTCAACCGCTTTTAGGGGTAATCCCAAGAAGGTGGTCTTGAACGCGTATCTCGCTTGCCGCGAACCTCGGTTCCAGCAAAGATCTAAACTTGCTGGAAATTGAGGAAAGACAGCCTCCGCCGAGAACGCAAGGCGGCTTCGGGCCGCTCTACCGAGAGATGAGATATCCCCACGAGAGAGTACCCGCGAGCGCAAGAACCCGCAAACGGATTACCGAATCGGCAGATGGCGAATTCAACGCGAGCGGACCAGACGGGGACGGGAACCTCTATCGCCTGCCGGGCGCCAATGGCAAAGTAGGGGGCATCCGACAGGTTCTAGAGCAATTTGCAGGGAACTCTGGGGGTTTATCGTGGTTCAGCCGGTGGTTGTGTGCGTCAAGTTGTGCAAAGAAGGTCATGGTTGAGGTTAGACGGATGGTCTAAGCAGCCAACCTTAATTGCTGTTTTTTCTGCTCCTTGAGTAGGCTCATGTTCAGGTAACGGCTGTCTTC
>CADDYU010000236.1 GCA_902810705.1 Methylococcaceae bacterium
ACCGTTGCACGATGCTCATTTGCCGCGGCTTCGATCTTCGGTTGCTGGGACGACTTGACCTCCGGCATCTGATGCCGCGGCTGCGGCTGGCTCGCCGGCTTCCGGCAGCGGCAGGTCCTTGAGGATGGATTCGCCGCTGCGTAGGTTTGTTGCCAGAAGATCCAGGTAGCGATGAAATCGTTCCTTGCCGCTGCGCAAGGCGGCATTCTTCGTGGGCTCTGGAATTGGGGTCGTGTGGTTGAAGAACGATCGCATCCCCACGCCGATCATTTCCTTGAGCACCGAAATCTCCAGCCGAAGTTGGCGCTCGAGTCGGCGCAGGGCGTGAAAGTTTCGATCAAGCGCCTTAAGAATCTCCTGCTCACGCTCGCTCCGGTAGCTCGACAGGAGCGATTCCTTCGCGGCCTCGGCCACCGTCGAAGACAGGGAGACTTTCATCTCGCCGGACCGCTGCCTGGCCGCCTGCATCACCTGCGGTTCCAATCGAACGGTAAGCTGGACGCGATGGCCTTTCATACGTCCTCCTTCGAGGCGTCCAGATCACTTTCCGCGATATCGCGCTCGGCCTCGGCCGCCTCCATTTCTTCTTGACCGCCCCTATGCGAAGCCGGTAGCGCCAACTGCGGACCTTTCGGACGCTCGCGCAGCCAGTCGATCTTTGGCTTGGCCGGGATGTTCAGATAAAGAGATTGATCCGGCGCCGGAAGGACTCGCCGCATGAACGTCGGGTCGTTGTAGTAGCGCACCTTCTTCACCCGCATCGGCTTGTAGCCGGTGACAAATAGAAGCTGGTCGTCCACCGGCAGTTCCCGAATGTCCCCCGGCGACAGCAGCGGTCGAACGTGCTCGCTGTGGCTGATGGTTCGCGCGCCGAGGTTCCGCCCCGGCTCGGAATAGCTCTCGCGGTACTCCGTAACAGTGCCGACCATCTGGCTGATGCGCTGGCAGGTAATGGTATCAGCCGCGGCGAACGTGCTCAGGATGTGGCAGTTGTCCAGGATTGTGTTGTTCGTGCCGTATTGCTCGATGATGTCGTTGAACGACTGAACGATCAGGTGCGCCTTGATCCCATAGCCGGCCATCTGGCGCAGGTTCATCGTGAAAAAGTCGAGCCGTCCCAGCGTCGGGAACTCGTCCAGCGACAGCAGCAGCCGGTGGTTTTTGGGACGGCCGGCGTTGTCCCGATCCAGATATTCCATCAGCGCCCGGCACGCCTGGTTAATCATCAGCCGCACCAGCGGGCGCAAACGCGGCGCGTCCGACGGCGGCGGCTGGAGATAAAGCGTCATGGGCCGGTCAGCGCACACCAAATCGCTGAGCCGAAAGTCACTCGTCGCGGTATTGCGAGCAATGATGTCGTCCGCCCAAAGCGTGAGATAGCTGGCCGCGGTGCCGGTGACGCTGGACTGGAACTTGGCTGGCTGGCGGCGCAGCTCGTTGGCCACCAGCGCGATTTCCGGGTGAACCTCCGGTGCGCCGGTCTGCGGGTTGAAGCGGTGCGGCGTGCACACCATCGCCTGGGCCGTGCGCTTAAAATCGAGCAGCCGCGCTCGCACGGTGGCCAGATTCTTGAATTGCTCCGACTCGGTGTACAACACGTGCAGGATCAGCGCCACCAAGAACTGGCCGGCCTGCTGGTCCCAAATGTCCATCGACAGCTTCGCGCCGGTTGGATTCACCAGCATTTCGACGACGTTCTGCGCATCGCGTACCTCGTTGTCGCCCTTGCGGATTTCAAAAAGAGGATTGAAGCGGGCGCTGTCGGGGCGGGTCGGGTTGAAGAAGAGGCAGTAGCCGCGCTTTGCGCGCAGGCCCGCCGTCACGTCCCACAACTCGTTCTTCACGTCATACGCCAGCACACTGCCGGTCCAGTTGAGCAATGTCGGGATGACGTGGCCGACGCCCTTGCCCGACCGGCTGGCGCCCGAGACAAGCTGGTGTTCCGGGCCGTCATACGTGAGATAGCTGCCGAAGGCATGCCCCAGGACGGTTCCCTGGCCGGTCAGCAGGCCCGCCCGTTTCATGTCGCGCTTACTGGCCCACCGATCTTTGCCGATCTCGCGGACAGGAATGTGGCGGCGCAGCCGGCGTGCGATGACCAGCGCGAGCGTCGCCAGAATGAACGCACCGCCAACAAGGGCATAGCCTTCATTGAGCGTGTTGGGAATGTCCGGGCCAAACTGGCGCGCCCATCTGAACAGCGCCCACGGTGGATAGATGACGTGCCCGCCAACGTGCATACCGCCCAACGCCGGGTGGTAATTCAGACGGTAGGCAACCCATTGGCTGGCGGCGGTAATGCCGACGAGAAGCATAACCAGATATGCAATCATGAGACATCGAGCGTTCATCGGTCGCCTCCCGGCCCGTCGAGTGACAGGCCCGCGTCGAGGTCCAGCGTTTGTCCCGCCGCCAACTCAATCGTCGCATCCCGCGCCGTCGTGCGCTCCAAGGTGACTTCGCCGCCGGTCGCCACGTCCGGTGTCTTGCTGATGGGTGAGACGTACACGCTCTCCTCGGCAACGACGACAGCGAGCTTTCCGGAGTGAAGGTGTTCCGTGCCGCGGTATTCGCCGCTCACCGTGCCGCCCTGGGCAAGTTCCGTCACCGGCTTGCCGTACCTGTCAGCCAATCGTTCAGTGACATCGGTCCATTCCTCGGCGGCAAGTCGCTCCAACGCGGCGGGGTGTAATTCCACGTTTCCAGTGTCACCCATTGAGCGCTCCGCGTAACCGTTGCGCACGAGCCACTCCTGTCGTTGTTGCACCGCCTCCTGGACGATCGGATTGTTCGCGGTGCGCTCATCCGGTCGCTGGCCGAAGGCTTGCCGGTCCAGCCACGTCACCGCGTGCGCCTCGATTTGCTCCGCCAAGGTATGCTCGGCAATCATCCGAACGTCCGTGCGCTGACCGCCGCGCTGGCTGAACCGTGCAAAGGCATCGGCATCGACGGCGGATTCCCCGCCCTCCAATGCGCGCACTCCCGACCCCTCGAAGCCTGCGACAAAGCCGAGTCGCCAAGCGCCCGAGCGCACGTTGGAAAGGATTTCCCGGTCGGTCGCGCCCGGTTCCGCCGCGCGCAAATGCGCCTCATGCAATGTCGGCGAATAAACTCCGTCATGGGCTCTGGCCACGGCCACGATCTGTTCCGTGACCTGATGCCGCCGTTGCGCTCCTGCGCCGAGTTCCGCCACCGAACCGATGTCCAAGTCCTGGTACGCCTCGTTGTCTCTCACCCGGCCGTAATGCGCCTGTCCGGTTCCGTCGCGGAGCACGACGAACCGATCTTCTCCGATCTCGTCAATACTGCCCTTGGCGATGACCACGCCGGCGACGGACGGTGAAGGTTCCGGTCCTGCGGTCATCTGCACGACCCGTCCGGCTTCGTTCCCCAACTGGCCGTAAAGCTGACTAATGATGTCATTGCGCGCACCAAGCTGGCGCAACGCCTGCTTGAAATCCTCTTCGACATGCCAGGTCGTCCCGCGCCCCTTGTGCGCCAAATCCAACTGCTCAAGGAACTGCAACCGGCCCACGACCAGCCGCCGATCGTCCGCGCCGTAGCCGATGTGTTTGGACGGGGAAACGTCGATCTTGCCGCTCTCCAGGTGCCGTTCGATCATTCGGTCGAGCGACGTAAAGCGCTCGGCTTCGACCTCCTTGGACTTGGCCAACTGCACTTCCTGCGGGCTTCGTTCCCCCAAAAGCTCCGTCGCCACCTCGCAGGCTCGGTCCCGGATGCCATACGATATATATTGTCGAGGGATGACCAGATCGGCCCCGTCCGCGTGCTTGCCGCGCAGCAGGACGTGTGCATGGGGGTTGTCGGTGTTGTGGTGATTGACGGCAATCCATGTGAGCTTGGTGTCCAGATCCCGCTCGACCCGGCGCATGACTTCGCGGATGTAGTTGGTCATGTCGGGGATGTCGCCGCCGCGTTCCGGGGACACGATCAGCCGGAAGTGGTGCCGGTCCGCCGCCCACTGGACGGCCTCCTGTCTGGCATTCACGCCCTCACGGGTGGCATCGTAGAACACGCCGTGCTTGCCATCGGCGCTGGCGCTTTCGCGGCCCAGGTACGAGACGTGGCGCGCCAAACTTCCCCGCGCCTTGCCGGGTTTGTGCCGGCTGACGTGCGCCTTGACGACAACCCGCTGGCGCATTCCACGGCCGGCCGAACCCCCCGGCAGGTGCTTTCGCGTGCGCCCCCGGAAGCCGCGCAGTCGTCGGGCGAGCTCGCTGTTGACGCTCGGCTCGCGGTGCCGGCGTCCTCCCATTTGTCCGATCCGGTCCGAATCCACGCCATCTGAACGATTGGATTTACCTGGCATAGGTCCTCCAAATCTCTCTCGCATCGTCATAAAACCATCGACTCAAAACCGATTCGCTCAAAGAGGCTGCAAGTCGCCGCAACTCATCGTGTTTCTGAGACTTGCAACATCACCGACTCGCTCGCTTTTACCTTGCCATCCCTCATTAAAGTCATAAATATGGTGCAAACCGCCGGTATGCACCATCCCAATTATACCGAACGCAAGCCGAACGTCAAGTCTGGCTGGACAGATTTGAATCCAGCCAGACGGGAATCTGTCGAGCCAGACTCGAAGTGCATTGGCGAAAGGCAAACGAAGATCGACAAGAGGCGATGGAGGCGATGCCCGCTAACGATATAATGGAGTGCGGGTCATACCCTGACGGAGCGTTGCTCCGGCAGTGACATGATCGAAGCCCTGGCAGGAGACAAATGGCAAATGCTGCGGTGGATCAGTGACAGCTTGGAATTCCTGTTCTGGCTCGGCGTGCTGCAACTGGCACGCCTGGTCGTGGTCCTGTTCTGCATCGCGGAGGTCATCGCCGTCATCGCTGTTTGGGCGGTGGCGTTCGTCGAGTGGCAGACCCATGACCGGGCGATCTACCTGTTGATGCCGATCGGGGCGACGTTCTTGTTCGCCGTTCAAGTCGCCCTATGGCAGTTCATCTGGCTGCGGATTGCGCAGCGTGGAGGCCATTGGCGGGCGATTGCCGAAGGCTTCTCAAGGGTGGTTCGCTACCCGGTGGTGCGCACGCCTCACCCTTGGGAATGAAGCTTTGCCCCGTCACGAATCAACAAGGAAGCCGGATCAGGAGTGCCCGATCCGGCTTCTTCTTTCGATCCTCGACCGCTGGCCTATGCCGCTGCCGCCTGCTCCACGGCGTTGGCCTGCGGCTCTTCCCGCAGGTTCGACGGCAGCCATTCGTTCAGCTTCGCGGCCAGCTTGGCATCCTCCAAGCGGCCGTTGGCGGCATCGTCAAAGAGCTTGGCAAGCTCCGAAACGAGTTCCGACTTCTTCTTGTTCTCGGCGGCTCTGGCGTACACGGGACCGCGCAACTCGCCGATCAGGTGCGCCAACTGAATCTTCTGATAGCCCGACAGCCACCGCTCATCGGGACGCCAGTAACGCCGTACTTCGACGCCCAACTCCTCGGCCAGACGCCAGACCAAGGCGGTCTTGCGTTGCAAGTGGGCCGTCACGCATTCGACCGTCAAGAGGTCAATCAAACCGTCCAGCTTGCGGTCGGACAATCCCTTGCTGCTCGTGCTCCGGTGAGCGCGGTGGCAGCCCCATCGGACGCTAAACAAGTAGGGGTCAGTGCAGTCTGAGCAGGCAGTCGCGGCGCGGAGGGGGGGATCACCGGAAGGAAGGCGGGCGTGGAAACGTGCCCGCCTTTCTGCTGCGCGTGGTACACTGTGCCCATGCCCACCAGACCCGCCAAGCGCCGACCCGCCACCAAGCCTAAATCTAAGCCGGGCCCCAAGGCCGAAGTGCTCAAGATCGAAGGCGACTGGCAGGACGCTGTAAAGCGGTCGTTCGCGAAGAAGAAGCCGCCGGGAGGCTGGCCTCGCGGAGAATGAGGCTTAAATGGGAATCCTTGATTTGTTATTCAGCCGCAGGCGTCGATCGCTTGCAGAGCAGGCTGAGGCGGTGCTCATTGAGCACTTCTCAGTTTATTGGCGCGCGCACCCATCCACGCTTACGCAGCAGGAGCAAGTCATTGCGATGATTCGAGAGAGATTGTCGATGACCGCGCCGGACGTTCTCCGGCAGATTCTGGACCCTCGCCTGCCCTTCATGACGGCTGGCATTCTCGACAAGATCGTGT
>CADDYU010000237.1 GCA_902810705.1 Methylococcaceae bacterium
GTCCACAGCCTGTCGCCAGACGGTGACCGAGCCGGGGGAGGCCCCGACCATCCGCGCGACCTCGCGGACCCCCTTGCCTTGCCGCAGCAGTTCCACCGCGCGGCGGCGGCGCCGTTCCAGTTCGGCAGCCGATCCTTCGGGTCTCATGCCCAAGCTATCGGCAACGCGGGAGTTGTTTGGTTAAATTTTCAAAGGTCAATAGGACACGCACAGCTAGAAGTTCAGGATGGAAACCGACCTTAGAACGGAGCGCGATGCGCCGGGAAGAGCAATGCTGTTGAAAACCTAACAGAGCCCTTCTCAGGCGGTGCGATTTCGGGTAAAATCTCGCGATTCGGCTGTTGAGGCGACGGTTTAAAGATGCTACGGTCACCCGTCATCTTGTGCTCGTTGCTCCGCCGCCACCAGTAATGGTGCACGTCAGAAACGTGATTGCTAACGAGGAAGGAGAACACCAGAGTCATGTAGATGACAAAAAAAAGCCACTCCCGAGTTTACGTGTGGTGACGCACTCGAGAGCGGCGTGAGTGCCAGATGCGGACACCTGGCGGCGCACATCTTAGCGACCCCGGTCCATCCGCCGCAACCACTCGACTTCATCTTCAACACGCTTCAAAGCGTGCGTGGTCTTCGTGTCCCATGCCCCGACCAAGAGTGAGGACAATCGATATGATTTCCATTCGCATCGCAGGGGTCGTCCGCAAGGATGGCGAGATTGACGCGCAGTGGATTAACCAAGAGATCAACCGCCGGCGTGCCGACGGTCAGTCTCCCTGTGTCATCGTGACGATTAACGACGGAGACGTGAACATGACCCTGAGCACCCCCAACTGCTCCGGCGGTGCCGGTGGCGGCCGAGCGCCTAACCGACACGAGCAGGAACTCTTCGATCTCTGGGCGAAGCTCAAGCTCAACACCCTAGATTTCGCGAGCGGCCAGGTGGTGGCGTTTTACAACCACCTGCGGCACTGATCGCTGCGCCAGGACTTAGCTACTGGACGGCGTATGAATCAAGCAGTTGTTATTGGCATCAGCAACTATCCGAATCCGGCTCACCGTCTGCCTGCAGTCGCGGCGGACGTTCGAGAAATCGGCAAGCTCTTGGCATCTCGCCGAGGGGCGTTCCAGGGGTCCGACGTGACTGTTTTAAGCGATGCGAAGGCAACGCGCACGACAATTCTTAAGGCCTTGGCGCACGCCTTCACCGCGGCCGGGCCGAACGATACCGTCTTTGTATACCTTGCCGGGCATGGCAGCGTAGGGAGTGATAGCGCCTACTACTTTTTCAGCTACAACGCTGACCTCGCCCAGTTAACCGGAACGGCTGTGCCGCTCCCGGAGATCAAACGGCTCTTTGACGAGTGCAAGAGCCGGCGGGTGTTCCTGTGGCTCGACTTCTGCCACAGTGGAGGAATCTTGCGCCGCACGACTGGTGCTAGCCCACCTTCTGACACCCAAGCAATTGAGCGCACTCTAAAAGTGGTGCAGGGCGAGGGGAAGTTCATCCTGGCCGCCTGCACGCCCGAGCAATCTGCATACGAGGACGCCGCGTTGGGGCACGGTCATTTCACTGCTTACCTTCTCAAGGGGCTTCAGGGCGAGGCTGCGAGCGGTGGCGAGATAACCGCCAACTCACTCTACGACTACATCGATCGCCAGATGGGCAGCGGCAGCCAGCGACCAATGATGTTCGGACACCTCACTGGCCGCGTGGTCCTTATGCACGTCGGAAGCCAAGCTGCCAAGGCCAGGCCCACCGCTGCAACGGCTAAGTCGCCGAAACAGCCGGCATCGAAAAAGGTGGTCGTCGAATCCTCTGGTGACTGGTGCCTCCTCGGCGAGGAGTTTTTCCACACGCGCGCCGTGCGACGACACAAGGACGGTCGACTTATGGTCGAGGTTCCCTCGGCGTCGGCAGCCCTCGATGCGGCTCTGACCCGACTACGTCCCGATCGGTTTATGGCCTCAGCGCGCCTTCCGTTCGCGTACCTCAATGATTCGACGTTCGTGCGCGTCGAGCACGTCGAATCCGCGGCCGCGGGCGGCAAGCAAGTGTGGACAATAACGCTCCAGCCCGAAGACATGAGGTACAGCGGTGGTGGTTTGGGCGACATATCCTACAGCACCAGCACCCGCCTCTACTCGGCTGACGACATCGCCAAGGCACGAGCTAGCCGCATTCTCCTCAACGACCCGCCACCGCTCCCCCTGGAAAGGCGGACCTTTCCGACCGACACGCTGCCGGAGTCGTTTTTCGGCGGGGGCAGCGCCACACCGCTGCGATGTCCGATCCAGACCGTATACGCCAATCACCGAGATTCCAAAGACTTCCTGCAACTCGCTCGGCTTGCCTGCATCTTCCAGCTGAAGTCTACCGGCACCGTGGCCGAGGTCCTCCACCTCGCACTCGGTCCCGTGTTCGACGACCGCGTCCATGTCCATTTCAAAGGTCGGCGAGCGCGCATCGCTCTCAATACTGCGCCGATGACGATTGAACTCGAAGGCGACTGTTCGTTACGGTAGCGATTCGTTTGGCCTGTTTACTCGGAGCACTCTCGTGCATGAGAAGATGATGATCGACCTAGGGCTTGATGAGCCCTCCAAGATGGTATCCGCCGGTGAGGTGATGCGGTACGTCTACAATGTCGTGCTTGCAGAGCGCCGGCGTCTGGCCTCGATTGTTGCCGATATGCGCGACGTGCACCCGCACGACCTTGCGGCTGCGATCGCGAGCGACGATCACCACACCTTCGAGTGGCCGCAGTAATCGTGGGACAGTTCTGTCATCCGACTCGGACAGGAGGAGCGATGGTGGACGTGGTGAGACTGTATACCGGCGAATACATGCATGCTCTCGGAGTGCCGAATGTATTGGTCTCTGTACGCGAAACAGAGCCGGCTGAAGGTGGGCATTTTGCGGAGCTTTTTGCGTTCGTTCAGAAGCTCCCGTCGCGGCAGTTTGACGTTGAGCGTGTCCGCCTCCATGCCCTGCCATTACCACCGGAGGCACTTGAAGCGGGTATTCAGCTTGAGCCGGAAGACGTGGCCGACGAAGGGCTGCGGATTATGACCGGACTGTTACGATGGAAGCAGGCCGAGGCGCTCAAAGCACTCCGGGAGCTCCCCATCCCAACAGATCCCAAGATGCGCGAGATCGACTGGAAAACCGGGCTATTTAGACTGCGCTTACAAGGCCTCAGCAGCGACACGTTTTGGCAGATTGGCAACGTGAGCCGATCCGGTTCCCTGCGAGAGCTCGTCCGACGACTGACGCAAGTTGAGCCCTTCCACATCGAGGGCCTCTCGGACGCTTAAACATCTATCCCGATCGCCACGTAAGCTCTCTGCTCGTGGGATCTGTCGGCAGATCGATCGACAAGCCGGTACCTCCGGCGGCGGGTTTTCGTTCCTCTTCATCTTGGGGAAAACTCTTTCTCTGGCCTGTGATAGACTCTCCTCAGAATAGTTGTAACTGCTCTTTCACAATCCACACGCCCACGGGGCAAAGGATGGCCACATGCCTGAGCGAGAGGACGTCCACGTCGGCTACGCACCCCTGGAGGAGGAGCGGCCCGAGTTCGGATCAGACGGTTACTACTGGAAGGCTTGGCACCAGTGCCGAGCCCTCATCGGACAGCTCCGCAGAGTCCTTGGACCGGAACCGCCGCGCTGCCGCCTCTACATCAAGGAGAACAACCACCCCAAAGGAAAGTACCTGAGCGTCAACGTCTCCTTCCCAGCCGGAGACGAGAAGGGAGCCCAGTACGCCCGGAAGTGCGAAACGGAACTGCCGGAGCATTGGGATGAGGAGGCCAAGCGAGAGCTTAAGGTTACGTGCGAGAAGTCTATCCCGAAGAACGGGCGACCAGCATTGACAGCAACCACGACACCGGCACCGGTCGCCACAGCACCAGCATCCCCTTCGGTTCAGACACCGACTGCACCGCCCGGAGCCAATCGGTCAACGGTTACTCCGCCTGCAACCACGCCGGCGGCAGTAAAGGCGGCCCAAGATGTTCCAGCACAGCAGAACGGCAACGGCACGAGAAAGGCTAGTGCTCGTCCACAACGGAAGCCTCACCCCAAGCGAAAGGGGGTGAGCCATGGCCGTTAGATCGGCAACTGTCATTGACCGGTTCGAATACCGCGGTTTCCACGGCTGCAAATGCTGCTGCAAGTTGGAGCTCCTGCCCGTGCGCGACGGCAGCACGGCCGTGATTGCCACCGAGATCCTGGAGAACACCGGGACCAGCATCACCAACGTCGCCGAGAATCTGGCGAGCTACGTCTGCGACACCTTCGGCATCGACCCGGAGCGTTTGGTCTGGATCGAGCACTATGGGTACGACTCGCCGTTCCATCCGCGGGAACCCCGCGACTACGACCTCGTCACATTCACACGGAGAGCCCCGGAGAG
Organism: Methylococcaceae bacterium; assembly: GCA_902810705.1. GTDB lineage: Bacteria > Pseudomonadota > Gammaproteobacteria > Methylococcales > Methylococcaceae > CADDYU01. The sequence continues at coordinate 4,418 of CADDYU010000237.1, forward strand.
GATCGTCTGGGCGCCGGCGGTGCTACGGATGCACCCCGACGGCTGGCCGGGGTCCTTCGAGGAGCCGCAGTGGCGGATCATGAGAGAGGAGGATTGGCGGAAGTTCGGGCTTGAGCCCAGAAGCTAGCCGCAACACGCGAGAGCGGTCCGAGGACATTCGGGCCGCTCTTTTTACGTATCACGGTCTGCTCACCTTGATGGGCAATGTACTCCAATGGCCCGGCTCTCCGCGACCGTTTCAGCAATTACGAGTCTGCCTAAGTTGCCTATTAACGATTTGTATGAAAGACAAAGCCATTGCTGGTATGCTGGCGTCATCACCTCTCTAGGAAGGAGTTACAGTATATGAAGCCCACTCTTCGCGTTCACCTCGTATTCGTGGCCTTTGTGGTCCTGAGCATCTGCGGCTGCGCCCAGCAAACAACTCAGCCTTCTCAATCACGCTGGTCAACCGCCCAGCCGGCTGTCATTTACAGGACGCGCTCGACCACTATTCCCGCCGCCCCCGTCTCGCACGAGCGCGGGGTCGTGGCCGACTCCCCGGAGCCGCCGCTCCTGTCGCGGGAAGAATTCGACCGCGAAACGGCGCGTGATGCTGCGAGCGACCCGGAGGAGAAGGAGCGACAGGAATTTCGGGAGCGGGGTGGCCCCCCCGACGGTGGCGGGGAGCGAGGGCGGCTGGACGAACCGTCTGAGGGTGCCGTCCTTGCTTCGAGCGGCACGGGTCGGTCCCGGACACACCTGCGCACCCGTGGCGACGTCGAGAGCCTCAGGCGCACGGCGCGCTCCCACCACGCCACGGACTATCAGATCACCCTCAGCAACGCGTTCATCGAGCGGTATAAGAATCGGGTCACCCTCGACACGACGGTCCAGATTACAGGCGCAAGCGGCGTCCACCCAATTGAATCCAACGGCAAGGATGGGGACATCCACATGGGCAGCCTCTCCGACGAGGTCGGCCTTCCCTTCGTCGCGGAGATTATGAACGCCAAGGACAATCCGGCCCTGCCGCTCATCCGGCAACTGGCGGGCAGCAGCGAGTCGATCCGAGTCGCCGGCGCCTGGCGGCTCTGGTGCGAACACCCAGGGGCGCCCCAAATTCAGTTCGAGCTGACGGAGAACGGCGGCCTGCCTTCCAATCCGGACCACGTGTTCGAGATCCATCCCGTGAGCCGGCTCGGCGACATCGACGAGACCGGCACGTTTCACCAAATTCCGGGCTTCGAGGCATACGACGCTAACACGGCCTTCACCTACTACGAGAGTATCGAGTGCCGCCTCGTCCCCGACCTCCAGAACCAGACGACGACGATCTTTACGCCCAAGGCCAAGTACAACTACTGCGAGTTCTGGATGCAGGTGGACGAGGACCAGCAGTTTCAGACCGCCGACGGCAGGATCGTGCGGTGCTCGATCTGCGACTCACCGGACGGGGAGCCGATCTTCCACAACCGGCGGATGGTGTTCGTCAAGAACACACGTCCGGAGATCGCAGTGCGGACGATGCGGAAGGGCGACCGGTTGCACGTGTTGGGGATTCCGCGCATCGACCTCGCGCTGGTCTCCTGGCGTACCCGCGCCTTCCACACGCGGCCGGAGGTACTGACCTGGAAACTGCCCTACGAGATTATCGTCGTCGGGATCTACGTGTAGATACACGTCGTGGGGGCCGCTGCCTGCGACCATTGGACGGTCCGACTGCCGTTCGACTGCTCCCT
>CADDYU010000238.1 GCA_902810705.1 Methylococcaceae bacterium
AGATGGTGGCCATCGACGTGCATGCCAACCGGGACGCCATCCGCCATTTCCTGGGGGAACCCTGGTTGGCTTCACCTCTGAAGCCGAGGCTGTCCTCCTCAATATGTCGTTGTTTGTTATTGGCGATGGGGGTGCAGGCGGAAGTGGAGTTCCAATATGCCGCGCTGCCTCAACCGGACCTCGCACCCACGTTCAAGACCCACCGAGGCATCCCCTTGCACACCCTACCGGGAAGCGATTCCGGCTACATGGCGATTTGGCTGAAACAAGGCACCGTCGTGCCCATCAACCTGGCGCGTGTGCGCGGCCGGGTTACCTTCACCGGGGGTGACATCAGCCATTACCAGCGGCTTTCGGAAGATCCGGAGATATTTCTCAGCGTACGGTGCGTGAATCGGCAGGCTCTTGAACGTTGCGCCGGCCAGTTCGATGGGCGCCCTATGGGTGGGGTGGAGCTCCGGTTTCCCATGCGTGCCTCGCTCGCTCTGATGAGTGCCGACATTTTGGAGGGCTGGTGGCGCAGAACCAGCGCCGCCCCGCGGGAGGCTGAGCGCACGATCGATTTGCCCGAGGGGGCGGTCACGATTTCTGTTAAACCGAAGGAAGAGTGAAGATGTTCACGATTCAGGCACACGGCATTCCGCCCCACGGAGAAGGGGCGGCTATTCTCAATCTATCGCCGGCACAGCACCGATTACTGACGGAATCAAAGCCCATCCGTATCTGCGGAGCGCCGACGGGCGCAGGCAAGACCTACGCCTTTCTGCAAGCGGCCCAACAGGGGCAACGGGTGGTATTCGTAGTACCGACCCAGGCACTGGCTCGGGACATTGAGGATAGTGCCCACCAGCAGGGAGTCGAGGCTTATTGTTGGGACGGTGCCCAGAGCGCCAAGCTGCGGGCAAACGGCAAGGAACCCTGGAGCGAGAGGAAAAGCCAATGGGACCGGCTCCAGCCGACCGGGGGCATGGTGATCACCACACCGGAAACTCTCGCCGCGATCTTGCTGGGTAAACCCCAAGGAATATTGCACCGGCCGCTCTTGCCGGATTTGCTTCAGGCGCAACATATTGTATTCGATGAGGCCCATACGTTGACTCCATGGGCACTCGGTTTCCTGCACTTTTGGGCGGTGCTGGCGGCCTGGTGGCATTGGAAGGACCCCGGACGTGCCCCAAAGCTGACGCTGCTGTCTGCGACTCACAGCAATCTCTTCCGGGCGCTGTGCGAGGCCGGCTCGGGAGAAATGTCCTATCTGCCGCCGGAAGCAGTGGCTTTTTTCGACGAAGCGATTGAAAACGGGCGTCGACAAGGGCTCCGGATGCTGCATGGCGATGTCGAGATACACTTCGGGGAGGGGAATGTGCTGGCCTGCGTGGAAAAGTACGCCGCCGAGCCCTTAAGCCAGGGAGAACGTCTGCTGATTCTGTACGACAGCTTGCGTAGCCTCACTCGCGAAGAGGTGGCTTTGTGCGATCGGCTGGCGGATTACGGCGTGAAGCCTGAAGAGTGTTTCCTGATCAACGGCCTGGATCGAAAGGCAGGCGGCGTGAGTCTTGGGGGTCCGCCTGCGAGGCAGGATTGCGTCCGCAGGAGAAACACCGAGTCATCATCGCCACGTCCTGCATCGAGGCAGGAGTGAACATTCACGGTCTACGTTACGCCATACTGGATCCCGGCTTGAATGCTGCGGCCCTTCTGCAACGGATTGGCCGCGTCGCGCGCAGCGATGTAGACGGCAAGGTGTGGCTGACCACGCCGGACGAACGTCCGAGTCATTGGTTGAAATTGGAAAAACTGACCGGCACGCTGAAGATCGATCACTTGCGCGAACGCCTGGAACCGCTGCGTGATCTTCCGCTCGATCAGACTCGTCGCCTTAGCAGTGCGTATTGGTCGATGCTGAAGCGCGCGCAGCCTTCGCTATACGCCGGATTGTTACGCGGCCATGAGGCGATCAGTAAAGCCAAGGCGCCGGGCGGCTTCTTGAACAACCTGCATGCCGGCCTCACAAACGCTTCCAAGCGGGGCCAAAAACACGGCAGAGAGTGGCTGAAGGCGGTGGATTGGGAACTGACCGACTTGCGGGGATTTTCACCGGGCGTCTCGATCCGGTTTGCCGATTACCCGGTAATCGAATTACGCCTGGGAATGGGCTCAGGCGTATTTGAAAAGACCCGAACACATCGACGAAGAAAGTGTGTGGCAATACCGAAATCCGCGTAGTAACTATCTTTTGGATAAACCCCGGAGCATAACGATTAGCCTGCTTTGTCCCGATGGGAGCAATTTCGCCCACGAATATTTCCCAAGCGACGTCCGGAAGCAGGCGCCACGTGACTATGCGGCCTGCATCCGGCGGAGAGCCAAGGCCACCCGGACGAAACCTTCCTGATGAAGGCGGCCGTGCTCATAGAGGCGACCGGCTTGTGGTCCGGAGGAAGATGGACCACAACGTAGTGATTTAAGGGCGAGGATCCATATGACAATTCGATGGCCGTACGGGCTAACGCCACGAAAGCAGGCGTTTAGGTTTCTTCAGGGGTCATAGGCCTTTCGACAATTCCAGCTTCCTGCCCCCCATTCTTCGCATGGCAGCGGTCAAGGTTTGCACCTAAACGTTGTTCTCACGGCCAGAGCGGATGTCCTCGTTCCGGCTTCGCAGGCTCAGAACGCGGAATCGGCTGTAGCAGGCTCATCCGGTTGCCCTCGGTGTCAATGAAGGAGACATAACGCCCCACGCCGGGTATCTCTAGGGGTTCGCCGAGCACCTGGCCGCCCGCATTCCTGACTTTATGGACCGCCTCTTCGATAGCGTCCACGGCGATGACGACGGACGGATACTGGGCCGGCCAGTCAGGCTTTTCTCAAAAAACCCTCCATTGATCGCACCGGGCCGCTTGGGACCGCTGTCGCTGGTTTCGGTGGTGGTCGCAAGCACGTAGTGGCTCATGTCCTCCCCCAACGGCTGCGTCTGCCAGCCGAATACGGATTCGTAGAACCTCGCCATACGTTCCCGGTCTTCATACGGCATTTCGAAGTGAACCACAGGATTCATCGGTCTCTCCTTAAATTTAGGGTAAAGCTGATCTTGGAAAAGGCAGGGCGGCCGCTCGCGAAAATGTCAATCGGCCGCCATCGAGGGCAACGGCATTGTCGAACTCAGGCGATAGGCCCGCCTCTTCGCCGACCACGATTATCCAGCACATGCCGAAATGGTCGGTGATCATGAATGTCCCGAGGGTTCGGTTCGCCAAGCCCTCTCGCTTGAGAGTCGAGCGGCGGCGGGCGAAATCGACCGCCCGAACGAATTTTTCAGAGTTTTCCGGACCGCCCGAAAATTTCACGGCGTTTCGTCCATGAGATACGCGTGCAGGGGCGGGTCCGCCTCGGGGCAGTAGGTCACTTCGGCCTTGGCTTTGGCGTTCGCCGGAGGCGATGGCCCGACCAGGAAGCTGGGGCGCGGGTAAACCCAGAATGCCCATTCATCCGCGACCCAGGCCCGAGTGACGGCGCAGCGGAACAGATCCGGCTTCAGGACGAAGGCGGCGGCCACCCAATCGAAGGGATAGAAGCCGGGCTGGCCGATGTCGTCCCGCCAGTAATCGAGCCAGCCACGGGCTCGCTCGGCCGCCCAAGCGAACGCCGGTCCTCGCCGGGACAGCCGATCGAGATCCTTGGCCGTGATCTGGACCCGCCGCGCCGCATCGTAGGGCACTAGGGTGAGCGGCAGGGATATCCGCAGCGCCGCTTGGGCGGCGGCCGCATCCTTGGCGAAGTTCAGGTCGCGAAAGATGGGCCCGTGCCCCAGCAACATGCCGCGCCCCGATCCTTCCGAAGGATGAAAGAGGTGCCCCGGCCGGTGGCCCATCACGGCGATGAGCCTCGCGACGTTGCGCTTGAGATCGGGTCGGCCCCTAAGGACCGTAGCGACATGGGTCAGCGGCCCCAGGGCGAGGATGGTGAGTGGGCCCCGCTCCAGCTCGGCGCGTAGCGCCGCATGAGCCGGCGCCGGGCCGGACTTTTCCAAGGGACCTGCCGCACCGCGCCACGTCGAAATACGTGAAAGCCCGCTGTGCGCCAAGGCGGTGGCAAGCGCCGCAGTCGTATGTTCGACGGTTTCGAGGTCGGCATTGCCATAGCCGAAAGAGAGACCCGCGAGGTTAACCCCGTGCGCCGCGAGCCAGACTAGGGCCAGGCAATCGTCCGGATCCGTCGTCCGTGTCGCGCCGCAGGCCGCATCGGTATCGACCCAGATCCGGCTCGGCGGTGTCATGAGCTCATCACCCCTGACCAGCGCCAAAGGCGGAGTCTCCAGGCGCCCGGTCCGCCAAACCCGCAACGGAATCGCCAGGGACACGAGCGTGATCCCGAGCGGGACGAACAAGGCCCACGCGGCCAGCTTAAGCACTCGCCTGGAACGGCCTGGCATCGCTCAAAGCGCGACCGCCGTGACCAGCAACGTCAGGCTCAGGAGACTCAGGAGCGCCCGGAGGACATGCGACCCCTCCCAGCGGTTTCTCAGCATCGTCCAATCCGGCCTGCCCGCTTCGGCTTTCCGCCTTAAAGGATCGAACGAGAAGAAGCGGCCGCCGGCACCCTTCAGCTCGAAATCCTTAAGCCAAAAGTTGTTCACAGGATGGGTCAGGACCCAATAGACGAGGTGCATCGCCAGCAAGGCGATGAAGGCGCCGAGGGTTAGCCCGAACGCCGTCGTCCCGTTGGGCGTGGCCAAAACCAGAACGAGCGTGGCCAAAAGACCGCCGGCCTCGCCGACCAGACCGCCGAGGGTGAAGCCCGGATAATAAATTGGCTGCATCGCGACATAGACCTCCCTGGGCAACCGCAGCTTACCCGGCAGCTCGAGCGCATGGGCCAGCGCTAGAGCCATGGCGATGGACACGAGTACGACCGTGAGAACCTGCAGAATCAAAAACATCGAAAGCCTCCCGATATCAATATAACCGTCGAGATCGTGGAAGCTGCGGCCGAACATGAAGCCGTAATCCAGCGGCGGGCGTCCTCCTCGAGGACCGGGTTGACCGCGTCTCGACGGAGCGATCGCCGTTACCGGATGGTCGTTCGGGGAGGGCGCCCTTCGACCGTGCGCGAGCGATTTTTTCAACGGCGTTGGACTTTGATGTGCACTCCGGTGCGCGTCACGCTGCCCCCCAATGGGCGATGCAGGCGGCTTGGCCGGTCATGGTGGTTTACGCGAGATGTGGAAGGCTCCGCAAATCCGGCTGGAGATTTCGGAGCCGCATGTTTCTTGGGCCGGCGCCGCGGTGACGCGATCTCGCGCCAGGATGCGAGAAAGAGGGAAAGGACGCCACCCCGCCGCCTTACGCCGCTCGCCTACCAGCGATCGAATGAGCCCCACTTCCGCCGGCGCGTAGGGAATGCCTTCCGGCCGCAGGAGATCATGGAACCAGACGGTGGGTGGCGCCATATAGGGTCGGCCCCAGGAATCCCAGGGATAGATCGTCTGCGTCTTTCCCGCCACGAGGCCCCAGTTGAACGCGCCGATCCGGTGCTCCTTCAGCAGCGGCAGAATGTCGGCGAAGGTGCTGCCCAGGGTCCTCGCGAGATATTCGGTGCAGAGGATGGGCCGGCCGTAGCGCTCCAGCACCTCGATCCAGCGGAGGGTCACGGCGGGTGGCCGGTAGCTATGGAAGCTCACGATGTCGAACTCTTCCAGCGCGTACCGGTCCACCGGGCTGAGGCGGGCCGGCTCCAGGTCCAGTTCCCGCCAGGCTCCCACGGTGAGGGGCTGGCTGGGGTTCACTTCCCGCGCCCAGGCGAACTCCTTTTGCAGCAGCGCCAGCGCCATCTGGGCCTTGTCGGGCAGCTCACGGTCGCCGTAGGAGTGCGCGTTGCCGTTATCGGGCTCATTGAAAAGATCCCAGGCCTGGACGCGGGCATCCTCCCGGAACCGGCCAATCACGCCCTGGACGTAGCCCCGCAGCCGCTCATGGCGGGCGGGGTCGCCGAGGATTTCCGCTCCCGGCGCCTGCACCCAACGGGAGTTGTGTACGTGCGGCCTCGGGAAAGGCTGCGGCCCCGATTTGGGGTTTGGGTCCCAGGCGCCGTCCAATAGCACGAAGATCACGCCGAGTCCGTGCCGTT
>CADDYU010000239.1 GCA_902810705.1 Methylococcaceae bacterium
TGGGTGTACTGCGACTCGTCCCTGCGGTACATCGTCGGCCATGCGGCGGCCGGCGCGCACTCGCGGTAATCGATCGCTACGGGGACGCCCAGCCCGCCGCCCGGGTGGATGAGCATAAAGCCGCCGCCGGCAATATTGCCCGCCAGCGGGTAACAGACCTGGAGCGCGAAGGCGGTGGCGATCGCGGCGTCGACGGCGTTGCCACCTTGTTTCAGGACTGACAGGCCCGCGTCCGAGGCCGGCGTTGAGACCGAAACAACGACGCCGTTCCGGCACTCGACCATGTGGTCCGAGTCCGGCCGAGGACGGCAGAAGTCGGCGGCAGCATTCGGAAGCTCGGGCACGGGTTAGTCCACCACATAGAGGTCCGTCCACGAGGCCACTTCATCGACACTGCGGCGGATCTCGCCGGCGCTCTCGGAAACCAGCTCGATGTAGAGCGGCGCCCGATAGCCGCTTTTGGAGAGGCCAACCTTCGCTCCGGGCTGGGCTCGGATTTCGTGATAGAGGTAGCCTTGGAGCTGCGGCACGCGATCCAAGTAGCGGATTTCGCGGAGCGTACCGTCTTTGGGGGCAAATGGCGTCACGACGGCGGCGGCGAGGTTCTTGTGTTTTTGCAGATCAGGCGTCTGCCCGCGGAGCACCTGGTAGTAGGCGTAGAGCATGTCCATGCCGTAGGCCATGTCCAAAATGCGCGGGCGATTCCCCCCGGGGCGGGCGGCGATTTCACCGAGGCGCCGGCCGATGAATTCCACATGGGCCGCGGCGCTGGTCATGTCCAATGCCTGGCAGCCGTCGGACGACAGCCGATACAGATCGGCCAGTTCGTCATCGCTCAGACGGGATGGAAGCAATCGGGCAAAGTGATGGAAATCGTCAATCCCGACATCGCGCCCGGTCAAAACATCGACCGCTGGCGTGGTAAAGACCTGGCCGCTCGCGTCGATCAGGCAATCGATGGAGGTATTGCGGCCTTCGAGGAATTCCGCCAGGACGACCGAAAGCGCCTTGGTCTTCTGCCCGAGGCGTTGGTAGTAGGCCGGTACTTCCGCCTGCATCGCGCGATAGCGCGACACGAGCGTCTCGGGATCTTCATTGCGCGTCGCCCACATGCTGGCCGAGACATTGGCGGGCTGGAGGAAGACGGGATAGCCAAATCGCTCGGCCGCCACGAGGAGGTCGGCTTCGGAGGTCACATTGTGGAAACGGGCCGTGACGTTTTCGCCCATGCGCTGGCGAAAGCGCTGGCGCATGAGGTTCTTATCGAGGCAAAGCTTGGCACATTCCGGCGAGATGCCGGGCATGCCCAGGGCGGCGGCCACTAATGCGGTGTGGTGAACGTAGAACTCGTTGACGTTGAACAGGCAGGCCAGTCCAGACTGCTCCCGGACATTCCGAACCACGTCGATTAGTTCAGATGAAGGCCGCGAGAAGTCGAACCGTTCGACGACGACAAACTGCGAGACGTCGCCGAGGCGCGACTTGCTGTTGGTGTCCACGATGATGCCGAGGCGCAGGCCGTGCTTCTGTAGGCTTTCGAATTCGCCGCGGCGGACGGTCCCCAGAAACAGAACGATCCCCGATTCCACGATCGGACTCCTATGACAAGGCTTCGACGAAGTCGCTCAAGCTCGCCAGGCCGGTGGTGATATCCGCGACGGGTATGGCGTACGAGATCCGAACATGCCGGGCGGAGCCGAACGCGGAGCCGGGAACGACGGCGATATGGGCGTGTTCCAGCAGCATCTCTGCCAGCACGTCCACGCTGTCCAGACGCTGGCCGGCGTAGGATTTGCCGAGCAGGGCACTGACGTCGGGAAAGAGGTAGAACGCGCCGTTCGGCGTGACGCAGGAGAGGCCGGGAATCCTATTCAAAAGCTGCAATGCGGTTTCGCGCTGGCGGTGCAATTGTTCGCGGACGCCGGCCACGAACGCGTCGTTGGCAGGGTCGAGTGCGGCGAGCGCCGCGTATTGCACGAGGTGACACGGGTTGGACGCGGTATGGCTCTGAGGTTGGAGATCGCCTTAATACTTGGCTGGGGCCCGGCGACGAAACCGGCCCGCCAGCCGGCCATGCAATAGGTCTTGGAGAAGGAGCCGATGAGGATCGTCCGCCCCTTCATTTCCGGCACGAGCTTCACGATGTTGGTGTGCGTCGCCGGTGAGTAAACCAGTTCGTCGTAGCACTCGTCGAAGATGACCGTTAAATCGTGCTTGATCGCCAGCTCCGCGATTCCGCGCAGGACCTCCTGGCTGTACACGACGCCCGTCGGGTTGTGCGGCGTGTTGAGGATGATGCCGCGCGTGCGCGGGGTGACCGACCGGGCCAGGGCGGCGAGGTCGATTTGAAACGCGTCGGCCTCAGTGGGGAAGAAGACCGGCGTGGCCCCGGCAAGTCGCACCTGCTCGGGAAACGTTACCCAATAGGGCGCGGGGATGATGACCTCGTTACCCGCATCGAACGTGACGAACACGCTGTTAAACAGCGCCTGCTTGGCCCCGGAAGTGAATCCGACCTCTTCGACCGCATAAGGCGTCCCGGCCTTCTGAGTGACCTTCTGGGCCCATCGCTCGCGCAGCTCCTTGATCCCCAACGTGTCGGTGTACTGCGTCTTGCCGGCGTCAATGGCCTTGCGAGCTCCGTCCTTGATGAATGGGCTGGTGTCCTGGTCCAGTTCACCGGCGGCGAAATTGATGACCTGCACGCCGGCAGCACGCAGCCTTCGTGCGCGGTTGCGCATCCCCGATGTTTGCGATCCCTGAAGCGCCTTGGCGCGTTGTGCGAGCATTTAACCAATCCTCTTCTAATTACAGGGCGGCGGCGGCCCCCGTCTGGTCGGCGGACGGCAAGTACTTCCGTTCGGACTCTTCCAGCTCCTTCACGCCGACCAGTTGAAACACATCCTGCAGGCTGACGATGTCCTGCCGCAGCACCGACGCACGCCCGGCCGCAAGCAGCTTCGCATACGCCTGTTCGACAGCGCGGATGGACGCCCGCAGGCCGTGATTGGCGAAGATGACGATGCGGCAGCCAAGCTTGCCCAACTCGGCTGCGGTGATTGTATCGTACGTCGTCGGTACAACCACCAGTGGCACCTTGCCGGACCAGCGATCGCAAAACTCGATGATCTGGTCGGGCGTCTTTTCCTTAGAGTGAATCAGAACGGCGTCTGCCCCGCCATTGGCGTAGGCTTCGGTGCGCTCCAGGGCGTCTTCCATGCTGTAACCGGCGATCAGCGCTTCGGTGCGTGCGATGACAAATAGATCGCCGTCCGTGGCGTCCTTGCAGGCCTTGACCTTCAGCGCGTGCTCCTCCCCGGAGACCAATTCGCGCCGGGTGCCGTCGTAGAAGCTGCATCGCTTGGGGAAGATGTTGTCCTCGATGCAGATTCCGGCGATGCCGGCGCGGGCGAACTTGCGTGCCGTGTGGGCCGCGTTCACCGCGTTGCCATAACCGTTGTCACAATCGGCGATCACCGGGACGCTGACGGCTTCGGCGATCTGGGATGACGCCTCCAATTGAACGGTCATGTCCAGAATATTGGCATCGGGGACGCCATGCGAGGCGGAGATCTGAAAGCCGCTGGCCCAGATCGCATCGAACCCGGCCCGCTCGCCCAGCCGGCCGCTTAGCGCGTCGTGCGCGCCGACGGCCAGGAGTTGGTCCTTTTCCTTCAGTAATCGGGAGACGTTCTTACTTCGCATGGCTTCCTTCCGTCCGTGGGGACAGCTAACAGATCCTTGACCGGATTCGAACCTACCGTGAACGTACAGGCGCTCGATGAATCATGAATGACAGGTTGGGCCTGTCATTCATGATTCATGGTGGGGATGTAGGATATGCCGGCCCTGGCTGCTCGGAGGCCGCCGCCGCTACCATGCGAATTCTGGTGGTCGAAGATTATCCCCCGCTCCGCAAATCTGTGGCACAAGGTCTGCGCGAAGCGGGCTATGCCGTGGATGAGGCGTGCGATGGGGAGCAGGCCTTGTGGCACGCCCGCGCGGACGAGCACGATGTGATCATCCTGGACCTGATGCTGCCGAAGGTAGACGGCCTGTCGGTCTTGCGGAAGCTGCGCGACCGCCGCTGCCCATCGCACATTCTGGTCCTGACTGCCAAGGACACGCAGGACGACAAAGTCCGCGGCCTCGAGCTCGGGGCGGACGACTACCTGGTAAAGCCGTTTCACTTCGCCGAGCTGGCGGCGCGGGTCAAAGCGCTCATTCGACGCAAGTACGAGGTCAAGACCACGACCCTGCGGATCGCTGACCTGGAGATCGACCTGTCTCGTCGGATCGTGCGACGGGGGGATGAAACCATCGAGCTCAGCGGACGCGAATACGACCTGCTGGAGTTCCTGGCGGTGAACGCCGACCGCATCGTCACCCGCAATGAACTGTGGCAGCACGTCTACGACTTTAACGCCCTTCCGGAAAGCAACGTGGTGGACGTCTACATCAAGCGCCTGAGGTCCAAGATCGAACGGCCCGACCGGCCGCGCCTCATCCACACGCGGCGAGGGCAGGGGTACATCCTGGCGGAGATCGCCGCCGAGCCGGGAGACGACGAATGATCCGCTCCCTGCGGCTTCGGTTGCTTCTGGCAACGTCCGTCGCCAGCGCCGCCGTGCTGGCGTTGCTCTGCGTATCGGTCTACGCGGCGATGTGGCACCTGCTCCTGTCCGACTATGACGCGGCGCTACTGGCTCAGGCGCGGACGATCGCGTCGACGGCGGAACAGCGGGAGGGTCGCGTTCATCCGGAATTCGACCCGAAGCAAATGCCGGAGTTCGCGGCCAGCGAGCGGCCGAAGTATTTCGAGCTTTGGCTGGACGACGGGCAGGTGCTTCGCCGCTCGGACTCGCTTCGAGGCACCGATCTTCCCAGCACGCCCGTCGCCGCGCGGGCAACCGCGGGAAAGCTCGTCCTCCCCGGCACCCGCCACGGCCGCGCCGTCGTTCTGACGTTCACGCCCAGGGCCGATCGCGAACGTGAGCAGTCATCCCCGCTGACATCAGCCGCCCCCCTGCGTACCTGCACGATCGCGGTGGCCGGCACGCCGTGGGATGCCTGGCGTCTGCTCGGTTACCTCGGCTGGTTGCTGCTGATCCTTTGCTCGACCGCGATCCTGCTGTCGGGCGGCATTCTCCTTCGCGTCGTCAGCCGTGGGGTGCGCCCGGTGAAAAGCCTGGCCGAGGAAATCGAAGGACTGCGCGAGTTTGAGCTGGCCTATCGGCTTTCGGACAGCGACGTGCCGACCGAACTGGCCCCGATCGTCGAGAAGCTGAACGGCCTGCTCGATCGGCTGCAGAAGGCGTTCGCCCGCGAGACGGCGTTTACGGCCGATGTCGCCCACGAGCTGCGGACGCCGCTGGCGGGACTGATCACGACGCTGGAGGTCTGCCGGTCCCGCACGCGACAGGCCACGGAATACGAGGCTGCGATCGATGAGTGCACCGGCATGGCCGAACGCATGCAGGCCATGGTCGAGAACCTCCTCATGCTCTGCCGCGCCGATGCCGGTCATCTCGCGGTCAAGCGTCAGCGCGTCGATGTGGGTGCGATGCTCCGAGATTTGTGGTCCATGTTCGAACACCGCGCCGAGGCCCGGCGCCTCGACGTCCAATGGCAGCTTGTCGATCGTTCCGCCGCCGAAGCAGACCCACCCAAGCTGCAAATCGTGATCCAGAATCTTTTCGATAACGCCGTGTCTTATGCGAACGAACGCGGACGGATCCGCATCAGCACGGCACGACGCGAGAAGCTCCTGCTGGTCGAGATCGTCAACAGTGGCAGCGCAGTCGCCGCTTCAGACACCGTGCATGTCTTTGATCGCTTCTGGCGCGGCGATGTCAGCAGGTCGCAAACCGGCGTACATTGTGGCCTGGGCTTGTCTCTTACCCAGCGGCTGGTGCGTTTGCTGGGCGGCGAAATCACCGTTGAGACGACGGCGGGCGGCGACTTTGCCGTGCGGCTCACGCTGCCGGCCAGCGCGGTTGAAATCGTAGCGCCGCCGGTGAACCCGCCCGAAAAGCCGTCCGCGCTCCGCACGGTGCAGGTGCCGCCTTCGCTCGGGTGAACAGAACTCATTTCGCA
>CADDYU010000240.1 GCA_902810705.1 Methylococcaceae bacterium
CCCTAGTGAAGGCGGCGGCCCGTCGCCTGCGCGCACGCCTCGATGAGATCGCCGAGTGGCAGACGATCGAGAACGGCAAGCCGCTCGCCGAGTCGCGGGGCGGCATCGAGGCGGGCGCGTCGACGCTCGAGCAGTACGGCGAGCTCGGTCCGGTGCACCGGGTGCGGTCGCTCTGTGGCGCCTGGGAGGCACTCGACGTCATGGTCCACGAACCACTGGGTGTCGCCGCCGTCATCGTGCCGTGGAACGACCCGGTCGCCATCGCGTGTGGGCTGGTCGGCGCGGCGTTGGTCACCGGGAACACCGTCGTCCTCAAACCCTCGGAGAAGACGCCGTTGTCCGCGTTGCAGCTGGCGGCCTGTTTCGAGGACCTGCCGCCCGGCGTGCTCAACGTCGTCCTCGGCGACTCCCGGGCGGGCTGGCCGCTCGTCAACCACCCCGACGTGGCCGTCGTCGCCCACACAGGATCGATCGCCACCGGTCGCGCCATCGCCGAGGCGTGCGGCCGCCAGCTCAAGAAGGCGGTGCTCGAGCTGGGCGGCAAGGACGCCATGGTCGTCGACGAGGGCGTCGACCCGGCGTGGGCGGCGTTGCAGGCGGCGGTCGGCGCCTTCGCCAACGCTGGTCAGATCTGCACGTCGGTCGAACGGATCTACGTCCACGAGGCCGTGGCAGCTTCGTTCCTGGACGAGCTCGTCCTGCGGGCCAACGCCCTTCGCATGGGCAACGGCATGGACCCGGCGACGACGCTCGGACCGTTGATCGACGCCGATCTGCGGGCTCGCGTGCACAGGCACGTCACCTCTGCGGTCGACAACGGCGCCCGGTGTCTCGCGGGAGGCGCCGTGCCGGGCGGTCCCGGGTTCTTCTACCCGGCCACGGTGCTCGCCGACGTCCGTGACGACATGGCCGTGATGCGCGAGGAGACGTTCGGACCGGTGGCGCCCGTGCGCGTGGTCGGCTCCTTCGCCGAGGCCATCGAGGCGGCCAACGGCGGCGACTACGGGCTGGCCGCCGTGGTGCTCACGGCGTCAGAGGACCGGGCGCAGTACGCGTGGCGGGCCCTCGACGTGGGGACCGTCAAGATCAACGCCGCCTTCGGTGGCGCACCGGGCGGCTCGGCGACGCCGCACCGGTCCAGCGGCATCGGCTTCGGCTACGGCCCCCAGCTCCTCGACGAGCTCACCGCCACCAAGGTCGTCCACTACCAGCCGACACTGCCCGCATAGCTGGTCACCCGAGGCCAGCGAGGCGCTCGGCGGCGTCGGCGAAATCCGGTTCGCTGGCGACGATCCGCTTGAACAGCTCGCGGGCCCTGGGCGCGTCGCCTGCGCGTTCATAGAGGTCGGCGAGGGCGTACCAGAGGCGGAGGTGATGGGCCTTGGGCCGCCTGACCTGGACCGGGCCCTTCTCGAGGATTTGGATGGCGCGTCCGATGTCGCCCCGGTCGGCGAGGGATCCGGCGGCGACGATGCGACCTTCGGTGACGAGCTCACCGGGCGCGTCGGCGGTCCGCAGTTCGTCCCAGAGCTGGTCGGCCTTGGCGTGGCGCCCGAGGGCCCTGTAGCTGTCGGCGAGGACCGGGTTCTGTTCGACCGAGCCTGTCAGGTGGCGGAAGGCCTCGAGCTGCTTGGCCGCCTCCCTCCAGCGGCCGAGGCGGTACAGATTCAGGCCGTAGAGCTCGCGGACGGCGGACACCTCGGCGGCCCGCTCGGCCAGCGGCTTGAGGAGCTTGTCGGCGTCCTTGTAGCGCTCCCGCTCGAAGGCTTTGGCGGCTTCCATCAGTTGCTGTTCGACCCGGGCGGCCTGGCCCTTTCCGACGGCGGCGGTGATCTCCTCGGCGACGCCCGTCGGCGCCGACCGGCGGGGCCGGCCGGGCGCTGTCTTGTTGGGCTTCTTGGCCCGCTCGCCCCGCTCGTCCCGCTCGCCGCGCTTGACCGCCCCGGTAGCGGCCGCCCGCATCGGCTTGCCGGCGGGCTCCTCGATCCACTGCTCGGGCTCCCACGCCGGCGGTGGACCCAGCTCTTTGGGCTCCCGGCGCTCCCGGGCGGGTGGCTTGCGGCCGCCTCGAGCCTGGGGCGGCGGCTTGTTGGGGTCGACCTTGCCCGCCCCTCGTCGGGCCACACCACCCCACTTCCGACCCGACGGCATGGCAGAACCATACCCATAACGAGAGAAGAGGCCCCGAAGGGCCTCTTCTCATTAAGAAAAATCCGGCGGCGACCTACTCTCCCAGGGGGCCTCCCCCCAAGTACCATCGGCGCTGGCGGGCTTAACTTCCGTGTTCGGAATGGGAACGGGTGTGACTCCGCCGCTATGGCCACCGGAAATCTCGGTGTTGTTTTGTCAATCGAGGGTTGTCCCTCGAGTACTCCATAGCGAGCACGGGCATGATTGTCCCAAGCCCTCGGCCGATTAGTACCGGTCGGCTGAACACATTGCTGTGCGTACACCTCCGGCCTATCAACGTGGTCATCTGGCCACGGGCCTTACCAGGTTGACCCTGTGGGAGATCTCATCTTGGAACGAGCTTCGTACTTAGATGCTTTCAGCACTTATCTCTTCCGCAGGTCGCTAACCAGCCGTGCCCTTGGCAGGACAACTGGCACACGAGAGCTGCGTCCGTCCCGGTCCTCTCGTACTAGGGACAGCCTTCCTCAGATCTCCTACGGCTGCGACAGATAGGGACCGACATTGTTGTTACTCCCGATCAATACTGCCTGATCGAGGGCCAGGTCATTTCTGCCTGACTCTGCATGTCGCCATGCAGATCGGACCATCTCTTCACCGGGCATCATTCCGGTGTTCGGCATATGGTCTCTGAGGATTCTGGACCGCTCCATCTGTGCACTCGTCGGTAACGCCCACCACCGTTCATGGCGAGGGCGAGTGCCGTTAGTGCCTCGAGGCCCGCAGGCTGCAGATGTTCCTTGTTCGCCATTGCCCGCGCGATACGGGCGAAGACGACGAACTCCTGCTGCTTGGAGCTCAAGAGCGGCTGCGCCTCGAAGAAGGGGATCACCCGTTGCATGAGGTCACCTCTGTTGCGGACGACGAACACCAAGGTGGTGTCCATCGAGCCGCGGTGGTTCTCACGTATGTGTCCGCAGCCAAGCCGTTGGCTGACGTGGAACTCCGGGACCAGCTGATAGCCAGATCTGGTCATGGGGCTCCGCTGAACAGCGACGTGGAACGTGCCTTCTCCGTCGACGTAGCCGGCGATGTGGGGGTCCAGTCTTTCCTGCTGATTGTCCGCACCGGTCGGATTGTCACTGCCCACATCTCCACCCTACGGAGAGGGTGTGACATGAACGAGTACCGCCGGATACTTCGGAGTTTCCAGCATATAGCCGAATTTATAGACAGCGCGGATTCGAATTCACTGTCTCACGACGTTCTAAACCCAGCTCGCGTACCGCTTTAATGGGCGAACAGCCCAACCCTTGGGACCTGCTACAGCCCCAGGATGCGATGAGCCGACATCGAGGTGCCAAACCTTCCCGTCGATATGGACTCTTGGGGAAGATGAGCCTGTTATCCCCGGGGTACCTTTTATCCGTTGAGCGACGGCGCTTCCACACGCAACCGCCGGATCACTATGCCCTGCTTTCGCACCTGCTTGACGTGTTTGTCTCGCAGTCAAGCTCCCTTGTGTCATTGCACTCGACGACTGATTGCCAACCAGTCTGAGGGAACCTTTGGGCACCTCCGTTACCTTTTAGGAGGTGACCGCCCCAGTCAAACTACCCGCCTGCCACTGTCCCCGACCCGGATGACGGGTCTGGGTTAGAGCCCCGGCACACGCAGGGTGGTATTTCAAGGTTGCCTCCACACTGGCTGGCGCCAATGCTTCCCAGGCTCCCACCTATCCTACACAACGCGTACCAAGACCCAATATCAAGCTGTAGTAAAGGTCCACGGGGTCTTTCCGTCTTGTCGCAGCTACCGAGCATCTTTACTCGGACTTCAATTTCGCCGGGTCGGTGGTTGAGACAGTAGGAAAGTCGTTACGCCATTCGTGCAGGTCGGAACTTACCCGACAAGGAATTTCGCTCTAATCGATCCCCATGTCGCCATGGGGTTAGGACCATATCTTCAACTGACGCGTCGAACGTCAGTTGGCTGGCGTATGGCCTCTGAGGATTCCAGCCACCGAGTGACTCGATGAACGCTTGTCGACGGCTCATCGCTCAATGTCTGGCCTTTCCTGCTGATTGCCCGCACCGTCGGATTGTCACTGTCCCGTGAAGGACGAGTACCGCCGGATACTCGGGGTTTCCAGCAAATAGCCAGCTGCACTCGCAGGATCACTCCTGCGAGGGGCAGACCCGGAGCACGTTCCAGGATTTCCTACCTTAGGCAGTGTTGTTACTCCCCGTTCCGAAGAACGGGTGGCCAGGTCATTTCTGCCTGACTCCCCATGTCGCCATGAGGCTCGGACTGTATCTTCACCGCTCAGAGGAGCGGCGCTTGGCGTGCAGTCTCTGAGGATCCCGAGAGGATCTGCTCGAGGGTGCGGGCCCGCTGCTTGCCGTTCGCATTCATTGCGAAGGCCAGCCGCACGACTCGCTCGAAACCGCTGCTCTCGAGGTGCTCCTTCCGGCGGATCGCTCGCACAATGGCGGCAAAGCGCTGGAAGTCGTCACGCTTGATGATCAGCGGATGGCACTCGAAGAACGGGAGGATGCGCTCCTCCAAGTCTCGTAGCGAACTGACCGCGTAGGTCAACACGCTGCTCTTCGGGCCCTTCGGCCGTACGCGGCCGCACCCAAAGAACGAGACAACTCGTCGAGCACCGCCCGATAACTCGTGCTGGTAGACGTGGAAGAGCGGCTGAATGTGCCAGCCCCTCGTCCGCCGCACGTATGGGTTCTGGTGAATCGAGACGGAGAAGCAACCTTCTCCATCGACGAAACCCACGACCCAATGAGGATCGAGCTCGGTCCTCGGACTCTTGGTTTCCTGCTGATTGTCCGCACCGGACGGATTTTCACTGCTCATGCCACAACCCTATGGAGGGGGTATGGCAAGAACGAGTACCGCCGGATACTCGGAGGTTCCAGCATACAGCCAAGTTTGAAAACGGCCATTGTGTTAACCGTTATAGTTACGGCCGCCGTTTACCGGGGCTTAGGTTCAGAGCTTCGCTCCCGAAGGAGCTAACCCTTCCCCGTAACCTTCCGGCACCGGGCAGGCGTCACAGCGTATACATCGCCTTACGGCTTCGCACGCTGCTGTGTTTTTAGTAAACAGTCGCTTTCCCCTGCTTTTTGCAACCCCATCGGGCTTCGGACGCAAAGTCCTACACCCTACCGGGGCCCTCCTTCTCCCGAAGTTACGGAGGTATTTTGCCGAGTTCCTTAACCACCGTTCTCCCGATCGCCTTGGTATTCTCTACCTGCCCACCTGCGTCGGTTTGGGGTACGGGCACCGTGACCACTCGCTAGAGGCTTTTCTCGGCAGCATGGGATCAGTGACTTCGCCTAAAACGGCTCGGCATCGCGTCTCGGAGTTATGAGGGCCGGATTTGCCTGGACCTCCCCCTACACGCTTACCCCGGGACAACCAACGCCCGGGTTCACCTACCCTCCTGCGTCCCCCCTTTGCTGCCCGCCCCTGGGTGGATCGGTTCGTCTCCGAAGAGACAGCCCCTTAGCAACCCAGGATTGGGATGGGCGCGGACACGGTGGTACTGGAATATCAACCAGTTGTGCATCGACTACGCCTTGCGGCCTCGCCTTAGCTCCCGACTTACCCTGGGCGGATTAGCCTTCCCCAGGAACCCTTGGGCTTTCGGCGGAGGGGTTTCTCACCCCTCTCTCGCTACTCATGCCGGCATTCGCACTCGTCCACGGTCCACGACGGTTCACACCGCCGCTTCACGCCAGAGAACGACGCTCCCCTACCACTCCAGCTTGCGCTGAAATCCGTAGCTTCGGCTCGAGGCTTGAGCCCCGTTACATTGTCCGCGCAGGATCACTCGACCAGTGAGCTATTACGCACTCTTTCAAGGGTGGCTGCTTCTAAGCCAACCTCCTGGCTGTCTGTGCAATCCCACATCGTTTTCCACTTAGCCT
>CADDYU010000241.1 GCA_902810705.1 Methylococcaceae bacterium
GATAAGGGGCAACAAACGCCCACTCGTCGTCAGACACATCGCTCGGATACGGTTTTCGGGAAGTCGGAGTAGTCATGCCTACTCCTGACTCCTGCCTCAGAAAAAGTTCACAACAGCCTCTAGGGATAACCGGTTCTAGAATCGGCCAGAACATCGAAAAGGCGGATTTGGCGGTCGGCCCGCCAGGCTAATTCCTGCTTCCGTTTTCCGACGATTCCGTCCCTTCCCCTCCGAGATGTTTTCTCGCGTGCCGCCGGCCGAGAGCCCACTGTCCCGTCCGTTGGGACTTCTTGGCCTGAGGAAGCTTGTTCCAACAGTAAGTTAAAATTTGCAAACAGCGTGCCGTCTCTCGAACGATTTTCCTTGCGCTGAGCAGAATCAAGAGCTTCGCGAGTCCCGCCTGTCTCATGAGCTGGCTTGATTGCGACAATTGAGCCCGTGAGCGCGTCAGCCTGCCCCAAAATAGCGCATCAAGCCACAATAAGGGGAGATAGGGTTAAGGGTGCTTTCAAAGTCGCCGCCAAGTGAAATCCAGCCGAGGTGATGGACGAAAGCAAATTCGGGTCTTAGGGATGGGTCGCGCACAGGCTCAATCATCGAGCCTGTCAGCGCGCCCAGGTCGCCGCCAACTAAAGCCGATGGGCGTCGATTCCGGCATCGAGATCTGCCCTGGATGCCGTACTTGCGATTAAACGCTCCCCCAAGCCGACGGGTCGATCCGTGAAGGTTTGACGCGCTCTCAATCGATCTTCAAGACCACTTTCCCCACCGTGTGCCCCGTTTCAAGCTGAATATGCGCTCCGGCGACCTTTTCCAGTGGGAAGACGTGGCTGACGTGGATTTCCAGCCGGCCCTGGTCGATCCATTCGCCGCACTGCTTCAAGATTTCCACATGATGGTCGCGGGCCGCATCGAGCTTTCGCAATATCGGCGTCAGCATCAGCTCGAAACCGATGCGTAGATTGCGTACGCGGGCTTCTTTCAAGGAAATCTCACCGGGATCGAGCAAGGTCACCAGGTCGCCGAAATGCGCGGTGCAGGCGATGCTTCGCGCGAAGACCTCCGGCCCGACGCTGTCCACGACCAAGTCGGCGCCCGTCCCGGAGGTCAGCTCGTTGGCGGCCTCTGCGAAATCCTGCTGCCGGTAGTTGATGACCTCGTCCGCTCCCCAGCCCCTGGCGAGATCGGCATTGGTGTCCGAGCCGACGGTCGTCAGGACTCGCGCCCCCTGGAGCTTCGCCAGTTGCAGTCCCACATGCCCGACCCCGCCCGCACCGGCGTGGATCAGCACCGTGTGCCCGGATTGCAGGCGGCCGCGGTCGAACAGCATGCCCCAAGCGGTGATGAGTACCAAGGGGCCACCCGCCGCCTGCTCGAAACTCAGCCGTTTCGGCATGGGCGCGGCCCAGCGCTCGTCCAGCACGTTGTATTGGGCGTAATTGCCCGGATCACCGCCCAGTCCACCATGGCAGAACCACACCCGATCGCCGACCTTAAAACGGCTCACGTCGGAGCCCGTTTCGACCACTTCTCCGGCGCCGTCGCAGCCCAGGACCGCCGGCAAGCCGTTTTCGTAGAGCAGGCCGTTCCGGCGGAGCTTTGTGTCAATGGGATTGACTCCGGCCGCCCGGAGCCGGACTTTGATCTGCGTGGGCGAGGTGATCGAGGGTTCGGGAATGTCCCGAAGCTCCAACAAATCCGGCGCACCCGGCTGGGTCATCAGAATGGCTTTCATAAATGGGCTCCTTGCAGCAATCAGGGGTTCGCAACGGCGCTTGGGTGGGCGCGCATATCCGGTAAAGGGATTGTTACCACTTCTTAGTCGTTGCCCGCCGATCCTAGCCAGCGATCCAGCAGGCTCGGCCGCCGAACGCCTAGAAAATGCTCCCACCAATAGGGCTTGTCCAGGCTGGAGACGATGACTTCCCCCCGGGCGCTGCTGGAATGGACAAAGGCGTTATCGCCTATGTAGATGCCGACGTGGGAATAGGGTTCGCCAGTGGTATTGAAAAACACCAGGTCGCCTGGCCGGCGGTAGCGGCTATCGACAGGCGGCAAGGCCGTCGCCATCTGATAAGCGGTGCGGGGAAGGCGGATGCCGTGGCGCCCGTAGACATGCTTGACGAAACCGCTGCAATCGAATCCCTCGCCCGGTGAGGCCTTGCCCCAGCGGTATGGCGCGCCTTGTAGGCTGAGAGCGTATCGTACGACCGGGCTAATCTGCGCCCGTCCCCTGAGCTTGCGCTTCGGCGTGCCGGCGCAGCCGGCGAGAAGGGCCAGGGCAACCACGAACGCCACGAAACGGTTAAGCGATGAACATTCCATGATTTCCTAACGGCATTGGAGACGAATGGACGGCAGACCGGCCTCTTGGAGGTCCACGAGGCACGAATTTAACGGCTCGCCTTATCAGCGGCAAGCTCCGCCGCGTCGGGGTCTGCGAAAGAGCGTCTGGCTTGGCTTTTTATAGGCTCTCGGCCGTCCACTGCCGCCGATAATCCTCGTAGCCGAAGCGTTTCGTCAGCCCCATTCGCCCATCCGTTCCGAGGATGTAAATCGCCGGCAAGTCATAGCCGTTGAAGCGGCTGGCCTTGATGAGGGAATAGGCGCCGACGTTCTCGAACACCAGCTTGTCGCCTATTTTCAAGGGCGCCGCAAATCGATACTCGCCGAATACGTCCCCGGCCAGGCAGGTGCAACCTGCCAGCAGACACTCGAACGGTCCATCGGAACGATGCTCCGCCACGCTTGGGGTTTTCTGATACTCGAACACTTCGGGCAGATGGTGGACCCCGCTGTCCAGCACGGCGACCGCCTTACCGTCCCGCTCGAATCGGTCGATCACGCTCGTTACGAGCGACCCGGCCTTGCCGACCATGGCTTTGCCCGGCTCGATAAAGACCTTCACCCGGCGGCGCGCCCGCAAGTCTTGGATCATCCCGGCCAATTCCCAGGCCTCGTCCGAGCTTTCCAGCAAATGGCCGCCGCCCAGGTTGATCCAGCGCAGCCCGTCCATCGCCGGGCCCAAGATTCTCTCGATCTTCTCCAGCGTGAGCCCGAGGGGCGCGAGGGAACGCGATTCGAAGAGAGTGTGGAAATGGAGCCCTTCGATGCGGTCCGCCAAGCCGGTATCCTCCGCCAGAGCCCTGGCCAGATCGTCAAGGGGAACTCCCAGCTTGGAGAAGGGCCGGCATGGATCGTAGCGCGGATCATTTAAGAACGAGAGCCCCGGGTTGACCCGAATTCCAGCCGAGGCCCGATCTTCGAGCCGGGGCTGCAACCGGCGGAATTGTTCGAGGGAATTGAAGCTGATGGCGCCGCAGAGGCCGGCCAGTTCCTCGATTTCGCGGGCTCGGAGGCCGGGCGTGGTGATGTGCAGCGAGCCGGCCCCGCCGCCGAGCCGCAACACTTCGGACGCGAGGCGCGCTTCGAACAGGGAGCTCACCGCAAAACCGTCGACATGGGGACGGATCAAATCCAGCACGCCGGTAAACGGCAAGGCCTTGACCGAGTACAGGATCCGTCCGCCGGACCGTTCCCGGACCATGGACAGCAAATCGAGCCGGCGGAAGATTTCAGCCTCCCGGTAGATGAATGCCGGGGTCTCCAGGGCGGACAGCAGGGACGGTTCTAGCAACATGAGGCGCAGGTATTCTCGATGATTTTGGAGCACGAGGGTAAGCATCCCGCGCCGATTCGGCAATTGCCACTAGCCGGCTTGCATCAATCCAATTATCCAACCATAATCGAATTATGGAAATAAAAACCACCATCGCCGCGCTCGCCGCGCTGGCCCAGGAATCCCGGCTCGCCATTTTCCGCCTGCTGGTGCAGGCCGGTCCCGGCGGCCTGTCCGTGGGCAAGATCGGAGCAGCGCTGGATATTCCTCCCTCCTCTCTGTCCTTTCATCTGAAGGAACTGGCGCACGCCCATCTCGTGACTTCCCGGCAGGACGGGCGGTTCGTGATCTATTCGGCCAACTTCGAGACCATGAACGCCCTGATCGCCTTTCTCACCGAGAACTGCTGCGGCGGCGCGCCCTGCTCCACCCATCCATCGAACGTTTGTTCATCCGTCGAGGAGCCTCCGCCATGAGCGAGAAAATCTACAACGTTCTATTCCTCTGCACGGGCAATTCCGCCCGCAGCGTCATGGCGGAGGCCCTGCTCAATCACCTGGGCCAAGACCGCTTCCGGGCCTACAGCGCCGGCAGCTTTCCCACGGGACAAGTCAATCCGCTCGCCCTGGAAAAACTGAAGCAGGAGGGCATCCCGACGGCAGGATTGCGCAGCAAAAGCTGGGACGAGTTTGCCCAGCCGGGCGCGCCGGTGATGGATTTCATTTTCACGGTCTGCGACAACGCCGCCGGAGAAACCTGCCCGATTTGGCCTGGGCATCCCATTACGGCGCATTGGGGTGTGCCCGACCCTGCGGCGGCGGAGGGTTCGGACGGCGAAAAAAGGCTGGCCTTCGCCAAGGCGTTCAGTCTCCTGGAGCGTCGCATCGGGCTGTTCACGATCCTGAATCATGAAAGCCTCGATCGGCTCGCCCTGGAACAGCAGGTGCGGAAGATTGGTCAAGACGGAGCCGCGTGAAATGGCCGAGCACCCGCCCTTGGGACTTTTCGAGCGCTATCTGACGCTTTGAGTTCTGCTTTGCATCGCCGCCGGAATCGGCCTGGCACAAGCTTTCCCGGTGATATTCCAGCTCATCGGCCAATTGGAAATCGCGCGGGTCCACATTCCCGTGGGCCTGCTGATCTGGGTGATGATCGTTCCCATGCTGCTCAAGATCGACTTCGGCCGCTGCGCCGGGTCGCGGAGCATTGGAAAGGAATCGGCGTGATGCTATCCGTCAACTGGACGGTCAAGCCGTTTTCGAGGGCGCTCCTGGCCTGAGTGTTCATCCGTCACCTGATCGCGCCCTGGCTGCCGCAGGACCAGATCGATAGCTACTACGTCGCCGGCCTGCTCCGGAGGGCGAGACCGCGCTTCAGGCGATACTGTCGCGCATCGGCCCCTTTTCCGTCGTCGCGCTGCTCGCGACCTTGGTGCTGCTGTTCATCTTCCAAGCTGGAGCCATCGTTCGCCGAGCGCTCGTCATAGCGCTTTTGGCGGTGCCGATCCTCATTCAGGTGTTTATGAACGCCGGCCTGACCTATCTCCTGAACTGGCGGCTGGGCGTCGCTCATCGCGTGGCGGCTCCGTCCAGCCTCATCGGCGCCAGCAACTTCTTCGAGCTGGCGGTCGCCACCGCCATCAGCCCGTTCGGTCTCGAATCCGGCGCCGCGTTGACCACGGTGGTTGGCGTTTTGATCGAGGTGCCGGTGATGCTGGCCGTGGCCCAAATCGCCAATCGCTCACGGGCGTGGTACGAGGCTTCGATTCAGCAACATTTTCGGGAACCGCTGGAAAGCCAGCCGCACGCGCGAGCGCCCCGGAGCCGGTAATTAGGTTCCAAACCCCCAACCATTCCTGTTCAATTGAGCCATTCGCTGCTGGTCGAAACCGGCCAATTTCGCCAGCTCATTGATTTTTCATATTTTCTTTATCGCATTAAATGGCGCGGAACCTGCTAGCGTTTTCTTTGACGCACGCGCAATGCGTGCGGCCACTGGGTAGTTACGACTTTCCGGCTTGAGGTTCTTTCCTTCACTCGCGCCTCGAGCCGGCTTTTTCCCCATTACTGGAACGGCCAAGCCCCCAAGGAATGTACCCCTGCTCTCAGCAAAATTCACCTTGCCGTCGACGGTTGCCGATCCGGCATCACAAAAATCCCTTTCATGGCGAGGGCCCGAGCACGTTCAGGATTGGTTCAGACCAGTGGTTTTATAAAGAAGCCGCGGAATGGAGCACGCGCTTCCGCTCCCAAACGATCGGTTCGGGAGCACCGAACCGACCCCTCGAGGAGCCGAAATCGCCCTTTTAATTGCAAACGGCGCCTCTGGGAGCGCCGGGGCCATCCTTCCGAAACAAGGATGGCCCCTTCCGCCCGTAAATCTCACATCACAGGAGTATTGTCATGAAAACCCGCTTATCGATCGCCACCTTGTTCGGATTCGCCGCGTTCGC
>CADDYU010000242.1 GCA_902810705.1 Methylococcaceae bacterium
ATTCGGGTCAGGGTCTATCACGTCCTGACACGCCAAGTTCCCTATGAGGACCTGGGGCCTAACTACTTTGGCGAGCGTGACCGGCAAGCGGTCGAGCGACGCTCGGTTCGACGGCTGAAAGGCTTAGGCTACCACGTCGAGTTATGGGCTACGACTCAAGCTCCCTGAGCTTTTCACTTTCAACGCAGTGTCACGATTGGGTCTGAACCAATTGGCAGACCCTGCATTTGCCCCAGCATAATCAGCGTTCTGAGGGATCGCCAAGGTCCGCAAGTCATTGTCCCCACCACGGTTCTCACCTCTGATAGAGTCGCTCACGGATGGCTGCTGCGAGGCGGAGGCTCAGCGCGGCGATGGTCAAGGTGGGGTTGGCGGTTCCGCTGGTCGGAAAGACGCCGGCGCCGACAATGAACAGGTTGGAATGATCGTGGCTTCGGAGCTCGGGTCCGACCACCGAGGTCCGGGGATCCTGGCCCATGCGGGTGGTGCCGATAATGTGCCCGGCCCCCTGAGGGCTCTCCGAGTGGTGGATGTGGCTAGCGCCGAGACGCTGGAAGATATCCTGATGCACCGCCGCGGCCGCGGCGAGTCCGTCCCTCACGTAGTTACCGAGGCGGTAGGTGATGCGGGGCAATGGCACGCCATGGACATCCCGTACGTGTTCATCCAGGGTGATTCGGTTGGCCGGATCGGGGTCCTGTTCGATCAACGCTGCCAGTTGCAAATGGCGGGAGGTTTCGGCCCAGATGCGCGCATCGAGTGCTCGGCCGCGCAATCCCTGACCGGCCAACTCTCCGGCCGTGGTGATAACGCCCCCGGTCGGCCATGACCAGCCGTCATTGCTGATCTGAATCCGAAACGCACCTCGGTGACGGCGAAAAGGCCCGTCCCTGAGGTTCTCGATACCAGACGTGGAAATGGGCCCGCGGTATGGATATACCGGCTCGGCGGCAAGGGCCCAGGACAACTGCACTGGATGGTCCATCAGGTTTCGCCCCACCTGGTCCGACCGGTTGGCGACGCCGGTGGGAGCGTCCTCCCCGGCCGAGGCCAGGAGCAGCCTAGGAGTTTCGACTGCGTGGCAAGCCAGCACGAAAACTCTTGCGCGGGCGAGGCTCGGGGAGCCGTCGCCATGCCTGAGGTGAAGGGCGGCGATCCGGTCCTGTCGGTCCAGCGCGAGCCTCACTGCGGTGGTGCGCTCGTGGAGCACGGCCCCGGCTTTCATCGCTCTGGTGACGTGTACGGTCGCGTCGTACTTGGCCTGCACCGGACAAACGGGAATGCAACTGGCACTCCCGCAGCAGGCCGGGCGCTGCTCACGCAATACGGAATTGCGGGCCTGCGGGCTCGAACGCACCTGGTAGGGGGAACCATCGAGCTTCGCCGTCAATACTGTGTCCAGGTAAGTCTGGGGTATAGGTGGCATTGGGAATGCCGTGCTCCGGGGCGAACCCAGATCCTCCGAGGAATCGCCCGCGACTCCGAGTTCCTGTTCGGCCTGACCGTAATAGGATTCCAGTTCGGTATAGCCAAATGGCCAGTCGATGCCGCGCCTGTACAGCGTTTTCAGCCGGAAGTCGTTGGGTAGGTAACGCAGGCAGGTGCCTAGCCAGTGCCAGGTCGTCCCGCCAACGACTTTAAGGTAGGTGCTCCGGAACGGGTCCGGACCGGACTGGCGATACCAGTCCGTGAGGCGATCCGTCACCGGAAACATGGCTTCTGGCGTGCGGGGGTACGCACATTCGGGCACCTTAACCAATGATTCCCGAAATTTGCGCACCGCGTCTTCCCGTGCCACGGATGGCCCTGCCTCCAGGAGGGCCACCTTGACGCCGGATAGGGCCAGCTTTTCGGCCAGGAGGGCACCCGCGACACCCGCACCCACGATAACTACCTCTGTTTCGATGATGGCGGTCACCGCTCAGGCCGAGGGTGGCACCGACCAGTCGCCGAACGCTCCTCCGCAGGTTCCGGGAGCGTGTAGAGCGGAGCTTCCCGTAAAGACGATGGCCTTCTCGAACGCCACCAAGGTGGGGCCCTCTGCCGTCTGACAGATCCCCGTGTACCAGGCGGTAACGATTTCTCGGGCAAGGGTTCCATCGGTACGCCTGCCGGCGGCCAGTGTGATCAACTGCGGAAGGAGTCCGCGGCCTCGAAAGGCTGCCAGAATCCGCGCCGCGACCTGCGCGTCGAAATCCGCGGATGGCCGCCCGGTCAGCCGCGCGGATAAGGCGATGAAGTCATCCGGCCCGAAGCGCTTCGCGGGGATAGGAAGAGGTACCACAGCGAGGCTGACGAGGGAGGCTCCGGTCAGAAGTAGTTTTCGGCGTTGATGGTTCATGATCCTGTCGCAAGAAGGTTTTTACGGACTTTAAAATCACCCGCAGGAACCTGCAAGCACTTGAAATATCGGGATGGTGGGGCTTCAAGTCGTTGTTCAGAATGGTAAGCATGTTCAAATTCTAAACGAATAATGGCCTCCGGGCCGCCGCCGACCGGCTCAATGTCCTGGTCCGGGAGCGGCTTCGGCCGTTTTCTGGCCGCTCTCTCTTCCAGCCGCTCCATGATCGCCCGGCGCCGCTCCAGGTCGAACAACCGGATGCCATCCTCCAGGTCGAGCCGACCCTCGTCGATCAGGCGGCAAATGCCGATCCGGAGCGCATAGGTCCGGTTGAGGAGCGCGTCCTTCGGCTATCGGCGCTGCAAGGCCGCGATCCGCTCCCATTGACCTCGGTCAGGGCAATCGTTTTCCGACCGGTCTGGATCGGCCGCCAGGCTCTCGACCGATACCAGGACACCCATAATCAGCGCCGCTCGCTTCCAAGCCACCGCTGCATCCCCCCGCGGCTTGTCCCCCGTTTCCAGTTTAGCCGAGGTTGCATTCTCACGGCTCCGCGACAGAATTGGGACATGGCTGAAAGCCGCGCGAGGCGAGACGAAATCTTATGCTCAAAGACCCTATGCTCAGAGAGACCTTATCGTTCGGGCTCTCCTTGTTTGTTCTATATCTGGCGCTGCTCGGGGCGCTCTACGTTTTCGCCGTTCATTCGTTCGGCGAGGACGGCAAGGCGCTGTTTGTCGATTGGCTGGTCTGGGCCGCCAAGACGATCTTTTGGATAGCCCTGCCATTGAGCTTCGTGGTTCTCCTTGGCGGGGCGGCCGGCCGGCGCCGGCGACGGAGGCTCGACCGGCGTTTCGCCAAGCTAATGAACGGCGATTGACTCAGGCCAGCGTCCCCGAATTCTGGCGGCCGGCCAAGAGTTGGGGAGCTTCCGATCGTTCGATCCCAAGGTAACGCTCATCATGGCCAGCCACGATTTCGCGCCCGCCGACCCGCCCCTCACATCCATCCTCGAGGCGGCCCTGCTCGCGGCGGGCCGGCCCCTGAGCCTGCCGACCTGGAGAACCTGTTCGGCGAGGCCGAGCGCCCGCCGCCCGGGGACTTCCGGCGGGCGTTGACCGAATTGGCCGAGGATTGCCGGTCGCGGCCGATCGAACTGATACAGGTCGCCAGCGGCTACCGCCTTCAGGTCCGGCAAGCATTCTCGCCCTGGCTGTCGCGCCTTTTCGAGGCGCGGGGGGACCGCTATTCCAGAGCCTTGCTGGAAACCCTGAGCATCATCGCCTACCGGCAGCCGGCCACCCGCGGTGATGTCGAGGACATCCGCGGCGTCGCCGCGGGCGCGTCCATCATCGACACCTTGCTGGAGCGGGGCTGGATTCGCGCCGTCGGACAGCGGGACGCGCCCGGCCGGCCGACCCTGTTCGCGACCACCCGGCAGTTCCTGGATTACTTCAATCTCAAAAGCCTCGGCGAACTGCCGCCGTGGCAGGAGATAAACTATCCGCCGTTAACCTTCCCGGATTGATTGAAATGGCGCACCAGCTGCCGCTGAATCCGGTTTTGCAGGGTGTCGCTCAGCTCGCTCCCGTGCTTGGACTTCAGTACTAATCCCCAGGCTATTCGGGTCTTCCCGTCGGGCATCGCCGTGAGGACAAAGGTCAAATCCTGTTCGACAGGGCGGGTAAAAAAGAACGCAGTCTGAGTGGTACCCCGACAATGGAGGGATACGGCGGCATCGTGCAAGGCGTCATGTTTACAGAGCGCTTGGACGACTTGACCCTCAACATTGAAAGTCAAATGATAGAAGCCTGCTTGAGGACTCTCCGTGGCCGCGCTGACCAAATGATCCGGCATCCAGGTGGGCCAGGCGGTAATGTTATTGAGTTCGGAAAAGACGCGGCTGACCGGGCTCGGGCTCAGGAGCTCGCCGCCAATCGCCACTTGATCCACCACCAAGGGCTGACCGAAGGCTACCCCGTTCCTGGCGCGTACGCTCGAACCGGGGTCATTCACGTCCTCCCGCCAGGCGGGATGCTGGAAATGGATTTGATCATCACAGGCCTTAGACAGGATGGCCTCCGTGAACACGAGCCGGCCGATCGGAGCCACCTCCCAGTGCACGCGACTTCTGCGCAGGAAATCCGGTCCCACCGTCTCGCCTCGATCGCTGACGGTGATATCGTAAACCAGGGGACTCTTCTGCCTGACCTGCTGCCAGACCTCCAGCCGCACATCCTGACCCGATCCGTCATCCGGCGTCTCCAGAGCGGGATGCAGGGTGAGTTTCAGGAACTTCGGCGTCCGGGTCGGCTCACCGGATCGATAAGCTTCCGCCAGCGGGTACAGTTGTCGTTCGGTTTTCATCACATCGACGCGATCAAAGATCTTCCCCAAGCGGGCGAATCCCGGGAGATCGAGTCCGCGGTTGGCCGCCGTCACGTCGGGCGCATTGGTCAGAACCAAGCCTGAATACAGGATCTTCGATTTGGGGCTGATATAGCCGCCGATATCGGTCTGGGTGATGAAATTGGCGGTTTGGACCGGGGTGCGCCGATCCTGGGCGGGAAACACCTTGCCGACCAAGCCGATGGACATGACATGCAACCGGTGGGGGGCGACGGCATCGTTGGACGGCGAGAGGCGGGCCACCAGGGGAAACCGCGAACCTGCCTTGAACAGCCCGGAATACGGGTTCTCGCGGTCGATGATCCATTCCCCTGCAAGGCACACGCCGTTCGGGTGCAGCAGGCGCCGAAACGGGGGCAGGATGTCGGCGCTGGAATCCAGGGTTCGGCCAGCGTCCCGGAGCATTTCCGGGCTGCCCATATCCGCGGCGGGAATCGACTTCAAGGGCAGGTGGGCCGGGTCGTAAGGCCGGGAGCGCAACAATTGCAACACTTCATCAAACGATACCCAAGACGTGATTGGGTGGGTAGGCGACTTCTGAATCGTCGCGACGGGCTTGGGCGTACAGGCGGAGCCCATCAGCATCCCCAGCAGAAGCGCGGCAATCCGAACATGAAACGATAAATGACGAATGTCCATGGTGAAATCCTTTTGCCTTCAACAACGTGACCTTATCCGCCAAGGCCAGATGCAGTTTGAAGCTCCCCACGGCTCGAAAGCCGAGGGATTCCGGCTCTCATACCCACAATTCTGCTGGTCCTATGAATTAACCTGAGTTTGGGATAGGAAAGCTGAGACAGGCGCCTGTCTCTTTGCGTAAGATGTTGTGTGCACCCCGAAGCCCATCGCCCCCAGGAGAGACGCTCCTGGACCGTTTAACCGAGCGCTTGGGCCGCAGGGACGATGTTTGCTGTCGGTTCGAGCCTGCCCTGGAGTAGCGCCTGCTCACTTCGGCAAGGAAACAGCCCCAATGGCGGAGCGTGCTGAGCCTGTCGGAGTTGGCTCAAGGCGATGGCCTTTCCATCGCTGACGCGACGCCGCTTGCCACCGGCGATCACCGGCGGATCGTTCGCCGAGCGGGGTGAGATTGCCAAGTGGCTGACCGAGGAACGGGCCCGAGCCAGACCTTCCACTCATCAACCTGATGGCTGGCCTCGTGGCGGACAGCTGGGCCAGCCACCCACCCACCTTGAATCT
>CADDYU010000243.1 GCA_902810705.1 Methylococcaceae bacterium
TACATCGAAGTCTTTTATAACCGGCAGCGCAAGCATTCGACGCTCGGATATCGGACTCCCATCGAGTTCGAACAGCAGTACCGCAAAACGGCTTAATTTTGTGTCCGGAAAACTCTTGCCAGATCAGGGCTTCGTCTACGAGCGTGTTCCGCATATCACCCTGAAATCCATCGCCAACAACGCCGAGATCGACGTGATCTGGGAGAAATACGAACAGAAGCTCGCGCCCTTGCGCGAACAAATATCCGCCGCCGCCGGCCTGAACAAAACCCTGGAAGAATGGGAAGTACCGCGAGAACGGCCCGCCAGCTATCCACTATCCACCGAACCACTAATCACTGCTTTCTGGCGCGAGAGAATCGATCGGCAGAAAGAAATCGACGCCTCCATCGCGGCCAAGGCCGAGTTCGAATACCTCTACGACAAGCTCTACGAAGACAGGAAGAAAGTCCGCGTGGCGGGTCCCTTCACCGTGGAAAGCCTCTCGCCACACCGCGTGCTGGGGGTGGACGAGAACGACGAATTGATCGACGGCGTCGCCCCATCCGAGGGCGGTTACGGCGAGGAGCGGGATTTCGTCCAGATGATCCTGGAAAACCTCAAAACCGCGGGCGTTCAGCAGGCGCACAAGGAAGACAAGATCGACTTCACTTCGTTGACGCCCTGGCCGGGCGAGCTGATCTGCGCCGAAGGCCGCTACATCGAAGGCACATCTTCAGAATCCTCTCCCTCTGGGAGAGGGCCGGGTGAGGGCGAAACCGAAAAGCGCGCCGCCATCCTCATAGGCCCCGAGTTCGGCACCGTCACCCGCCCCGATCTGGTCGCCGCCGCCCGCGAGGCCGGCGACGCCGGTTTCGACGTGCTCATCGCCTGCGCCTTCAACTACGACGCCCGGTCCTCCGAGTTCGACAGGCTCGGCCGCATCCCGGTGCTCAAGGCCCGCATGAACGCGGACCTCCACATGGCCGACGACCTCAAGAACACCGGCAAGGGCAACCTATTCGTCATCTTCGGCGAGCCGGACATCGACATCCTCGATGCCGGCGACGGCAAGATCCGGATCAAGATCAACGGCGTAGACGTCTTCCACCCCAACACCGGCGAAGTCCGCAGCGACGGGGCCGAAGGCATCGCCTGTTGGTTCATCGACACCGACTACAACGAAGAAAGCTTCTTCGTCCGCCACGCCTATTTCCTCGGCGCCAACGATCCCTACAAGGCGCTCAAGACCACGCTCAAGGCCGAAATCAATGAAGAAGCCTGGACCACGCTCAACAGCGACATTTCAAGGCCGTTCGAAAAACCCAAGTCCGGGCGCATCGCGGTGAAGGCGATCAATCACCTGGGGGACGAGGTGATGAAGGTGTTCAGGGTGAGCTGAAAAGGCAATGCCTTGATTTTCAGGACCCGAACGGCTCGGCTTCCACGAAGCGCAAGGAATATCTGGATTCCGGGATGCTTTCTCCAGCACCGGAGCGCTCCGGCGAGAGAGCAGGTGCCGAGGCGGATCATGCCCTGGGGCCGCCGTGAAAACGCATCGGGCTTCGGCGATTGGCGCGGCCTCAGGCGTCCGTGGCGTCTTTCAAGGCCTCCAGTTCTTCCCATCTGGCATAGGCCGCCTCCAGGGTCTTTTGCAGCTCGGCGAGCCTGGCCTGGCTCTGGGTAATGGCGTCCCTCGGCTGCTGATAGAATTCCGGCCGGGCCATGCGGTTATTCAGATCGGCGATGTCCGCTTCCAGGGCTTCGATCCGTTCCGGCAGGTTCTCCAACTCCTTCTGCGCCTTGTAGCTCAGCTTCCTCGGCTTCGCGGGTCCGGGCCTGGCGGGAGCGGGCTGTTCCGCGGCGGGTTTGGCGGGGAAGGGCGCCTCGGAAGTCGCGGGTCTTTGGCGCACCCAGTCGTCGTAGCCGCCCACGTATTCGTTGACTCGGGCCTCGCCCTCGAAGGCGAGAATGCTGGTGACCAGATTGTTCAGAAAGGCGCGGTCGTGGCTGACGACGAGCACCGTCCCGGCGAAGTCGATCAGCCGTTCCTCCAGGAGTTCCAGGGTGTCGGCGTCCAGGTCGTTGGTGGGTTCGTCGAGCACCAGCAAATTGGCGGGCTGGGTGAACAAGCGGGCGAGGAGCAGCCGGTTGCGCTCGCCGCCGGAGAGCGATCTCACCGGCTGGCGGGCGCGGTCGGGAGTGAACAGGAAGTCCTGAAGGTAGCCGATGACGTGGATGTTGCGGCCGTTGACCGTCACCCGATCGCTGCCTTGGGCCACGTTGTCGAGGACCGAGGCGTCCTCGTCCAGGATGGCGCGGTATTGATCGAAATAGGCGATCTGGAGGTTGGTGCCGAGGCGGATTTTTCCCTCGGTGGGCTGCAACTGGCCCAGCATCAGGCGGAGCAGGGTGGTCTTGCCGCAGCCGCTCCGGCCGACGACGCCCACCTTGTCGCCCCGGAGGATGGTGGTGGAGAAGCCCCGCACGATGCTGCGGCCCTCGTAGGCGAAGCCGACATTCTCGGCCTCCACCACCAGTCTTCCGGAGCGTTCGGCCTGTTGCACCCGCAGGTTGGCTTGGCCAGCGCGAACGCGCCGCTCGCCGCGCTCCTCGCGCATCTCGACCAGGCGCTTGACCCGGCCCATGTCGCGGGTGCGGCGGGCCTTGATGCCTTGGCGTATCCAGGCTTCCTCCTCGGCCAATTTCTTGTCGAACTCGGCGTTCCGTCTGGCCTCCGCTTCCAGCAGTTCCTCCTTCCGGCGGAGATAGGTCGGATAGTCGCCGGGAAAATCGGTCAGCCGGCCCCGGTCCAGCTCAATGATGCGGGTGGCGAGCCGTTGCAGGAAGGCCCGGTCGTGGGTGATGAAGACGAGGGTTCCAGGCCAGCCCAGCAGGAAATCCTCCAGCCACAGGATGGCGTCGAGATCCAGGTGGTTGGTGGGCTCGTCCAGGAGCAGCACGTCGGGCTCGGCGGCCAGCGCTTTTCCCAGCAGCACCCGGCGCTTGAGGCCGCCGGAGAGGGTGGCGACATCGGCGTCGACCGGAAGATCGAGGCGGGCGAGGAGGTGTTCCACCATCTTCTCGATGTCCCACGCCCCCGCGGCTTCGATGACCTGCTGACACGCTTCCATCGCCTGCATGGCGGCTTGGCTCGGATCGCTCGCCAATCGCTGGGAGAGATGATGGAAACGGCGGATGGCGTCGCCGATTTCGCCGAGTCCCGCGGCCACCACGTCGAACACGCTGCCCGAGGTTTCGAGAGGCACTTCCTGGTCCAGCCGGGCGATTCGCGTTCCGTCCGCGTAGGCGATATCGCCCTCGTCC
Organism: Methylococcaceae bacterium; assembly: GCA_902810705.1. GTDB lineage: Bacteria > Pseudomonadota > Gammaproteobacteria > Methylococcales > Methylococcaceae > CADDYU01. The sequence goes on from CADDYU010000243.1 coordinate 3,307, forward strand.
GCGGCAAGGTCCCCGGCGATCAGCTTGAGCAGGGTGGATTTGCCCGTGCCGTTGCGGCCGACCAGGGCGACTCGCTCGCCTTTTTCGAGAGCCAAGCTGACGCCGTCCAGCAGCGGATGGCCGTAGCCAAGATGAACGTTGCGCAGGGTGATGAGGGACATGGGAGTCAATCAGCGGCGGATAAAAGGCGCAATTTTACCTTTATAGGGCGAGGTCTGCCTTTCCGCGGGCGCTTTCACGGCCAATTCTCGGCGTTCCTCGGGGCTCAGGGGTTCGGTGATCGGCCAATACTCGTTCACCACCCGCCTGTCCCCATCCGCCACGGCGATATACGCAAGGCCGTGGCGGGCGGCTTCGCGATGGCGGGAGATGATCGCCTGCGAGGCCGTCCATCCCGGCGGCAAGGCCGCGCTCGGGTAGAAGGCGATGGCGCCTCGGCGCTTCAGCAGCAGGGGGTGAAACATGGCCTGAAAATAAGCTTGCTCCGCGCCCTGGCTCCAAACCTCGGCATAGGGAAATTCGAGATTGGCGAGCACCACCTGAGTGTTCCACCAGGACAGATTGACGAAGTTCATGGTCTGGCGCAGCGAAAAGCGGCGCAATTCCGCCTGCGTGGTGCCGAGGAAGGCATGGACGCCGGCGGCTTCCGCGGCATAATTCGGGGCCAACGCGCCCAAGGTGTCCCAATGAATCCCGTCGAAGCCTAGCTGCTTGACCGTGGGCGCCCACGTGGCGACCATATGCCGGGCCCAGGCGTCATTGAGGAAATAGCAGGGAAAACGGCCGGCATGCCAGTACCACTGGCCATTGCTGATCAGCGGAAAAATCTGGCGGGCGGCATCGGCCCACTTGGTCTCCTCGGCTCCGACCGCCTGCACGTAAGCCCAGGCTCTTCCGCCCTGGCGGTGAATTTCATCGATATAGGTGGTCAAGGTCGCCCGGCAGATTTCCCGACGCCGAAAGAACGGATCGGTCCATCGGGCGCCGCGGGTCGGCGTGGAATAATCCGCGAACCAGTCGTAAAGCTGGAATTCCCGGATGCCGAACTCGCGCGCCATGGTGCGAATCCTGGCCCGCGCCTCGCCATCGCTTTGGCAGTGAAAGGCCGTCAGATAGCCGTATTCGCCGAGCAGTCCCGCGGCCCGGGCGGGCGGACCAAAAACAAGGACCAAGAGGCCGACGATGGGCGATATCCATTTCGCTCTCTGCATGAATCTCCTCCTCGAGCAATGCAATCCCATGGGGTGGGTTTACCTGGCGGGCAGCGGCGTCGCGTCCCTAAGGGGTGGCTCATAGGCTAATTCGGATGGCGCAACCGCCAAAGCGGTTCAATCCAGACCAGCCAGCCGTTCTCGAAATGCAGGGCCTTCGGCACGCTGACATCGTCGAAGTACCAGATGTCCACCTCGACCGGCACGGTGAAGCTGATCGGCACGCTGGTGCACACGGTCCGGGTCCGATAGACCACGGTGGGCGGCTGGGGAGCCGGGGGGCTGCCCTTGCCGGGGTTCGGCGCGGGCGGCGCAGGCAGGTAAACGGGCTCCGTGATGTTCTGACATTGCTGCTGAAAGGTGGTATGGACCCGCCATTCGATACGGTGGTCCGCCGCCTCGGGATTGCCGCACCGCGCCTCGACCTCGAAGCGGCTTTGGCCCGGCGCGATGAGCCATCCGCCGCACCGGAACGCCCAAGCATCGCCAGTCGCGAGAGCCAGCGCGAGGACCGCCAGGAATCTAATCATCGATTACTCCGAGCCAGCGTGAGCCGTGCCGCCGAATTAGTCAAAACCCGCCATGATAGTACCGCAGGCTTGGACTAGATGGATGCTTGGAGGACTCCGCGCGTCGATTCAAACGCGCGGACATCAAAGCCGGGTATTTAGATGCTTAGTCCTGTGGTGCGGTGGAGTTAAGGTATTCTGACTTGCCCGCCCAGGAGGAACTCTGGGCCAGGTATTCCATCAGCGCCACGGCGTTCCGCCGAGAAGAAGTTCAAGAAATGGCCGATTAGGGGCTATGGAAAGATTGTCCTTCAACTCCGTCGCCGCCGGATAACGCCACTTGCAGACGCGTTCCTCGCTAGCCGGCAAACCCTTACCGCCGAGCCGATGACCCCGGCCACGTTCGGTCCGAGAGGCGGGTATAGGTGAAAGGCTCGGCGAGGCGCTCGGGCGCGAGTTGCCGGCTCCAATCGAGAATCCGCCGGTCCACGGCTACAAGCGCCTGCCGCAATTCGTTGAATTCGGAATAAAGCTCCTGGCCTAGGATGTTGGTGGTCAGGGGACGCCCGGTCAAACGTCCCAGCCCGACGAGATCGCTATGGAGTAGATGATTGAGCGTGCCGTGGATCGAACCGAAAAAAGCGCCGACATCTTTCTTTCTCAAGGCGCCGGGAAACACAACGGCGGCCCTGCGCCGGTCCGTGGCGTTACGTTCTCCCGCCGCGCCTCGCCGCCGATCGGCCAAGATGAAAGTTCAAAAGACTTCACTCGCTCGCGCCGAAAGCCGCTGCTTGATCTGGCTAGACTATCCCGGACACACAACTTCACACTATTACGAAATTACTAGATGAGGCGTGTGTCAGCATGAGCGAGAAATCAAAAC
>CADDYU010000244.1 GCA_902810705.1 Methylococcaceae bacterium
GGTGGGATTCGAACCCCCGTGCCGGGTTACCCCGACCATCTGATTTCGAGTCAGCCCCGTTATGACCACTTCGGTACCTCTCCGGTTGGTGAGCCTATTATGCGCCAGATATGCTACACCACTTTTCGCTCGTTATGAATGGCCGGCGAAACACAGCGTTCATGCAGACCCACATTTTCGGCCAGCCGTATCGGATCGCACAACGTCTTTCACAGTGGGTTTCGCGAACCTGCTTAAATACCAGTCGCTAAATTGATAACCGTCTGGACGTCTATACGCTCGATGGTTAGCAGCCAGGAAAAATCCTGATCCGTGCGAGCGGATTTTTACCGATGGCCAATTGCTGTAATCAAGCTGTCACCTTCGATTTTTACAATTATTTTTATTCAAAAAATACCTTCATACATCGCCCCAAGCCCCTTCTATGTTCAATTTATTACCTAAGAACCCCACATTTTTTAACGAACTCGAAGCCTTATCGGGACATGTACATTCTGTTTCGGCCCAGTTGCAAGATCTGGTGGAGACTTTCCCGAAACTGGATAAGCACATCGAGCAGATTGAGAAGGAGCGGCGCGAGGCGACTCAGCAGATGGAGGCCTCGTTGCTAAACCTCGACAACGCGTTTATCACGCCGCTCGATCGTGAAGACATCATGAATCTCATTACCGATCTCTATAGCGTGGTCGACACAGTTGCGGATCTGTCCCAGCGTTTCGTGCTCTATAAGCTTGAAAGGCTCTACCCAAACCTGAACCGTCAGTCCGATACCTTAGATAAAGTCTCGATTCAACTCGATGAGATCATTCGCGCCCTACGCCATAATGCAAAGCTCAAAGAGCTGAGGCCGAAGATTGAAGAGATTCACCGTCTTCAGGATACTGCGGCACACAACCGACAGCTCTTTTACGGTGAACTTTTCGCAAACTCTCTGGATCCGGCCGATATCATCAAGAAGAAGGACCTGCATGACACTATGGAGAAGGCGATCAATGCCTGCGAGCATGCCAGCCGAACGTTGCAGCGCGTACTCTTGAAGAACAGTTAGTTTTTGGTGAGGTGAGAAATGACTCCGGTCCTTACCCTTATCGTCTTCATCGTGGGGCTGGCCTTGGTATTCGATTTTCTAAACGGATTCCACGATGCGGCGAATTCTGTGGCGACGGTGGTTACCACCCGGGTATTGTCTCCTCTCCAGGCTGTCTTTTGGGCCGCTTTCTTCAACTTCATCGCCGCCTTCATGTTTCCGACCGGCGTGGCCGAGACGATCAGCCAAAAGCTCATTGATCCCAATGTGGTTGACATTTATGTCGTCTTCGGGGGGCTTATCGGCGCCATCGTCTGGGACATCCTGACTTGGCTTCTGGGTCTCCCGACCAGCTCTTCCCATGCCATCATCAGCGGCTTCGCCGGCGCCGCGATCGTCAAGGCCGGCTTGGGTTCGATTCTTGTCGGTGGTTGGATCCCGGTGCTCGCGTTTCTGATCCTCTCCCCCCTTATAGGTCTGATCCTCGGCTATATCATCATGGTTATCGCTAGCTGGCTCTCCTATCATACTCCGCGCCATAGGGCGGAGACCGTATTCCGCCGTCTGCAACTTCTCTCAGCCGCTAGCTACAGCCTCGGCCATGGGACCAATGACGCCCAGAAGACGATGGGTATCATTGTGGCCCTCCTCGTCGCCGGTGGGCATCAGGAGTGGACGGCGGGAAGCACCGACTTTCTGGGCCGACATCATCAAATCGCCTGGTGGATCATTTTAAGCTGTCACGCCGCAATGGGCCTTGGGACCCTTGCCGGCGGCTGGCGCATCGTCAAAACCATGGGCTCGCGCATCACGCCGCATCTGCGCCCCATTGGAGGGCTGTCGGCGGAATTCGCCGCCGCTGCCACGATTGGCCTCGCAACGCTGGCCAAAGTGCCCATCTCGACTACGCACGCCATCGGCGGCGCCATATCCGGCGTCGGTGCGACCCGGGGCCCTCATTCGGTACGCTGGATCTGGGGACAGCGCATCATGCTGGCCTGGATACTGACCTTTCCAGGCGCCGCTCTGATCGGGGGGATAGGCTATTTAATGGCGCACTGGGGAATAGAGCCATTTTTTGGAGCTGTTAAAGCGGGTTGAGGGTCTAGAAAACCCCCCAAAAGGCGGGAGTTCGGTAATTGGCGAGGACCAAATAGAGACGAAGGAGTCCGGAATGCCCCGATTCAGGCCAGTGGAGGAAGGACGGCTGCTTCATGGCTGTTTCCGACGACAGCCAGCCCATTCACTGCCCAAGTGGCCTTTATCTTGCGATCTGGCGAACGGTTTCGATCAGCACGCAGATGAATAAAGGCCGCCAGGCGGGCGATACACTTCCGGTGATGATGCGACAGGCCAAGTGGAACATGGCGAGATACGTATCGGCACGAGTCTCGGGATAGAGATCCAACACTGACGCTGTTCGGTCTACCTCTTTTGGGAAGGTTACCGCGGGCGAGCGGGGATTGGAGCTAAAGATATCCAGTCTCATCCATTAGAGGGACTTGGCCAGTCTGCAGGTTCATGGGATAGCCCGGTAAGTTAAGGATCTTTCCGCGGGCTTTGGGCTTAAGCTTGGCGGCGCGATGCCATGCGGTTAGAAGCCGCCCGGTACCGCATATTTGCCGCTCTGAACCAACCCAAAATCCAGGTGTCCCAGATCCGACGTAACCAGCCTTTACTTTAAAATTAAAGTTCGGTAGTTTGGCCTCGGACTCGCCAGAGATCGTTGCCGACTTTTCGCCAGCCTGTCAACTTTCGACCATCACTCCAATAGGAGTCGTCATGAGTAAAAATGTCAGTGATTTTTTAGTGCAGCGTTTGTCCGAATGGGGCGTCAAACGCATTTTCGGCTATCCGGGCGATGGCATTAACGGCATTATGGGTGCGTTAAACCGCGCCAACGGCAAGATCGACTTCATTCAGGTGCGGCATGAGGAGATGGCGGCTTTTATGGCATGCGCGCACGCCAAATTCACCGGCGAAGTCGGCGTATGTCTCGCCACTTCGGGGCCCGGTGCGATTCATTTGCTGAACGGCCTGTATGACGCCAAGCTCGACCATCAGCCGGTCGTCGCTATCGTCGGGCAGCAGAAGCGGGCCTCGCTGGGCGGCAATTACCAGCAGGAAGTCGACCTTGTTTCGTTATTTAAAGATGTCGCGCATGAATATGTACAGATGGCCTCAACGCCGGCGCAAATGCGCCATTTGATTGATCGGGCCATGCGCATTGCGCAAGCTGAACGCAATGTGTGCTGCATCATCATTCCTAACGATATTCAGGAAATGGACGCCCAAAAGCCGCCTCACGAACATGGCAGCGTCCATTCAGGGCTCGGGTACGAGGCGCCGCGCACCGTGCCTCAGGCCGAAGATTTACAACGCGCTGCCGATGCCCTTAACGCCGGCAATAAAGTAGCCATGCTGGTAGGAGCCGGCGCATTGCATGCCACCGCCGAGATTATGGAAGTGGCCGAGATACTCGGGGCCGGTATTGCCAAGGCCTTGCTGGGTAAAGCCGCGGTACCTGATGATCTTCCGTATGTAACAGGACCTATCGGTCTGCTGGGTTCCAAGCCCAGCTATGACATGATGATGGATTGCGATACGCTGCTGATGGTTGGCTCAAGCTTTCCCTATTCCGAATTCTTGCCAGAAGAAGGCCAGGCCCGCGGCGTGCAGATCGACATTAACGCCCGCATGCTGGGAATTCGCTATCCGATGGAAGTGAACCTGGCCGGCGACAGCGCCGATACGCTGAGGTTGCTGATGCCGCTGTTGCGCAAGAAGGAAGACCGCGGCTGGCGCGAGCGCATCGAAAAAAATGTTCGGCAATGGTGGGAAACCATGGAGAGCCGGGCCATGGAGTCAGCCAACCCTATTAACCCGCAGCGCGTCTTCTGGGAGCTTTCACCGCGTCTTCCCGATAACTGCATTATTACCTGCGACTCTGGTTCAGCCGCCAACTGGTACGCGCGCGATCTGAAAATCCGCCAAGGCATGATGGCTTCGCTGTCGGGAGGACTGGCGACCATGGGGCCGGGCGTACCTTACGCGATTGCGGCAAAATTCGCACATCCCGGCCGCGTGGCGATTGCGCTGGTCGGTGATGGCGCCATGCAAATGAATGGCATCAATGAACTGATCACAATCAGCAAATACTGGCAGCGCTGGAGTGATCCGCGTCTGGTTATTATGGTTCTTAATAATCGGGATTTAAATCAGGTGACATGGGAGCAGCGCGCGATGGAAGGCGATCCGAAGTTTGAAGCCTCGCAGGATCTGCCCGATTTCCCCTATGCCTACCTCGCCGAGTTGATCGGCTTACAAGGCATACGCATCGATCAGCCGGAGCAACTCGCCGGGGCCTGGGATGAGGCGCTTGGCGCCAAACGGCCGGTGGTGCTAGAAACCTATACCGATCCTGATGTGCCACCGCTGCCACCGCACATCACGTTCAAGCAGGCGAAGGCCTATGCCTCGGCGATTCTAAAAGGCGATCCGGATTCGGTCGACATTATCAAGGCCTCCATGAAACAAATCTTTTAAAAGAAGACAATGTGGCGAACACACAGTCACCGCTTCAACGGTCCGCCCATTGACAACCTGCAAGCTTCAGCCTTTCGTATCCCTACGGCCACGCCCGAATCCGACGGTACGCTGGAGTGGATTTCGACCACGCTGGTGCTGGTCGAAATCCATGCGAACCACAAGACCGGTATCGGGTTCAGCTATGCAGATGCAGCCACGGCAAGGCTGATTAACGACAGGCTGGCCAATATTGTGGCCGGCGGCGACGCGCTGTCGGTAGGCCTTTGCTGGGAGGCCATGGTGGCGGCAATCCGCAATCAGGGCCGGCCGGGGATTAGTTCGATGGCGATTGCCGCTGTCGATAATGCGTTATGGGATTTGAAGGCCCGTCTTCTCGAGTTGCCGCTGGTTTCCTTGCTGGGGCAGGTACGAACCTCGATTCCCGTTTATGGCAGCGGCGGCTTTACTTCCTATTCAATTGAGACATTACAGGAGCAGCTTGCCGGTTGGACGAACCAAGGCATGACCATGGTCAAAATGAAAGTCGGCCGCGCACCGGAACACGATGTATCCCGCGTAGCAGCCGTGCGCGAAGCGATCGGGCCGGGTAAATCGCTGTTTGTCGATGCCAACGCCGCCTATTCGCGCAAACAAGCCCTGGCAATGGCGCAAGCCTTTGCCGAAATGGACGTATCCTGGTTCGAGGAGCCGGTATCCAGCGATGATCTGGAAGGGTTGAGACTGGTTCGCGACCGGGCGCCGCCCGGTATGGATATCAGCGCCGGTGAATACGGCTATGACAGCGTTTACTTTCGCCGCATGCTGGAGGCCGGCGCCGTCGATGTGCTGCAAGCCGATGCCACCCGTTGCGCAGGGGTCACCGGCTTCCTGCAGGCCGCAGCCTTATGCCGGGCCTTCAATGTGCCGCTTTCCAGCCACTGCGCCCCGTCCATGCACGTTCATGCCTGCTGCGCGGCCGCGCCGGTACGGCATCTGGAATATTTTTACGATCATGCCCGCATCGAAAAAATGCTGTTCGACGGCGCGCTTGAACCGGTAAACGGTGAGCTGACCCCCGACCTTTCCCGGCCGGGCTTTGGGCTGGAGTTTAAGCGCGCCGATGCGTTGCATTATGCGGTTTAGGCTATGAACCTCATCCATTGCGATAACATGAGCTTGCCGGGAGTTGTCCATGACATTTTCCGCGCTTAATGCAGCCGCCCTCGCCGATGAGCTAAGCCGAAATATTCAAGGTGAAGTGCGATTCGATAACGGTAGTCGCGCGCTTTATGCTACTGATG
>CADDYU010000245.1 GCA_902810705.1 Methylococcaceae bacterium
CGTTTGGCGCGCGATTACGAGCGGCTGCCGGAGACCTTGGCCGGCCTGCATTTTCTCGCACTCCTGTGTTTGATGTTGCCCAAAGCCATCCCGCTGCTCGCTTTGAGTACATAACAGGCTCTAGGTCGCGGCTCGTTTTGCAGGAAAGCCAAGAGCCCCTGGCCAGGACTCAGCCAACGCGGTGACAGCAGCGTTCTTTGATCATGGGGCGCGCAGACCGTTCCCGAAGTCGGGGATTCTCTCTGCTTTACCGGTCCAAAACCACTCGGGCCTCGGAATCCGCGCCGAATTATCCAGGCAGTTCCGTATTGACGCCGCTGGAGCAATCCATGGATTCAGGCCGATACGATAGCTAAATGGCTCTGACCTCTGGAAAAAATTCCGGGCCCTTTTCAGCGCGCCATTCTTTGGCTGCCCGAACCTGCGAACCTTTTCATTCGCCACGAAAGCGCCGAGCGCATTAGTTGAAGGTAACTCATTACTCAAAAAGAACCCGTCTGAACGCTCAATTTTAATCTTCTGGAGCATGAACAGGATGAAGGAGAATCTGATTTTTGACGTCGGGCTGCATAAGGGCGAAGACTCGGAATTTTATTTAAAAAAAGGCTTTAATGTTGTCGCCATTGAGGCGTTACCTCATTTATGTAGCTTTGCCCGTACGCGCTTAAAGCGATACATCGATAGCGGCCAGCTCACGATATTGAATGTTGCGATAGCCGATAAGACCGGCCCCATTACCTTTTACATGAATAACAAGGAAAGCATGTGGGGAACGACTTCCCCCGAATGGGTTAAACGAAACGCAAGGTTCGGCGCCGACTCTTCCGAAATTAAAGTGGGCGGTATTTTATTTAATAGCATTCTCGATAAGTTTGGCGTGCCTTACTACTTAAAAATCGATATCGAAGGTGCGGACTTACTTTGCCTAAAGGCGCTTCGCGATGTCCAATCGAAGCCTAAATATGTTTCGATCGAGTCGACTAAAACCTCTTGGAATGACTTGCGTGCTGAGTTTTCCCTATTCGAAGCTTTAGGCTATTCCAGATTTAAACTGGTTCAGCAGGCCGATGTGGAGCGGCAAACCTGCCCTTTTCCAGCCAAGGAAGGGCTGTACATAGACCACCGTTTTGAAGCCGATTCCAGTGGGCTTTTCGGAGAGGAAGCGCCAGGAAACTGGGTTTCCAAAAAAGAGGCGCTGAAAATGTATCGAAGAATATTTTTAGGTTATAAGCTATTCGGAGATGCCGGATCCCTTGTGAAATTCAAGCCACACCTAAGAAAGCTGCCATTTTCTGAAGATCTCGCGAAAGCCATGCTCTTTCCAAGCTTAAGCAATCCGTTATTTCCCGGCTGGTTCGATACGCATGCAACTTATTAAGCCGCCGAAATATCGGCAAAGCCTTATGCAACCAAGCTGTCGATCACGCCCAATAGGGTCGGCTGCGCCAGCAACTTGAACGTCCGCGCCTGGTCGGCCTTGAGCAGTCGAAAAAAGCAGGTACGCTCGGGAAGTGTCGGAAATAGTCCCATAGGTCGGGCTCAGCCAGCGGTAAAAGGCCAGGTTGCCTACCTCTTCCAGCGTGTGCAGCAATCCCAACTGACGATCGCGCTGGGCCACAATACCACTTGCGGGTGCGTGCCTTCAGTCGCCATGGCATCATCTATTCGGCGAGACAACTCGGTGATAAGGTCGAGGTGGTTATGTGGGCTGTCCTCCGGCCAAAGATGGTTGTGGTACACCCCAATGGCTTGGAGCGCCTACAGGGCCATCTCCTTCAAGCCCAGATTTCAACTACCACCATTGATTATTAAGCGGTGCGCCGCTCTACAACGATTAACTGAGAAAAATGATTAAGACGCGTGTTGAAATATGAGCCGTAGCCGGTGTCGGAACCAACAAGAAAAACTAGACCGCGATAGGCCGGCTTGTCGCTAAGGACTTGGATTTGGAGTGATTCGACAACCTATTTCAACAAAATTCCACAATTTAATACTTTAGGCGTCGAGGGCATTGCCGAGAATCTAATGGTTCGACTGTCCAAATGAAAAAGAGCGAAATCTTTGCGCCGACTTCGTCCGCAGTGCCACCCAAAACGAGTTTGGAAAGGCGTCGAACTGGTGAGCATGTGTCAGGACAGCGATGGTAATGGTGTAGATAAGGAACTCTCTTCCGGCCAAATCACCGAACTTATTATCTACATAGCGACTCAAGTACGGCCACCATCAACACCGAATTAATATCTTAGGACTTCATCAATATTCCTAGTGATCCCAAGAGCCACAATCACCTGCGGATCCGACGGCGAATGACCGGGGAGCGGCGATCTTCGTACAACCGGTTGCGATACTTGTCACAAATTATAGTTGCCCAATCCGATCTTCCGGGAGCCCAGCGCCTTGGTAGAATTCTAGGACGATATGTTTTTTAAGTCTATTAGGATAATTTTCAAAAAACTAATTTAACTGTAAAACTTTTCACAAATTACCAATACTTTATTGTACCACCTGAATTTACACATAAATGGGTACTTTCTTCTATTTGCAAACAGAAGAAAGTACCCATTGAAAATGCACTTCTTCATTTATGGGCAAAAATGATAAGACAAAAATCTGCCTCTAATTATATATGTTACACCTTTAATTGGAGTGGATTATGAAAGAACACAGTTACAGCTATTCCCTAATACATGGCATTTAAAGCAATGGTTGAGTTTGCAAGGTATAAGAGAGGTTTACTTTTGCCTCATCTTTGTCTATCAATAAATTCCAAGCTAAATTTAGCACACCTCAAATTAGGTAAGTTTTTATTACTCCTAAGGTTATCCTCCTCGTAATATTCCGCAACAATTTAACAGGAAAACAAAAAAATAGACCTCTTATCAGACCTTTACTTTTACTTATATCTTTTATATCAATCAATTTATTGATGTGAAATTTGTCTTGCCCGTGCACAAGCAAACAAACAGGCTTGCTTTTACACCAAGAGAGATTAGGTAAATTACCGTTTTTAGCTATTCTTACTTTAACAGATGGCTTTGAATAACGGAGGCTTATTGAAAACCTATGCTTTGCAGTTGTGTTTTTTGTGCCGTGCCATAATCGCCCATCAAATATAATATATTGCCCATCTCTTACCTTTAAATTTACCAGCCTGCTTTCTCTGTTAATTTTTTTAGCCGCCTCTTCCAGTGTTTGATAGTCATTAATATTAACTCCCTGTGCTTTTAATTCTTGTGGCGATAGTTCAAACAAGTGAGAGCCAGGCACTACGCTAAAGGTTTCTTCACTCACTACATTCTTTAAAGCCAGCCAAATTACTACTCCCTCTAACTCGGTGAATTCTGCATCCCTATGAAAAGAGTGCTTTACACAAGGTTTTTGTTTAAATATATGACTTCCCCATAAAATAACATCTTCTCCAAGTATACAGGTTACTTTGTTTAAAATATGTGAGTTTTTGGATAACTCAGCCACTCCTATTATTACGCCATGTCGGCCATACGAAGGGAGTAAGCAATTAGGCACATTAGCATAGAGCTTTTTGAGGAAAGATTCGGCCTCATTCTCCTTAAATAATGTATAAGGACCCAAAAAGCCTTGTTCCTTAAATTTCTGGAATCCTTCTTTACTAAGATGGTGCACTTTAAAATTTTCAAATGCTTTTATGCTTTGCATACTAAATTTTAAATTTAAATGCAAGTAAGGGTGATGGGTTACATTTAGAATGCCTCGATCTCTGGTATATATTGCTATTAACTTTTCTTTAAAAACGTCTTAAATGCTTGCTGCCGCTTATTGTATGAGCACCCTGTATTAAACCATAATCAAAAAATGAGTTTTTACTTCAATGCTACACTACGCACTCATAAAATCAGCATATTTAGGCTCCTATCTTACAAAATCTATGTTATGACTTAGTTATTTTTAACGAAATAAGTCGCCCCGTTAAGTAGGTAATTCCTCTTTCGCATAAAAGAAACTTATTTTTGATATCTATTCTGAGAAGCTAAGTTAATCTGCCCAAAATAAATTGTAGTAGTCCTTTAAGGCTTCTTAATTATATTGCCTTAAAAGAAGGATATTCACTAAAAAGCTTATCCGCTCTAAAGCCTGATAGAACTGTTTTTAATTCTGTTTCTTTAGCAAATCTTAGAGATAAAATAAGAGCAGAATTCGGTACAAGTTCGGTACAAGTAAGGTTTGAATTGGTGGCGTCCCATTAGCCTCGATCTCAAAGGATCATCCGGACAATCAAATTACCTGAAACGGCAAGGTCATACACCTTGGCTCCTTCACTAAAGGATGCCGGGGCCACGCATCACCCGTCTCTACAGAGATCTGAAACATCCTCACATGGGTCGTGAGTAAGCGGAAAAAAATCGACGACCTCTGCAGTGGAAAGCTTACTGTGATGCAGTATCTGAGTAGGTAACCTGGTTCTGGTTGCTCCCCTTCACCAATAAAGTTTTAGGGTATAAGCGATACCGGACCGTGGCCACATCATGGAGGGGCAATCACACTCCGAGAGTCCATCTGTTCTATTATCAAGGGGTAAAGGCTTGGTGTCACAAACAGCCTTCGCATTAGACGCGGTGATCCAAAAAGACTTTCCTACTTTCCTGTGCAACCAAGCGTTATACGTCATCGACTCACATTCTTCACAGTGAAATTCCTTGCCACCTGAAATGATGTATCCACCATTTTCAGCGCCTCACTCTTGAGAAGTTTTTTTCAATGTAAACATATAGCTTGCGTATTCACTCTAATCATAAGATTTCTTTGTATATTTATATATAAGAGCTGGCTATTACGGAACATGATTTAATATAGGGAATATTCTTCCAGCCACGTTTAAACAATCAACTCCTAGCTAGCGTGCCCAGGCCCTAGCGAACTTACTTAGGAATACTGTTACGTGCTGTTAGCATCAAACCAGTATGAACATTCAGAAGCATTTAATCGTCATTCAGCGCAGATTACAATGGGTAGTTTATGAAACCGGAGTACGTATAAACCGTATCTCATGCATCGATTATTAGTTTTCTTTTTTATCACTATGTAATTATAAATTTATCAGAGATCCTGAAAGCTAATGGCATTAAATATTTTTGGTAGACATGCATTTAAATCCCTGTAATCTTCGGAATGCCTACATATAAATGCTTTATTTGATCTTTCCTTATACTCACTCGTTAATCTCGCTTGCTAAGAGATTCAACTTATTTCAAAAAAAGCGCGCATTGATCTAGTGTGTGCCCTAAAGGCGTGCCGAGTCTCCGAACCTCAAGACTCGCCTAGCCCGAATATTTCATTACTTCGGCTGCGGACCGGCGGGGCAGTTAAAACAGAGGTGGCCTCGGAAATCTGAACAGCGGGTTAAATGGATAAACCGCTCCCTAATGGCGTAGGCAACACCGAAGACTTGGAGCATTTGATGAGCAGACGACCCCGTCGCAACCACTCGCCCGCCAAGGCGAAAGTAGCCCTGGCCGCCCTCCGGGGCGAGAAGACGCTGGCCGAATTGGCCCAGCAGTTCGATGTCCACCCCAACCGGATCAGCGATTGGAAAGCCAGCTGCTGGAGGGTGTCGCTGGCGTGTTCGGGGGCGGCGTACCGCCGGAGCCGGCGGTGGACCTGAAGGCCCTGCATGCCAATATCGGCCCGCAGGACCTGGAAATCGATTTTTTATCCAGCGCACTCAGCAAGGCGGAAAAGCTAGAGCCTGTTATGTACTCAAAGCGAGCAGCGGGATGGCTTTGGGCAACATCAAACACAGGAGTGCGAGAAAATGCAGGCCGGCCAAGGTCTCCGGCAGCCGCTCGTAATCGCGCGCCAAACG
>CADDYU010000246.1 GCA_902810705.1 Methylococcaceae bacterium
TCCGCCGGCAGGGCGACGTTCTCCAGCACCGTGAGGGTCGGGATGAGATTGAAGAACTGGTAGACGAAGCCGAGATGCCGGCGCCGGAACAGGGTGCGCTCCCGCTCGCCCAGCCCTCCGAGGTCCTGCCCCGCGACGACGATGGACCCGGCGTCGGCCAGGTCCAGCCCCGCGATCAGGTTCAGCAGGGTGGACTTGCCGGACCCGCTCTGGCCGAGCAGGGCGATGAATTCGCCGGGACCGATCTCGCCGGAGAGGCCGCGCAGCACCGGCCGCGTGATTCCGCCCTCGCGGTAGCCGTGGGACACCCCGCGCAACCCGACCAGCGCGGCCTCGGGGAGCGCCGTCGCGCCAAGCCCGGTCCTCGCGCGGGAGCGCCTCGGCGCATAGGCCGGCGTCGCGTCAAGGCCGCTCTCGAAATCGCTCATTCCTCCGGCCTGGGCTTGTACTGCGCCATCAGCTGCTGCTGCACGTTCGGCGGCACCGCGTCGTAATGGCTGAGCTCGAGGGTGTAGGAGCCTTGCCCGGCGGTCAGGGACTTGAGCCTGGAATGATAGCCGTTCAGCTCCGCCAGCGGCGCGCGGCCCATGACGGCGGCCATGCCCCCGCGGCTCGGGGTGTGGCCGGTGACCTGGCCCCGGCGCGAGGCCAGATCGCCGCTCACATCGCCGATGGCGGATTCGGGAATGCTGAGCTCGATGTTGACGATGGGCTCCAGCAGGATGGGCCGGGCCCTCGCGATCGCGTCCAGAAAGGCTTTCTTGCCGGCGGCGACGAAGGCGACCTCCTTGCTGTCCACCGGATGGGCCTTGCCGTCGTAGACTACCACCCGCACGTCCTGCAAGGGGTAGCCGGCGACGGCTCCGGTGGCCAATACCTGCCGCACGCCCTTCTCCACCGCCGGGATGAACTGGCCGGGAATGACCCCGCCCTTGACCTCGTCGACGAACTCGAAGCCCGCGCCCCGCGGCAGGGGCTCGACGCGCAGGAACACCTCGCCGAACTGCCCGGCGCCGCCGGTCTGCTTCTTGTGGCGGTGATGGCCCTCGGCCGGAGCGGTGACGGTCTCCCGGTACGGCACCTTGGGGGGATGGGTGTCGATCTCCAGCTTGTACTGGTCGTGCATCTTTTCCAGGACCCGCTTGAGGTGCAGCTCGCCGAGGCCATGCATCACCTCCTCGTGGGTGGAGGCGTCGTATTCCACGTGCAGGCTAGGATCCTCCGCCTCGAGCTTGTGCAGGACTTCCGACAGCTTGTGCTCGTCGCCGCGGCGCTTGGGCCGAATGGCGAGGCCGAATACCGAGTGGGGAAAATCCAGCGGGCGGAGATGGATGTGGTCGTCCTCGGGGGCATCGTGCAGCACCGCGTCGAAGTTGATTTCCTCCACCTTGGCCACCGCGCAGATGTCGCCCGGCACGGCGCGGGTGATGGGCACGTGCTGCTTGCCCTGGAGCATGAACAGCTGGTTCACCCGGATGGGCTTGCGCGATTCGCCGACCAATAGCTGGGTGTCCGGGGTGATGGTGCCCTGGTGCACCCGAAACACCGAGACCTTGCCGACGTAAGGGTCGATCTCCACCTTGAAGACATGGGCCAGCACGTGCTTCGCGGGATCGGGCTCGGACCGGAACGGCACGGCGTTCTTGCGCTCGGCGTTAGAAGGCCAGCGCTCGAAGAGCGGCGGATTGCCCTCCCTGGGATTGGGCAGCAGCTTGACGAAAATCTCCGCGAGTTCCTCCACCCCGGCCCCGGTCCTGGCCGACACGAAGCACACCGGCACCAGGTGCCCGCCCCGCAGCGCGGCCTCGAAGGGCTCGTGCAATTCCTCCGGGACGATCTCGCCCTGCTCCAGGTAACGCGCCATGAGTTCCTCGTCCACCTCCACGACTTGGTCCACCAGCGCCCGATGGGCCTCCGCCACCGAGGAGAAATCCGCCTCGCCCCCCGGCTCGAAGAAGCAGTCCACGACGCGGGAGCCGTTGCCGGCGGGCAGGTTGATGGGCAGGCACTCCTTGCCGAAGACGGCCTGAATCTCCTTGAGCAAGTCCGGCAGGTTGCCGTTTTCGCCATCGATCTTGTTGACGACGATCATCCGGCACAGGCCCCGCGCCTCCGCCCAATGCATCATGCGCTTGGCGGTGTATTCGATGCCGTTTTGGGCGTTGATGACCACGGCCACGGTTTCCACGGCGTCCAGGGCGCACAGGGCCTGGCCCATGAAATCCGGAAAGCCGGGGGTGTCGAGCAGGTGGATGCAGGTCTCGCGGTGGTTGAGGTGGGCGACCGCGAGCTTGAGGGAATGCTGATGGGCCTTTTCGAGCGGGTCGTAATCGCAGACGGTATTGCCTTTTTCGACGCTGCCCGGCGTGTTGATCATTCCCGTCCGGTGCAGCAGGGCTTCGGCCAGGGTCGTCTTGCCCGCGCCGCTTTGCCCGGCCAGCGCCATGGTGCGGATGTTCTCGGTAGCGATAATGCGCGTGTTCATTGTTCGTCTCCCGGTGGTTAGCGTGTCTCGGGGTGCTGGAGGCGAGTGTAGGCGAGGGGGACGGGAGGTTCAAGCGAATACGGCGGCGAGGCAGCCCTCCTGTCGGCAGCCGTCGAGGAATTCAGGATGGACATTCTTCTAGCTAGAATGGGGCCGGCCCTAGGGCGCGTTAGGACAAGAGCGGCGGCGCAGATGGTATAGTAGCCGCGAAATCCCACACGAGCGCCGAGCCTTTGCCGTCACGAGGGTTCCCGGAAGCCCGGCGGCGCCCGCAAGCTTGATCGAACCAGGAGTAGGCTACGCCCATGGGGATGGACGATTCCGACGACGCGCTGCAGGAAGCGCCCCAAGGTCCCAGCAAGTCCCAGCTGAAGCGCGAGAGCGCCGGCTTGCAGGACCTGGGACAGGAACTGCTCGAGCTTTCGGACGAGCAACTGGCGCGGCTGAACCTGCCGCCGGAGATTCTCGAGGCCGTGCGCCTCGGCCGGACCATCACCGCCCACGGCGGACTCAAGCGGCAGCGCAAGTTCATCGGCAAGCTGCTGCGCCAGATCGACGCCGAACCGATCCGCCTGGGACTGGCCGCCGTGAGGCACGAGGGCGCGGACGCGGCGCGGCTGCAACGGGAAGTCGAACGCTGGCGGGACCGGATGCTCGCGGCAGGAGACTCGGCGGTGAACGATTTCATCGGAGAGCACCCCGGCGCCGATCGGCAAAAGCTCAGACAATGGGTGCGCGACGGCCGCCGCGAGCGGGAGGCGGAACAGCCGCCCCATGCGGCGCGGCGGCTGTTCCGGTATATCCGGGAGGTTCTGGCGCCGGGTCGGGATATGCCCGAGACGGACGCGGAGCGCTAAGGGACGATACCGCCGGGCGATGCCAATCGCCGCGGGACGGCGGACGGGCTCGGCGCGTGGGCCGATCCCGAGCGCCGGGTCGCGGCAAGCCTTATGGATTTTGAACGCCGAATGATGATGTTAGCTTTTGATGCGCCTGATACACGCACGACGCCGGACGCCTTGCGGCACGAGCCCCGCGCATGAACTGGCTGTCCCTGGCCCTGCCGATCGCGGCTCTGATCCTGGTTTCGGCCTCCATGACCCTCGCCGTCCGCGGGTACGCCCTCAGGCGGCTTCTGGACGTGCCGAATTCCCGCAGTTCCCATCTCGCGCCGACGCCCCGGGGCGGCGGTTTGGCGATCGTGGCGACGTTCTGTTTCGCGCTTCTATATCTGAGCTGGCGGCCAGGGCTCCCGTTCGAGCTCCTGATGGCGCTGGCCGGGGCCTTGCCCGTGGCGGCGGTCGGGTTTTGGGACGATCACGGCCACGTGCCGGCGGGTTGGCGACTCCTGGTGCAAGCCGCGGCCGCCTTGTGGTCGCTGTCTTGGATCGGCGGGGTGGCTTCGGTCGAATTCGCCGGCGAGAGTTACGCCTTGGGCGGGTTCGGCCCTGTCCTCGGGGGGGTTTTCATCGTTTGGCTGCTTAATCTCTTCAATTTCATGGACGGGATCGACGGCCTCGCCGGCGCCGAGGTGCTCACCGTCACCTTGTCGGCGGCTTTCCTATTGTGGTTGGCCTCGCCTTCCGAATCGATGCCGGACATCGCCGTCTTGCTGGCCCTGGCGGCGGCGGCGGCCGGGTTCCTGGCCTGGAACTGGCCTCCGGCCAAGATCTTCATGGGCGACGTGGGCAGCGGGTTCGTCGGCTTTCTCCTCGCGGCGCTCGCCCTCAGAACGGCGACGGCGGGGAGCCTCAGCCTGGCCGTCTGGCTCATTTTGACGGGGGTCTTTTTCGTGGACGCGACCGTGACCCTGCTGAGGCGCATGGCGAGCGGACAGCGCTGGTACGAAGCCCACCGCAGCCACGCCTACCAGCACGCCGCCCGGCGCTGGGCCAGCCACCGGCGGGTCAGCCTGGCGGTGATCGCCGTCAATCTGCTCTGGCTGTTGCCTTTGGCGATGGCGGCCATGATATGGCCGCGCTGGGAGGCGGTTTTCCTACTGCTCGCCCATGGGCCTCTGGTGGTTTTAGCGTTTCGGCTCGACGCCGGAAAATCTTGAGGTAAATAGGGAGGCTTATGGCTTTCAAGCTGCGCGCGCGCACCGTGATCTTCATCCACGACCTGGTCATGGTGGCCCTGGCCTGGCTGGGTGCGTATTGGCTCCGTTTCAATCTGTCCGTGCCGCCCGCGCCGGAGCTGCCCACCGCGCTCACCTGGCTGCCGCTGGTGGTGCTGGTCCAGGCGGTCATCTTCCGCTTGATTGGACTCTACCGCGGCATTTGGCGGTTCGCCTCGATTCCCGACCTGGTCCGGATCGGCAAGGCGTCCTGTCTCGGGATTTCCATCGTCGCCGCGGCGCTGTTCGTCGTCAACCGGCTGCACGGCGTGCCGCGCTCGGTCATTCCCCTCTATCCGGTGCTCCTATTGCTGCTGCTGGCCGGGCCCAGGCTGCTTTATCGCATCTGGAAGGACCGCGGGGCCGCCTTGGCCTCCGGGCAGCGGGCCCTGGTCGTCGGCGCCGGCAAGGCGGGCGAAATGCTGGTGAGGGATCTGCTCCGGGCTCGCGACGCCCGCTTCGTGCCGGTCTGCTTCGTGGACGACGATCCCCGCAAGAAGGGGAGCGAAATCCACGGGGTGCGGGTAAAGGGCCGCTCGGAACAGATTCCGAAACTGGTGGAACGGCTGGGCATCGAAGCCATCCTGCTCGCCATTCCGTCCGCCACCGACAAGGAAATGCGGCGCATCGTCGAAATCTGCGAGACCACGGGCGTGCCCTTCCTGACCCTGCCCTCGGTCCAGGACATGCTGTCCGATCAACTGGCCGGAAATCTCCGCGAGGTCTCCATCGAGGACCTGCTGGGGCGGGCGCCGATCCGGCTCGACCGCAAGGCGGTCCAGGCGCACGTCGAGGGCAACCGCTTGCTGGTGACCGGCGGGGGCGGCTCCATCGGCTCGGAATTGTGCAAGCAGATCGCCCGGTTCAAGGTGGCCGAGCTGGTCGTGTTCGAGCGCTGCGAATTCAATCTGTACCTCATCGAACAGCAGCTCTGCCGCGCCTTTCCGGATCTATGCCTCACGGCCGTCCTGGGGGATGTGACCGACCGGCTGGCCGTGGAGCGGGCGATTGCCCGGCACCGGCCGAAAGTCATCTTCCACGCCGCCGCCTACAAGCACGTGCCGCTGTTGCAGCATCAAGTCCGCCAGGCGGTGCGCAACAACCTGGTCGGCACCCGGATCGTGGCCGAGGCCGCCATGGCCGCCGGCGTGGAAGAATTCGTGCTGATCTCGACCGACAAGGCCGTCAGGCCGACCAACGTCATGGGCGCCACCAAGCGGGCGGCGGAGATGCTGG
>CADDYU010000247.1 GCA_902810705.1 Methylococcaceae bacterium
TCCTTATGGGGCAGAACACGACCGAAACGGAAGGCGTACATGCGCCGGGCCACCTCGAGCCGGGCTTTTTCGTCGGCCCACAGCCGGGCATGGCTGCGGGCCACGTCGGAGTGGCCCTGGCCCATGGGCGGCGCGGTGTAGAATTTGACGCCACCCTCGCCGACTGCGGCCAGCAAGGTCCCGTGCCGCGCCAGCAGGCGCAGGGTATCGTG
This sequence comes from Methylococcaceae bacterium, assembly GCA_902810705.1. Taxonomy (GTDB): domain Bacteria; phylum Pseudomonadota; class Gammaproteobacteria; order Methylococcales; family Methylococcaceae; genus CADDYU01. The sequence continues at coordinate 213 of CADDYU010000247.1, forward strand.
GCTGATGGTCGTTCCCGGGCCGAGCAGCAGCAGCGACAGGCCCTGGTAAGGAATCGCATAATCGCCGGCTTTCAGCCACTCCGACTCGGCGGCACGGAAACGCAAGGTGCCATCTTCGACCGTGAGATTGCCGCAAGTGAGCCAAAGCAGGCCATGCCGGTCGGCATGGGGAATGCGCGACTCGGCCAAGCCGAGCCGCCCGGCAAACAAGCCGCTCACGACACCGGCCTCAGCAGAAGCATTCCATACCCGAAGGCGCGGTGCCGCCCTATACCCCGTGCCAATAGGGCACTGAATGCGTCACTGTTTTCTACCCTGAGAATGCCGGCGAACAAGGCTTGCGGCGCGAGAAAATCACGCCGGTTGTCACCGGCCTTGCGCAGCAGGCGCACGTTGCGGAAGCCGGCCAGGCTGTAATCTTCCAGACTGCTGACTTCTCCCAGCTGGTTAATCAGCCAGCGGCGGTAAATTTCGCCCCGGCTTTCCGGTGCTTGGCCGCTTTCGTCCCGCTCGCGCAAATGGCGGCGATAAACATCATCCTCATTTCTCACCAAGCGGCTGATAGGACAAGCCAACAGTTCAAAACCAAGCCGTCGGTCCGCCCGCCATTGTTCCGGCATGGGCTTGGCGGGCACCCCATCCTCAAGAGCACAAACCTGCATGGCCAGGGGCGGGGCGAAGGTATGGGCATATTCGGCCAGTGCTTCACCGCTCCATCGGGTCAAGCCCAGTAATCGAGGCGGGCGGAGGTTGCGGCGATCTAGCAGCAAACGGAACGGCTTGGGTGCACCCTGACCGAACATCGCGGTCAGCCAGGCATGGGCCGCGTAGCCCAGGTCTTCGTCCTCGCGGCGGTTGATACCTTGATCCTCGGCAAAACGGATCAAGGCGGAAGAATCGAGGCGTAGCTCGATCAGGTACAGCGGGGCCGTCATGGCGCCATCTCCAGCCAGCCTTCGACACGCAGACGCCGACCGGCGTGGATTTGGTTACGCCAGTCGCGGCGGTCGTAGATCGAGACGACGCGGGACTTCGGGGATTCGCCCAAATGAGCGGGCCAGCAGGCTTCCCGTGTATTGAGCGTTGAATTTTCCGCGCCGCTTTTTACTCCGGATCGGCGGTTTCGGCGGGCGAGCCGGTCCTGCGTGAGCGGAGCACGGCGGAGGGCTTCCAGCACGTTATCCGCTTCCACTCGACCCAGCAGCAACGGCATCGCCGGCAGGCAAGTCTTGCGGCCGATAAATAATGGCCGGGCCGGTTTAGCGATGGCTTTGGCCAAAGCGGTTATGGAAGGGTCGCCCACCTCCTTGAGCGTCACGGCCAACGTCATCACCCCGTTCGCCCAATAGTGGCGGTAACGGATGTGGGTGCCGTACCTGGCTTCATCACCACCTGCTCGATGCTCTGGAAACCCATGGGTCGTCCAGCCGGGCTCGCACATTTTCTCCTGTCCCAAATCCACGGTGTGGTAATCCAGCAAGGCCTCCGGCGCTATATCCCAGCGGGCGGCATAGTCGATCCGGTTTTGTAGAATTACCAGCGCCTCGGCGTCGCCATGGGCGTGCCCCAAGGCGTTGCCGAACAACCCAGCCAGCAGCGATACGCCGGGAAAGCGTTCGGTCGGCCCGTGCTGGTCCACCATCACCCCGCCGAAACTCATCAGCGGAGCATCGAAACGCAGCAATAGAATCTCCATGGCCTTATCCCCGCTCGGGGCTGAAGATGGCATCCAGGGCCGTTTCGATAGCGGCGTCCAAGGGCTTGACTTCCGCCAGATCCTGATCGAAAGCCCGGGTGGAGGCCGCCACACGGGTGTCGGAGGTTTGGCCGTACATATCGTTAAGTGCGGCTAGGTGCTTACCTAGAGCATCCGCCGCCGCCTGCATCGGGTCGCCGTGCAAGGGAAGCGCTTGCAGATAGGCGTTGGCGAGGGCGCGGGGCTGCTGTCCGCCGGTTTCCAACAGCACGAAGTCGCTGAAGGCATAAGGCGCGGTCGCCCCCAGCTTGGCACCGGGGGACACCGTGGCGATGGCGCGGATCAGGCCCTTCAACACCGCACGGGCATCGGCGAAATCTTGCGCTTTCCATGCCTTGGCATCGCAACCGCTGAGATTGGACACCAACAGGGGAATATCCACGGCCACATAGCCGTAAAACAGCCCGGCCCCCAGTTCCATGTCGCCGGCATGGGCAGCGCCGGTTTCCTCGTCCCGGTTAAGATCATCCACCACGGTAAAATAGTCCACCTCGGTATCCAGCTTGTGGACCGTAAAGGCATGGGCCACATGCACCGCCGCATCGGAGCGGGCCAGAATGTCGGAAGTGACGAAACGGCCGAACAACGCGCCTTCGATGCCGGCGTATAAGGTCTGCGATAGATTGGCTTGGATTAGCGCATTAAGCATTGTCTGGCCTTCTTTATTCCGCTCGCGCCAATCGAGCAGAACCCGTTGCCTTATACCTTTACGAATTTCTTGAATAGCTCCGTTACTTTCCCTAGCGATATTCTTGATTTCACTCACTAAGTAATTAGCTTCTGGTTTTCCAAAAAGTGCGGCTTGCTCTGGCCTTGGGACCCTTTCTCCTTTATCAGGATCAATTTTCATAACATCAGGCATCTCAAGAGGAACATCAAGTTTGTCCGATTCAAGCAGCTTTTTGGCATCTTTTTTCTTGATTTTTGTAAAACAGCCACAAGCTAAATCCCAAGTAGCGGCGATAACTATTGCTTGGCGTTCCTTATCATCCAGAAAATCATCACGTAACGTTTTATCAACCTCCGGCAATATGACACGATCAAAAAAGTTGCGAGTTCTCCAACCGCTCTCAAAGTTTTCCCATCCGTCATGCTGCTGCTCAATAATAGTTCTCAGCTCTGTTGTCCAATGACGCTTCAAGCATTGCGAGGAAACCCGCAAGCGGGTGGCGTCGCCGAAAGGGATACGCTTGGCGAGCCCGGCATCGTCACGGTTGAGCAAAGTGGCATGATAAGAGGTGAGGCTATGGATTTGCAGAAACATGACGGTTAATCCTTGTTATTGTCGAGATTGCGGTAAAAGTCCCCAGCAATTTCGCGGCGGATTTTTTCTTTGGCATCGTCGGTGCCGGTCAGCAGCAAACGGGCGGCATCAGTCCAGTCCACCGTTTCGCCTTTGGCCGCGAGGAACCGGGCAGCCCGCAGCAACAAGGTGTTGAGAGTATCGCCTTCAGCAGCTAAGAGCCGCTCCAGCCTCGCCTCGCTATACCCCTGCTCGGCCAAAGCCCAGCCTAGGGGCCGTTTCGGGTTGTGGGGGTTTCCATGGTTACTGGACAGCGCCATGGCGGCGGTCAGGGTTTGCCAGGCGGTACGGTGGCGTTCCCAGTTGTCCGGCAACTCGCCGAATGCGAAGCGGTAGAACGCCAGCGGCGGCGGCTGGTCCGGCGCCATGCGCTTGAGCGCGGCGCGGTCGCCGGTGGGAAAATGCTCGCTGGCCAGAATTCCGGCGATTCTGGCGATGCCGGCCCACAAGCTTGGTGGTTCAGGGGCGGCGTTGGTCACTGTCGTCATGGGCGTTGTTCTTTTTCAGTAGTGGAAAGTGGTGACAAAGACAGCCGTAGAACGTGCCTTCGGCACGTACCCGGCTACGGTAGCTGCGTCCGGTGCGGATGGGCAGGCGGTCAATGGCGTCTTGCAGCGCGTTCCAGGCCAAGTCTTGCAGGTGTTCAAGCCAGTCCTGCCGCGCCGCCTCGTCGTCCTGATCCAGGCTGCGCCAAAGCCAGGGAAAGAAATCCCTAGCCCAAGTCTCGGCGTAATGTCTAACCGCCTGATCGACCCAAGCAGAGACTTCTCGCTTGTCGAAGTTGATCTTTTCCGGACCGGCTTCCAGCAGCGAATAGAGAGCGGTCTTGAGCACACGGTTTTGCATCTCACCAGCCCTCCCTAGCCATTCCTTGGAACGTTCAGCCAGTTGGTCACGCTCCGGACCCGGGCGGAAGAGCGCTCCGGCGGATCGGCCTGGGATGCGGATGAGAGCTTGATGGAAGCCATCAGTAGTACCTTGCCCCCGCACTAGAACGCTCGCAAACAATGTACCCGATTCACGTTCATGCCCAATTGCGGGACGTTGCATCGCTTCGAGTTTGAAGCCATCCGCGAAAACCAAATTACGCAAGATTTCTGGAGTGAACCCACGGCTGGAAATAGTTAATGCCGTTTGGTTTTTTTGGTTAATTGGAACCCAAGGATCACCAACAACGCCGCTTAATTCCTTGGCGGCAATGCGCGCCGATTTACTCGGCTTGCCGAGAGCACGAATTGCACCTTTTTCTTTTTTTAATCGGATTCCCCTCGCAATTTCTATAAAAAACGGATCAAGGCTCGAAAGCGACAGACTGCTAGTGAGATCCCAAGAACGAGTCCAAGTAAGCGCTAAGCCATCCGGCTTGTATCCCCAAGGCCCTTCTAAAAGCCTCACTCTCTCGGCTAACAATCGTGCCAAGTCGGCTTTGAATAATGCACCCCATCGATATGACTGGACCCATTCGATTCGAGGTCGGCTACCAAATCCTCCATTCATCCTTACAACACCATAGTTTCCTTGCCCAAAAAAGCCACTCATGGTTTGCAGACTGACAAGCGCATATATCCAGTCGTCAGGGTTAGGGATTACAGCTCTGCTGGATTTCACGTCATGGTTCTTGGCAGTAGGAAGAACGTCTATGTCGTCTGGAGTCATCGCCTTGAGCTTGAAAGCGGCAAAGTCCGCCTTGTCCGGCACCCGCGCCTGCATGAACGCCGGCTGGGTCGGATCGTCCACTACCAGGTTCCAGGCATTCTCATTGCCGTCGGCCAGTATCAACAGGCCCTCGCGCCAAAAGGCTTCGTCCTGTGCGGGCTCGGTTCGCCCATTGCGGGCCAGCACGGCGCCGGCCAAATAACAGAGGAAGATATGGAAAGCATCTTCCTGGTGGTGTTGCAGTCCGAGGAGCGAATCCACCTGGTCCTCGCCGAGCGCGGCAAGCAGGGCTGGAAGATTGAGCCGGGCCGGACCTTCCGGGGTCTCGACACGGAACACGGGATCGGTCAGAAGCTTATTCATCGAGCTTCTCCAAGCCGTAGCGGGAATAGCGGTAGCGGTGGGCACCGTGAGTCAGGACAATGCTGTCCGGTCCATCGGTAATGACTGTAGCGCGGTCCTCGCTGGTTTTTTTGTCAGCCAAATGGCCAGGAATCAAAACCTCGGCCAGTGCGATTCCGAAGGGTCCGGCAACCGAACGATCGAGCGGAACGCGCAGGGAATCTAGCCCCAATCGGGTGCGCGCTTCCTCGTTCTCGCGGAAATGGCATTCGAAATCGCCGAACGGCAAGCGGTAAAGTTCTGACAGACCGGCGTAAAAGGCACGCACCCCCTTGGCAAGATCACCGCCTTCAACTTCCTGCGCATGCTTTTGCCAGCGCTCACCGGCGAGGGTGGCCAGCCGTTCCGGATGGGTGGCCATCTCCACCAGCCATCGGTTGTCACGGGGAATCTCGATGTCGGGCCTTTTTTCTGCTAAATCGCGGGTCAGTTGCAGCACCCGCATATCGGGGTACACGCTGCCCAAGCCGGCCTGCCTGGCGGAACCAATG
>CADDYU010000248.1 GCA_902810705.1 Methylococcaceae bacterium
CTTTCACAATATTTGCAACGAACGAGTTGATGCGCCATGGTTGTGCTTCTGATAAACGAACGAAAGCAAAGTGAATATTCTAGCCATTAAATCAAATTAACCCACCACCGAACTCCGGATAAAAACGGTTCCCGCCCAAGACCCCATCACAGTGGCGCACCTGCACTGCGCCCCGGAAGGCGTCAACGGGCCTATCGTGGCGCATCTGTTGGGTGAGATTCCCGGCAGTTATTTTGGAGCGGGTGAAATTCGCTTTGCCTTGACCGACATGAACATTCTGCCGCCCGATCCGCAAGGCGTTTGCGGTAGGTCCATCGAGAGCCTTGCCGAGCTCGAGCAAGCGATGGCGGCGGGCCTCATCTATGCCAACGTGCACAGTATCACTTACCCAAACGGGGCAGCGCGAGGTCAGTTGAGAGTGGATTGAGCGTGGCGTCCGTCCGCCACGCCTTGGTTTCCGGGCCGTGCCCTGCCACGGTCCGGGATTTCAGCAGCTGTCCTTACTTGGGTAAAACCGACAACGCGATCAATCCCTGAACCGCTGTCGGAAACAATCAAGACATCCGCTCCCGCTTCCCCGCCGATTTCCTCATCTTCGCTGCCAATCATGGCGTCCTTGCCTATGCCGGCAACAAAAGTATCGTCTCCAGCCCCGCCAGCGTCCTTTCAGCCCACGGTCCCGGTTTTGTCCTGTCCGCCGTAAATCGCCTCGTTCCATCAGCGCTCTCCACCGTATTGTTTGCTGCATCGCCCTTCAGCGGATTATCGCCCGGCAGCGAGCGGTAAACGAGCGACGGAGCATCCATACTGCCATCGAGCCTGTGGCATTTCGCGCATCATCTGCGTGATATGACATAGCTGGTCAACCAAGCGCCTTCGCAAAAAGGCCCGCAAAGCCACAACGCAAGCCGTTCGAAGAGGATTGGCATTTCTCGTGCGTGAGGCCTCTGCTGACTTCCTGCCGGTCCGGAAGAATCGTTGACGGCAATCCGGAGCGAGTCGCCATCGGCTGGACAGCAAGACCCGATCCACTCATGAAAGTCATCAGGAGAACTCATGTCCCATTTAAAAATAGTTAAAATAACGGTCACTTGCGCATTGGCAACTGCGCTATATGGCGCGGGGCAGGATCTATTCGCCCACACTACGATCAAAGATCAAGCCATTGAAGGAAAAAACGCTTACAACGCCCTGCAGATTGGGCATGGCTGCGAGAATCCCGGCAATGGCAAAACCTATCCGGTGATCGCCGAGAGCGTTGTATTTCCCACCATCAATCCTATCGTGACCCGCTCCGATGGAACGCCCACCACGCTGGAGGCCGAGATCACCGATTTTTCCGCTCACTCACACGACCCATTTATCATCGGCTTGGCGGGAAAGGCCGCCCTGGTGCAGGACAGGAGCATCTTTGCGGCACAGAATGAGACTTACGACGCCAACGGCAACGTGATTGGCTTCAACGGCATCAAAGGCAACCTGCAGACCAATCTGAATGGACTGGTACCGTTTCGTTTCAAGGCGTTGACCATTCTTCCGACCTCATGCGCCAAGAGAATCCTGGTCCAAATCGCCATCGCCGACATCTGCAAGCTCAACTTCCCGCCCAAGCCGGGCACGGCCAACCTGTGGATTCCAGCGAATACCGCGCAATTCACGGATACCACTATCGATGGCATCGGCGCTCCGGCGACCTTGACCATCAACCGCGACCTCGCAGCCCACCCCCTCGATCCTTCCTGCGGGGAAGGTTACGACGTAACCATCACGCCATCGAATGAGGACGTTGACGCCAACCTGCCCATTCCTAAATATTGGCCGAAGCGGCGATAAGGGTTTTCATGACCGCCGCTCTTTCGCGAGCGGCTGGCTTGCCGGTCGTGTGGGCCCGCGGCCCGAGCCGGTCGCCCAGGCCGCAGGAAGTTGTCATACTATTATTCCGGCCCGAAAATACCCTCCTGGTATTTCGGGCCGGGTTAATAACAAAGTCCTCGACATAGTTGGCGGTGTGCGCCGACCACGGCCGGGCAACACGGCTCATCAATTTCGCATGCGGGACGCGGTCATCAGAAAATCATGGCCGCTACCCATCTCGACGACTTTTCCGAAGCGCACACCCTGATCCGTCGCGGATATCCGTTTGCAGTCTGCAGGTCTTATTCCATTTCGCTAGCATCAAAGCAATACTGTGGCTCTGTATTCTGGGTGCGAGAGATCATGCTGAGACCAGTGAGTGGGCGAGCCGTTTTGGCGGCGGCCAGTGCCCTGTCACTGTGGGCATACCGTTTAAACAGGGTAGTGAAGCAGCCCCACGCCGATCCCGCGGCACCCGCAGTGTCGAACCAATCGACTGCACATTCACAAAGTTCCGGCGAAATGGACGGCCGTCCCAGGGTTCGTTTCAATGTCGGTTCGCTACTGCGATCCATTCGGCGGCTCTCGATCAGGACGATGATCCGTTCCATTCCGTGCGTGCTTGCTAGCCATGTGCTCGCCGCATTTACGTTGGCTGGCTGCGCCGCGGGGCAGCCGCCGTTTTGCGTCAAGATCACATACGACAAAAAGCGGGATGCCGTGGGACACCCCTTCGAGTCGCGGCCTAACGCGCCGCTGCGACGCCTGGCTCAGCCCTCGCTCATTGAACCGCGTCTGGCGCTGACCGGCATGTTCACTGACAGCGTCGATGCCGCCACGATCATCCTATGCGAGGACGGCCGGCGGCTGCCGGTGGCGCTGGAGGGCGACTACCGGCCGCTCGAAAAAGGGTACCGGCAGGTCGGATCCCGGCTAGGTCAGGCGTCGTTGGTAAACCTAGAAGGGCGGATTGCTGCCCGCCCTTCGATGAAGGAGCGCCGGCCCCCACACTCCACACTGATCGCTGAATGCTTCGCCAACATCCTCCTGGGTGAAACCGACGGACAAGCGCCGGCCGGCAGTTCCCTGCGCGGTACTTACTGGAAGCTGGTGCGTCTGAACCGAGAAGCAGTCGACGCGGCCGACAGGCAACAAGAGCCTTACCTGATATTTGCTACGCACGATACGCGCGTTGCCGGCAGCGGGGGCTGCAACCGCGTGACGGGCAGCTTCGAGCTCGACGGCGACGAGCTGCACCTGGGTCAGATGGTCGCCACCAAAATGGCCTGTCGGCATGGGATGGACTTGGAACAACAATTTCTGCGTGCGCTGGAGAAGGTGAAGCGCTACCGCATCCGCGGCAGCCACCTTGACATGTTGGATGGCGCCGGAACCGTGATTGCGCGGTTCGAAGCGGTAGTGTTGCGCTGAGGTGCTGGTGCAACAGGACGCCCGCCGCCGGCCGATGACACTATCTCCAAATTCATGTCGCGGATGTTACATTAGGAAGAAAGATGCATGTGGCAGATTAATAGTTTGCAAAGCCGATAATCGCGCATCGCCATCCCATTGTTTTTTTAAATCAATAACTTTCCTTATCGGGCGATTTTGTGCGTTTCGTGAGATGACCTAAAGACAACCCGACGCGACGCCGGCAGCCCAACGCCGAAGCGAAAGCCGGTCAGTGGTTTCGATGGGTCCGTCATCTCGTTGCCGGGGAAGTGTTGGGGTTCGAGTACGCAACTCAACATGGCTTTCACGAGTTCCCTTCCATGGTGTCGTCTCCATATAGGCGCGTGAATAATTGACGTCCCGAGGTTTCCCTCCTACGCCGTAGCCGCGTCTTCCCAAAGCCACGTTAAGCCCGTGACCACGATTACCTTCGATACCCACAAATTCATCTTCCGGCTTAAGGAATTCGGCATTCTGGAAAGCCAGGCGGAGGCCATCGCCGAGGCGTTCCAAAGTGCCTCCGGCGAGGCAGAACTGGCTACCAAACGCGATTTGCGCGAGATGGAATTGCGCCTTGAAGCCAAGATCGACAAAGCCAGCTCAAAATCGACCTGATCAAGTGGGTGCCGGGCGCTTTGATCGCTCAAGCCGCGGTGATCGCCACCCTGGTCAAACTGCTCTAACCATGCATAGCCCAGTAACTTGATGGGATGCCGGCAGGGATCTCAACACGACGGCCGTTGCAATACCCAATGTATACGATTATGCAACGACCGCTCCTGTCAGGGTTCGCAAGCTCGCTCCAACCTACGGCCCTATCGCGGACGATGGCAAAAGACAAGACCCGACCCCATATTTCGACTAGCTCAGGGGCGCTGCGCGGCGCTTTATCGCGCAATGTCCCCTGGAGGGCGGTTGGGCATCGACTACTTTGCAACGGTTGCGCGAGTTGCCCAGGCCCGAGCGGTCAATGAGATCGACCCGTTTGCTGCTATCTGGAGCCGCTCGCGTATACGGTGCCGCAGGCGTACTCTCGCGGTCTCATCGAGCGACATGGCATAGGCCGGTGCCGGTCCCTGGCCGCCGAGGAAGGGCTGCCAGTAGTCATCGAAATTCGCAAACGGCGTCGGTATGTCGATGGGCTCTACTTCGACTCCTTCCAGCCCGGCACCGACGAAGAGCTTCTCGAGCCCCTCCGGGCGGCACAGCGGAAAACGAGTGCCTTCGTCCAACTTCGAAGCGTCCGGGTCGAGCGCGACCGCCGCATCCCAAAAGAACCGCATGAGCTCTATCTTTCCGGCGTAATCCCAGACGTATGCTGCGATCGTGCCTCCCTTGCGGGTTACCCGTGCCATCTCGGCGAGCGCGGCGCGCTGATTCGGAACAAAGTTCAGCACCAGTCCCGAGACCACGACATCGACCGACGAGTCACTTAGCGGGATCGCCGTCGCGCTGCCTCGGTAAAGCGCCGCTCGGCCCGCAAGATTTTCTGTCGCGGTCTTGAGAAATCCCTCCGAAGGCTCGATGCCGGTGACCGAGGAGGGTGAGCAGCAGTCCAGAATCGCGGCACACAGGGCGCCTGTGCCGCATCCCACGTCGAGCCATCTCTGACCGGCCGGAACGCTCAGCCACGAGAGAAAAAGCGGGGCGACCCGGCGGCTCCACCGACCAGCGTACTGCTCATAGGGGCTGCCGCGCTCCCAGTTGTCGGATACTTGTTTGTTTTTCATCGTCAAGTCCACTGGGCATATCTCGATGCCTAACAGGCCGCTTGAGGGACGGCGCTGTTGCCGCGTCCCTCTCGAAGCGGTGGTTAGGCAAAGCCCTCAGTGACGGGTGATGCCAGTTTCCGTACTCGCCATCAGGCTCAGTGAGGGGACTCCTCGCATTGCCGGGACGGGATGGCCCGCAAGTACTCGTACACGGCTCGCAAATCGCAGGTGCTCATCTTGCCGTACACGGGCCAGGGCATTACTTGTAGCAATGGAGTGTTGCCCGGTGGGTGTTCATCATCCTCTAGATCAACGCCCGTGCGGAGCATCTGCAGGAATTCTGCAAACGTCCACTCCGGTTCGCCATCGTTACAGGGGGTCAGATTGCGGGAGATGAAAGGACCAAACGCCTGTCCGCCGGCCAGATAACCCTCCACGTTGATCTGCTCGGGCTCGCCTTTGAACGGATCGCCGCCAGGCGCATAGGGTGGGTTCGTGTGGCAATCGTTGCAGCCCCCTTGGGCGTTAACGATGTAGCTGCCTAACCCCACCAATTTTCGGTTCTTGGCCGCTAGGTCGAGCGGCACCGGTGCGATGTCAAAGCCCTGTTTGATTTTCTTGGCCTGTGCCAAGGTGCAGCTGAGAAACACCGTCGACGGAGCCTGTGCCTTAGCAGGCACTGCGATGAAGGCACCACTGATGAGAACAACAGAGCGGACCAATGTGTTCATATCGCCTCCTTCCGGGGACCTTTTCCCCGAAGTCAAATATCACTGAGTGC
>CADDYU010000249.1 GCA_902810705.1 Methylococcaceae bacterium
CGCTAGACAGCTACGAGTACGGCCCCCCGGAAGATCCCGCCCACGTCTTCGGCCCCCTCATCACGGCCGACGCGCGGAACAAGGCGCTGGAATACCTCGATATCGGTCGCCGGGAAGGCCGGCCGGTCTATTTCGGCCAGGTGCCGGAGGCGGGCTTTTACAGCCCGCCCGCCATTTTCACCGGCATCGAGCCGCACCATCGCCTGGCGCGGGAGGAAATCTTCGGCCCGGTGCTGGCGGTGCTGCACGCGCCCAGTTTCGAGGCGGCGCTGAAGATGGCGCTGGATTCGGATTACGCCCTTACCGGCGGGGTGTTCAGCCGCCTGCCGGAGCACCTCGACCTCGCGCGCGAACAATACCGGGCGGGAAATCTCTACCTCAACCGCCGCATTACCGGGGCCAGGGTGGGGATTCAGCCCTTCGGCGGAGTCAAGCTCTCGGGGACGGGCGTGCAGGCGGGCGGGCCGGATTACCTCAAACAGTTCCTGTGGAGCCGGGTCGCGAGCGAGAACACCCTGAGGCACGGATTCGTGCCGGGCGTCGAGTGAAAGGGTTTTGGCGGCTCAAGTGCGGCGCACTTCTCGCGCGTGTGCCGGTCGAAAAAGGCAATCCTTATCCAAAAAAGGATGCTTCATGAATACCCCCTGCATAGCTTTCATCTCGATGGTCGTCCTGGCGGCCGCGTCCGGCAGCGCCGGGGCTCAGGCCTCCGGCGGGAAAGCCGCCTGTCCACCGCTTGAAACGCGCACGCCCAATGCGCCGGACCAGCGCCCGGCGTTTCCCGGCCAGACCCGGGCCTGCGCGGTCCAGTCGAACGTCGCCTTCGACGTCGTCGTGCTCGCGAAAGGCTTGGAGAGGCCTTGGGCCGTGGAGCCGCTTCCTGGGGGCGAGCTGCTGATCACGGAGAAATCCGGCCGGATGCGGATCGTCTCGCCCAAGGGGGAGCCCGGTCAGCCGCTGGCCGGCGTGCCGGCGGTCGATGCCCGCGGCCAAGGCGGCTTGCTCGATGTGGCGCTGAGCCCGACCTTCGAGGCCGATCGGACGATCTACTGGAGCTACTCCGAACCGCGACGGGACGGCAACGGAACCAGCGTCGCCCGGGGCGTGCTGTCGGCCGACCGGCGGAGCCTGGAGAGGGTCCGCGTGATCTTTCGGGCGCTGCCGACCTACGACGGCACGCTGCATTATGGCTCGCGGCTCAGCTTCGGTCCGGACGGCATGCTGTACGTGACGACGGGCGAGCGCTGGGAAACCTCGATGCGTCAATATGCCCAGCGGCTCGACAGCCATCTCGGCAAGGTCCTCAGGATCAATCCGGACGGCTCGGCTCCGGCCGACAACCCCTTCGTCGATCGGCCCGACGCGCGGCCCGAGATCTGGACCTTCGGCCATCGCAACATCCAGGCCGCCGCCTTCGATTCCGGCGGGCGGTTCTGGGTGGTGGAGCATGGCGCGAAGGGCGGCGACGAGCTGAATCTGATCGAGAAGGGCAAGAACTATGGTTGGCCGCTGGTGGCGTACGGCGAGGAATACTCGGGCCAGCCGTTTTCCAATGCGGTGACGGCCCGTTCGGGCTTCGAGCAGCCCGTCTATTACTGGGACCCGGTGATCGCGCCCTCCGGCGCGCAGTTCTACACCGGCGAGGCGTTCCCGACCTGGCAGGGCAATCTCTTCGTCGGGAGCCTCAAGGACAAGACGCTCGTGCGTCTCGTCCTGGAGAACGGCCAGGTGCAAGGCGAGGAGCATCTTCTCGCCGATCGAGACCAGCGCGTGCGCGACGTGCGCCAGGGTCTGGGCGGGGAACTGTACGTCGTCACCGACGAGGCGAGCGGCGAACTCTGGAAAATCGTGCCCAGAAGGTAGGCCTGGAGCGATGCTGGCCAGCGGTCGGGACAACATCCAACAGCGGACCCCTAAAGCTCGGCCATGACGATCGGCAATCCTGGACTCCCCTCGGCGGCCGTCGACGACGCGGGCCCGGATGGCCGCGTCAAGACAAATGCGCCGAGTTATGCGAGAATCGCTAGAAATCCTCATCAGCAGCGCAGAAGATCCCGCGCTCACGAAATATCCAGCAGTAAGGCATGTCCGCGGCCGATTCGCCGAGCCGGAAGAGGCGATCGAAGCGCTGGTCTCTCCCCGCTAGTCGGATGTACCGATTACCGCGGACCGCCGGTTTTTTGTTGACGGCGGCTCGCCGGCTCATCGAGAACATCTTCCGCTATCATTTCTTCTACGCATCCTAAGACCAGCTTTCTAAGGGAGTCCCATATGAGCGCTACCGGCCCGATCGTCACGCTCTCGCCGCGCGATTACGACGCGGTCCTGTTCGATCTCGACGGCGTTTTGACCCCGACCGCGAGCGTGCATGCCGCGGCCTGGAAAAAGCTGTTCGATGCTTTTCTTGCCCGGCGCGCGGCTGATGCGGGAGAGGCCTTCGTGCCCTTCGACCTCGAAGCCGATTACCGGCGCTACGTCGATGGCAAGCCACGCTATGACGGCGTGAGGGCTTTTCTTGAATCGCGCGGGATTCACCTGCCGTACGGCACTCCCGAAGACAGCCCCGATGCCGGCACCATCTGTGCGCTGGGCAACCTCAAGGACCAGTATTTCAGCCAGCACCTGAAGCAGCACGGCGTCGAGCCCTATCAGGCCGCGGTCGCGCTGGTGAAAACGCTCAGGGCGCAGGAGATCCGGACCGCGGTCGTATCCTCCAGCAACAACTGTGCGGCGGTGCTCGAGGCGGCCGGCATAGCGCAGCTATTCGACGCCCGCGTGGACGGGCTCGATCTCACCCGTCTGAACCTCAAGGGCAAGCCGGCGCCCGATACGTTCCTCGAGGCGGCGGGTCGGCTCAGGGTCGAGCCATCGCGAGCGATCGTCGTCGAGGACGCGATCGCCGGCGTCCAGGCGGGGCGCGCCGGGCAGTTCGGTTTCGTCATCGGCGTCGATCACAGCGGCCAATCGCAGGCCTTGCGCGAGGCCGGCGCCGACGCCGTGGTCACCAGCCTGGCGGAAGTGTGCGTGACCACCGAGCCGCCTTCGGCCTGGACATTGAAGTACCAGGGCTTCGATCCGGCCCACGAGGGCATCCGCGAAGCCTTGTGCGCGCTGGGGAACGGTTATTTCGAGACCCGCGGAGCCCTACCTTGGGCGCGGGCGGATGGCATCCACTATCCCGGCACCTACCTGGCCGGCGGCTACAACCGGCTGCGGACCGACATCGCCGGCCGGGTGGTCGAGAACGAGGACCTGGTCAACTTCCCCAACTGGCTCGCGCTCGAGTTCCGCATTGCCGAGGAGGACTGGTTCGATGAGCGCAAGGTCGACCTGCTGGAGTACCGCCAGGAACTCGATCTCCGGGGCGGCGTGCTGTTCAGGATGCTCCGCTTCGAGGACGGCCTGGGGCGGCGGAGCACGCTCACGGAGCGGCGCCTGGTCTCGATGGCCGACATGCATCTGGCGGCGCTCGAGCTCACCCTGACCGCCGAGAACTGGTCTGCGGGCGTCACGCTCCGTTCGGCCATCGACGGACGCGTCGTCAACGCCGGGGCGAAGCTTTACCGGAAGTTCAACAATCGTCATTTGGAGCCGCTGGCAGGCGAAATTATCGGCGAGGATGGAATAGGTCTCTGGGTGCGCACCTGCCAATCCTACCTGCATGTCGCGCAAGCGGCCCGTACCCAGGTGTTCCAGGATGGCACGCCGATCGAACCGCCGCGCCGGCCGGTTCAGGAGCCGGGCTACATCGGACAGGAGTTCAGCGTCGAGCTGAACCAGGGCGCGACATTGACCCTGGAAAAGCTCGCCACCCTTTATACCTCGCGCGACCGCGCCATCTCGGAATGCCGGCTGGCGGCGCGCAAGGGGATCGCTCGAGCCGGGCGCTTCGAGCAAGTGATGGCGGATCACGTCCTGGCCTGGAGGCACCTGTGGCGCCGCTTCGACATGCATCTGCAGCGTGCCGGCCAGGAGTTCACGCTGAACGTGCCGATGCTGCTGCGGCTGAACATGCTTCATCTGCTGCAGGCCGTATCGCCGAACTCCATCAATCTCGACATCGGCGTGCCGGCGCGCGGCTGGACCGGGGAGGCCTACCAGGGGCACATCTTCTGGGACGAGATCTTCATTTTCCCGTTTCTCAATTTCCGCATGCCCGAGATCACCCGGTCGCTGCTCATGTATCGCTATCGGCGCCTCGGAGAGGCGCGCGCCGCCGCTCAAGAGGCCGGATTTCAAGGCGCCATGTTCCCGTGGCAAAGCGCCAGCGATGGCCAGGAGGAGACGCAGGAATTCAATCTAAATCCGCACTCCGGGCGCTGGGTCCGCGACAATTCCTATCTGCAGCGCCATGTCGGCAACGCCATCGCCTACAACGTCTGGCAGTATTTTCAGGTGACCCACGACATCGAGTTTCTCCAGTTCGCCGGCGCCGAGCTGATTCTCGAGATCGCCCGCTTCTGGTCGAGCCTCGCGACCTTCAACGAGAAACGCGGGCGCTACGAGATCCGGGGAGTGATGGGGCCCGACGAGTTCCACGAGGGCTATCCCGACGCGCCGGCGCCCGGCCTCAACAACAATGCCTACACCAACCTCATGGCCGTGTGGGTGCTGCGCCGGGCGCTGGACGTGCTCAAGATCCTGCCCGACATCCGCCGCACCGAGCTCATGCGCCGGCTGCCCTTGTCCACCGAGGAGACGGCATGCTGGGAGGACATCAGCCGGCGCATGTTCGTGCCGTTCCACGACGACGGGATCATCAGTCAGTTCGAGGGCTACGAGAAGCTCGCCGAATTCGACTGGGAGGACTACCGGAGACGGTACGGCAACATCCAGCGCCTCGATCTCATTCTCGAAGCGGAGAACGATACGGCGAACCGCTACAAGCTGTCGAAGCAGGCCGACGTGCTGATGCTGTTCTATCTGTTCTCGGCCGAGGAACTGAGCGAATTGGTCAGCCAGCTCGGCTACCCGTTTGAACATGACTTAATTCCGCGCAACGTCGCCTACTACGACGCGCGTTCGTCGCACGGTTCCACGCTGTCCCGGGTCGTGCACGCGTGGGTGCTGGCGCGGTCGGATCGACCGCGGTCGGCCGTCTATTACGCGGAGGCCTTGCAGAGCGACGTGAACGATATCCAGCAAGGCACGGCCGCCGAAGGCGTGCACCTCGGCGCCATGGCGGGAACGGTCGATCTGGTGCAGCGGGTCACGACCGGCATCGAGGTCACGAGCGATGTCCTGAAGCTCAACCCGCAATTGCCCGAGGAACTGGAGCGGCTCGACATGCGCATCCGCTATCGCGGGCATACGCTCGATCTGCGGCTCACCCGCGACACGTTCACCGTGCGCGGCCGAGAGCCCGGCATCGCGCCGATTCGGCTGGCGTTCAAGGGCGAGATACACGACTTCGCGGGCGGCAGCACACAAGTCTTTCATCTCGGCAGCGCCGCAGAATGATCAGGAGGGGCCGCGGAACTCATTCCGATGTCGACCGGCCTCTCCGACCCCGGATACGGGAAAACGGAATCCTGGGCGCGAAACGTCGGTCTGAGTTTTTCAGAGTCCCGTTAAATAACCGCACTCCGGCGGTAAATCCAAAGCCCTCAGTGCCGAAGATAGCGCCGGATGCCGGAATACAGCGACGCACCAGGCCAAGGGTGCCCAAGTCCGCAGGAACAGAACGATGAGGATGTCCCGGGAGGCAGGATGAATTGGTCGACGCCCCAGGCGACACGCAAGCGCGAGGCGGTACGCAACAAGCGCGTCCGGCCCGCGAATGGGCGGCCAGAGAGG
>CADDYU010000250.1 GCA_902810705.1 Methylococcaceae bacterium
CGCTATTCCAGCGCAATATTCGCCACTACCGTAGCTCCGTGGGCGTCAACACCGCCATCGAGGAAACGGTGCGCCGGCGGCCGGGCGATTTCTTCTACCTAAACAATGGTCTCACGGCTGTTGCCGAAACCATCACCCCCGCGAATGGAACTGCCGCTCGCTGTGTCTTTCGACTCGGCAACGTCTCCATCGTCAACGGAGCACAAACCGCAGGCTCGGTCGCCAACGCAGCCATCGCCGGTGCTATCTCGCCCGATGCCAAGGTACTGGTGACAATCATCGAGATTGGGGCCAACGCCGATGACATTGGCTTGCGCATCACCAAGGCACGCAATCACCAGAATGTGGTTCGAGGGGTGGATTTTGCCGCGCTCGATCCGATGCAGGAACGCCTGCGCCAGGAATTGGCGGCCGTCGGCGTGGCGTACCATTACCGTCCCTCGGCGGAAGCGCGCATTCGGCGCGACGATTCTTTCACCTTAGAGGAGGCCGCCGTTGCAATTGCCAGCTTGGCCTTCAAGGCGTTCACCAGCGTTCAAGTGATGGAACTGGGGCGGCGCGGCCAACGCCCGCAGAACGCTGTTGATTTCGTGGTGACGGCGAAGAAAGAACTGAGCCGGCTTTGGGACCAGGACGGTGCGATCTACGGGCAACTATTCAGCGACGGTCTTTCCGGCCTGCGGATGTGCCGACTCGTTCGCGTTTACCGTTTCATTGACCAGATTCTGGCCGGTTCGGAAGCGTCCGAAACGAGCTATTTCCGGCGGATGTTTTTCCGGCACGGGCGGCATTTCATCATGGCGTTTGTCGCGCGGCGGTGCGCGGATGTCATGAACCGCGCCGATCATTCGCTCTCCGCCGATGACAAGGCGGTGCTGTCTCGCCGGACCAACGAAGTCGCTGAGATGATTTTCTCGGCGTCGGAGTACCTCCAAGCGGTCAAGGGGTATCTTGCCATCTTCCGTAACCTGACGGATGCTCAACCCCTGGCCGACCGCGTTGTAGCCCGCTTTGAGGAATTGGATCGTCCCGCGCCGCCGCCGCCCGCGCCGGTGGAAGCTGTAGCGCCGGTGGCGCAGCAAGGAAATGTGCAGTGAGTATGGGACGCAAACAAAAGCTCGAATTAACCTGGATCGGAAAGGAGAACCGGCCACGGCTTGAGCCGCGCATATTGCTGGAGGACCCGGCAAAGTCCTATCACGCCGCAGCGCGCGTCACGGATCACGATATCTTCGATAATCGGCTAATTCTTGGAGACAACCTACTGGCGCTGAGAGCACTCGAATCGGAATTCGCTGGCAAGATTAGGTGCATCTATATCGATCCTCCCTACAACACCGGCGCTGCGTTCGAGCACTATGACGATGGAATTGAGCATTCGCTTTGGCTTTCCCTAATGCGAGATCGCCTAGAGATTCTTCGGAAATTGCTGACCCGAGATGGTTCTCTGTGGGTGAGCATCGACGATTCCGAAATGCCCTATCTTCGGGTGTTACTTGACGAAGTGTTTGGCAGAGATTCATTCATTGCATCGAATGTATGGCAGAAGCGCTATTCGCGGGAAAATCGAGAGGCGATTGGCGATGCTCACGAATACGTGGTCGTTTACGCTGTAGACCCTGAAGCATTCAAAGTATCACGAAATCGCGTTTCCCTCGATGAAAAGAGCGCAGCGGTCTACAAGAATCCCAACAACGATCCGCGAGGTCGGTGGCGCGGGATCCCCATGACCGCCCAGGGGTGGCGGCCGAACCAGATGTATCCGATTACCACCCCGACGGGCGTTGTGCATAAGCCTCCTGTGGGGCGATGTTGGAGCACGACTGAGGACAACTTCAAGCGATTGTTGGCCGAAGGTCGTATCTACTTTGGAAAGAGTGGCGACAGCCAGCCGAGCGTCATCCGGTACCTAAGCGAAGTGGAGGGAATCGTACCGTGGACTTGGTGGCCGCACGATGAGTGCGGACACACTGACGAGGCGAAGAAAGAAATCCACGCCCTGTTTGGACGAGAAGACGCCTTCGATACCCCAAAGCCGGAGCGGCTGTTACGACGTATCGTTGAAATAGCCTCACATCCTGGCGACTGGGTCTTGGATTCGTTTGCCGGCTCGGGGACGACGGGCGCTGTTGCTCACAAGATGGGCCGGCGCTGGATAATGGTCGAACTGGGCGAGCACTGCCACACGCACATCATCCCACGCATGAAGAAGGTCATCGATGGAAATGACCCCGGCGGTGTTACTGAAGCCACGGGATGGAAAGGCGGCGGCGGATTCCGGTATTCGCGGCTGGCACCCTCGCTACTGAAGAAGGACAAGTTTGGGAATTGGGTCATCAGCCCGGAATTCAATGAGCCGATGCTGGCCGAGGCGGTCTGCAAACTCGAAGGGTTCACCTACGCCCCCAGTGATTCGCTCTACTGGCAGCACGGCCATTCGACCGAGCGGGATTTCATCTACGTCACCACGCAGACGCTGACCCGCGACATGCTTGCGAAGCTCAGCGATGAAGTAGGCGAAGGGCGCACGCTGCTGGTGGTATGCAAGGCGTTCACGGGAAAGCAGGCATTTGCGAACCTCACGGTGAAGAAGATCCCGAAGGCGGTCATGGCGAAATGCGAATGGGGCAAGGACGATTACAGCTTGGAAATCAAGAATCTGCCGCAGTCGGAACCGTGCTTTGAGGGCCCAGCAGCGAAACCGAAACTGCCGGTGTTGCGTGGGGCGAAGAAGGCGAAGGCCAATGAGCCAACCCTATTCAGCGCTGAGCCAGCCACGGAGGGTCGGCGATGAACTCCAGCGTTCTCCCCATCGTGAGCCGACTGAGCCTCCGTCCGCCCCAGACGCGGTCGCTGGAAATCCTCTCCCGCGTGTGCGACATCATCTCACTGGAAAAAGGTGCTGATCCGGCGCTGGCGCTGGAGGCCATCAAGAACGAGTTCCCGAGCGTCACGGACTTCGAGCGCGATTTCGCATCCGTCTGCTTCGCGCTGGCAACCGGCGTGGGTAAGACGCGGTTGATGGGCGCCTTCATCACCTACCTGTTCAGGGCCGAGCAGATCCGAAACTTCTTCGTGCTCGCGCCGAACCTGACGATCTACAACAAGTTGATCGCGGACTTCACTCCCAACACCCCGAAGTATGTCTTCAGGGGAATTGCCGAGTTTGCAGCAGACGAACCGGCCATCATCACCGGCGATACTTACGAATCGATGGCAGGCAACCTGTTCGATCAGCCGGATCGCTGCAAGGTCAATATCTTCAACATCTCCAAGATCAACTCGGAGGTGCGAGGCGGCAAGGCCCCGCGCATCAAGCGCCTCTCCGAGTATATCGGGCAGAGCTACTTCGACTATCTGGCCGGCTTGGACGACCTTGTCTTGCTCATGGACGAATCGCACCGCTATCGCGCGTCGGCGGGCGTCCGCGCGATCAACGAGCTCAAACCGCTACTAGGCTTGGAATTGACTGCGACACCCTTTACCGAAACCAGCAAAGGAGCGGTGCCGTTCAAGAACGTGATCTTCGACTACCCGCTCGGCCGAGCAATGGCGGACGGATTCGTGAAGGAACCGGCGGTCGTCACGCGAAAGGACTTCAATCCCGCCGGCATGTCGGCGGAAGAGATTGAACGTCTGAAGCTGGAAGATGGCGTTCGTTTGCACGAAAGCGTGAAGGTCGAGCTTGAAACTTATGCTCGTGAGACGGACAACAGGATCGTCAAGCCGTTCCTGCTGGTCATCGCCCGCGACACCACCCACGCTGGACAACTGCTCCAGTTGATTCAATCCGATAGCTTCTTCGAGGGACGGTATCGGCAGAAGGTCATCCAGGTCGATTCGAGCAAGACCGGCGCTGAAGAGGACGCGATGGTCCAGCGACTTCTGGCGGTCGAGAGCACTGAAGAGCCGACGGAAATCGTGATTCACGTCAACATGCTCAAAGAGGGCTGGGACGTCACCAACCTCTACACGATTGTGCCGCTGCGCGCGGCGAACGCACGCACCTTGATCGAGCAGTCGATTGGACGCGGTCTGCGGTTGCCCTACGGCAAGCGGACGGGCGTCGCCGTCGTTGATCGTCTCAACATTGTAGCTCACGACAGGTTCCAGGAGATCGTTGACGAGGCGAGCAAGCCCGACTCGGCCATCCGGTTACAGCAGGTCATTCTGACGGGCGATCAGTTGGGGCAGAAGACGGTGACGGTTGTTTCGCAGTCACAGTTGGCGTCGAAGCTGGGCATTCAGCCGCCGCAGACCACTTCCAGCACGCTGATCGCGCCGAACGCAGCGCCGGTATTCTCATCGCCAGCCGAGACTCAGGCCGCGCAGATCGCTTATGACGTAATCCGAAAGCTGGAGAGCCGGCCCGACACGGTGCCGAGTTCCGCTCACCTGCGGACGCCGGAGGTGCAGGCGCTTGTTGCACAGGAGGTCGCCAGCCAGTATCGGCCCGTTCAGCCAGAGTTGCCCGGTATGGCAGCGCCGGTGGACATCGCGGCGATAGTCGCCAAGACGGCGGAGATGGTCGTCCAGCAGACGATTGACATTCCCCGCATCCTCGTCGTGCCGACCGGTCAGATTCGGTGCGGCTACAAACCGTTCAGTCTGGAACTAGATTCATTGCGGTATCCGGCCCCGTCCGACGAACTCTGGATTCAGCACCTGCGAACCCAGGAACGCGAAGTGTTGTCGCTCGGAAAAGGCGGCATCGAAGAGGCGAGGCCCGAAGACTATGTGGTCAGCGGGCTCGTGGACTTCGATGACGTTTCCTACGATGACCATGCCGATTTCCTCTACGATTTGGCCGGGCAAGTCGTGACGCACTTCCGCAGCTACCTTGCCGACGAAGAGATCCACAAAGTCTTGCGGTGCTACCAGCGACCGATTTCGCAATTCGTCCACGCTCAGATGCTCAACCACTACTGGGAAGAGGCCAGCGGGTATGAGGTGAAGGTCAGCAAAGGATTCACCGAACTCAAGCCGAGCGCGTACACGGCGTCAGCCCACGAGCCGATCCGTGATTTCAGGCAGCCGCCGAGCGACAAGAGCAACATGGCGAAGTACCTGTTCGGCGGCTTTGAGCGCTGCCTGTATCCGGTACAGAAATTCCAGTCGGACACCGAGCGGAAGCTCGCGATCATTGTTGACCGGGAGGCGCAGAAATGGTTCAAACCGGCCAAGGGGCAGTTCCAGATTTTCTATCTATCTGGCGGCGATCACCTTGAGTACCAGCCGGATTTTGTCGCCGAAACCGAGTCGGTGATCTACATGCTCGAACCGAAGGCCAGCACCGCGATGGATGATTCAGAGGTATTGGCGAAGCGCGATGCCGCTGTGAAGTGGTGCAATCAAGCCAGCGACCACGCTCGCACTTGCGGCGGAAAGCCCTGGCAGTACGTACTGATGCCGCACGATGCCGTTTCGGAGAATATGACCCTTAGAGGCTTGGCGGAACATTTTAGCGTCACCGAACTGCCAGAGCTTAGGGCGAAATGATCGGAATGAGTACGGCCGTTCCGGGGACTTGCATTTCCGGAACGGCCGCATCAACAAAAACGCTCGTGGCGGGCACGCGGGATCATGTCCGCCTTTTGGCTTCCAATGCTTCCACCTCCTTTCTGCTGTAGCGCACAATCCCGTTGCGGCCTTCGCCCAGGCACAGTCGGGTCAATCCGGCCCGCCGGGCAATTCGATCGACGCTTGAGCGGGAACAGCGCCAGCGCTCTTGAAGTTCTTTCGGGGACAAATAC
>CADDYU010000251.1 GCA_902810705.1 Methylococcaceae bacterium
GGCATGAGGTTAGAACCGCCTTCGACGGCCTGAGCGCGCTTACCGAGGCCGCCGAATTTCAGCCGAAGGCCGTGCTTTTGGGCATCGGCCTGCCGGGCATGGACGGCTATGAAGTCGCCCGGCGCCTGCGCGAGTTGTCGGGACTTCGCGACGTTTTGATGATCGCCGTCACGGGCTACGGTCAGCAGGACGACCGAGCCCACTCGAAAGCCGCCGGTTTCGATTATCACCTCGTCAAGCCCGTCGATCCGGAACACCTGAGTCAGCTGCTCAACGGTTTGACTCAAGTTTGAGCCGGACCGAAGAGATTCGCGTCGAATCCCTAATACTCGAGATATTTCGACAGATCATGTCGCTGTGGCCTCCGTCTGGCGGCTCGTCCAGCCGAGTGACTGCAAGGAAATCGGCTGACGGCCGAGAATCCAGGGCTCGGAATTCGCCGCTCCTAAAAGCCGATGGGTCGCTATGTCGATCTCTCTCGCGAGGGCGAACGGGGGAATAGCATAGCGCCCCAGAGGCGCAAAGCCGAGCCTTGAGTCCTCCCCGAGACCCGCATCGGTTTTGCCCGCGAGCGCGCCTGGCCTTTACCCACCCGCGCCGACCGCTCCCTGGCGGCAAGACAATCAACCGCCTGTGCCCGAAAGAAGACCCTTGCCGAAGCACCGCCAAGGCGATGGGTGATCTATGTCCAAACAGCCATGACGCCTCGATGAATTCCAAGCCCGACATCATCCTGGTCACCCGCAATTTCCCTCCCATGCAGGGCGGCATGGAGCGGCTCAATCTTCATGTTCACGAGGCGCTTCGAGGAAATTACGCGGTTCATCTGATCGGCCCGGAAGGCGCCGAACGGTACTGCGGGGATGGGGGGCTGGTTCAAACCCGCCCGCCCCTGCCGGTGTGGCGTTTCCTGGCGTGGGGGTTCTGGCGGACGCTGCGGCTCGCCCTCACCCGGCGCCCCCGATTGATCATTGCCGGGAGCGGGGTCGCGGCCCTGCCCGCCGTCCTGGCCGGGCGGTTGGCCGGAGTTCCGGTGCTGACCTATCTGCACGGGCTGGATATCGTTTCGGCGCATCCTCTCTACCGGCGCATCTTCGTGCCCGCCATCCGCCGCTCCACCGCCTGGCTCGCCAACAGCCGCTTCACCCGGCGGGCGGCCATCCGGGCCGGCATTCCGCCCGAGAAAATCGACATCCTCCCTCCGGGAACGGACTTGCCGGAGCTGAGCCGGCTTGAGGGCGGAAAAGAGTTCCGCCGGCGCATCCAGGCCGGCGATCGCCCCATTCTCCTGAGCGTGGGCCGCCTGACCCGCCGCAAGGGCTTGCTGGAATTCATCGAGCGCGCCTTTCCGGAGATCGTCCGCCAGTGTCCGGACGTCTTGCTGGTCATCATCGGCGGCGAGCCCACCCAGTCCGTCGCCGGGTCGGCGGAGCCCATGCGGGAGAAGCTCCGGGCGCGCCTCGCGGAACTGGGCCTGGAAGCGAATGCGCGGATTCTGGGCGGCGTGGACGAGGCGACCTTGAGGGAAGCCTATGGCGCCAGCCAGCTCCACGTCTTCCCGGTGCTCGACTTGCCGGGCGACGCCGAAGGCTTCGGCATGGTCGCCGTGGAGGCGGCCGCCCACGGGCTGCCGACGGTGGCGTTCGATGTCGGGGGCGTGTCCGATGCGGTCGAGCAGGGCGTGTCCGGCTGGCTCTTGCCATCCGGCGATTATGCCGGTTTCGCCGAGATGGTGATCCGTTACCTCCGGCATCCGCCACCGGCCGACGAAACGCGCACGGCTTGCCGGCGGCACGCGGAACGGTTCGCCTGGCCGCGGTTTGGGGAGGGGTTGCTGAAAGCGTGTTCCCGAACCGTAGCGCCCCGGCAACGATTACAACTGGGGTTTTCCAACCAACTCCCTGGGGTAGCCTTCGATCAGGCAAGCCGGGAGGTCAAGGCCAAGAAGGTGCTGGCCGTCTTGCAGGACTGTTTGGGTTCTTTAGGTGGGCTGAATCTATTGGATATCGGTTGCTCGGGTGGACTGATGACCCGTTGTTATTCGCAACGGTTCCGCTATGTCGCCGCGATAGATGTCGACGCTCCAGCCGTTATCCATGCCGCCAATCGTAACTCGGCTCCAAATTTAAACTACTCGATAATGAATAGTGAATCTCTTGCCTTCCTGGATTCGAGTTTCGACGTGGTGACCTGCACGCACATTTATGAGCATGTACCTGATGCGCATGGGCTGATGGCCGAAATTTATCGAGTGCTCAAACCCGGAGGGATATGTTTTTTCAGTGCGGGAAATCGCCTGAGCCTCATCGAGCCGCATTACCGGCTGCCTCTGCTTTCGGTAATCCCGAAATGGAGTGCGCACTGGTATTTACGTCTTTTGAATCGAGGTAACGAATATTATGAAACGCACCTGACCTATTGGGGATTAAAGCGCTTGGTAAACCGCTTCGAGGTGATCGACTACACGAAAAAGGTAATTGCCGAACCGGAACGATACCAAGCGGATGACATGCTGATTTCCGGTTCCTATAAATAAACGCTTGCATTATGGCTCCTCCATTATGCTTATTGGGCATGTCCCACCTATCTTTGGATATTGCGTAAACCTGGGTAAAGTAAAGCAGTTAAGCCTCTGCTTCCGGCTTTTTGAATGTGGCATTTCCAGGCTGGATGTGGCTAGGTCAATGAATCCAGGTAGACCTATCCTGTATCCATTCTCCCTACTGACAGACATCTTCAACATTCGTGATGCCTTCTTTGAGCCACTGCCGGAAGAAGGCTTGGGAGCCCGTATAGTCCACTCCCTTATTGCGCCGCCACGGACTCCAAGGTGATTCATGAATCCCGAACCTACACCCGACGCCATTGACGCCGCGCCCAAACCGCGCCCCTGGACCGCTTACCGACCGGGCCGGCTGGCCCGGAACACGGCCGCGATGCTGGCGGGGCTCGGGCTTCGGACCTTGTTGCAGGGCATCCTGTTCATCGGGGTCGCGCGGGTTCTGGGAGCGGAGGGCTATGGCGAATTCGTGGCGGCGCTCTCGGTGGCGACCTTGTTCGCGCCGTTCACCGGGCTGGGTTCGGCGGCGTTGATGGTGCGGGAAACGGCCCGAAGGCCCGAGGCCTTCACCGGGGAATTCGGCCGGGGCCTGCTTTTGATCGGCCTGACCGGCGCGCCGCTCGTGACGCTGGCTCTTTTCGCCGGGTACTGGCTGCTGGGGCCCGGGATTTCCTGGAAGGTCCTGGTTCCGGTGGTACTGGCCGAGCTGCTCTGCGCGCCTCTGGTGGAATTCACCGGCTGCGCCTTCCAGGCGTTCGAGCGCATGGGCCGGATGGCCCTGATCTTCAACGGGCCGATGGCCTTTCGCCTCGCGGGCTTCCTGGTCTTCTTATTCCTGGCCGAGCCGCCGGACCCGGCCACTTGGGCGGCCTGGTATCTCGCCATGAGCACCCTGGCCGCGGCGGGCGCGGTATGGTTCGCCGGAGCGGAACTCGGCTGGCCGCGCAGGGCCTCCGGCGGCAAGCTGAACGCGGCGCGGGAGGGCTTTTTCTTCGCCCTGGGCGGCGCTTCCCACCGGGCGCAGGCGGACATCGACAAGGCGCTCCTGGCCCGGCTCGACAGCCCAAACGCGGCCGGCGTCTACTCCGCCGCCTACCGGTTCGCCGAGCTCGCGATGCTCCCCATCCACGCCCTGTTGTCGGCCTCGCTCGCCCGCTTTTTCCGGGCTGGCGAAAATGGCGCCGCCGCCTCCGCCCGCTACGCCCTTTCGCTGCTGCCGGTCCCGGTCGCCTATGCCCTCCTCGCCGGAATGGCCCTCTTCCTCCTGTCCGGCGCCCTTCCCTGGCTGCTCGGGCCGAGCTTCGCCGAATCGGCGGAGGTCGTCCGCTGGCTCGCTCCCTTGCCTCTGGTGATGCTGGTTCGGTATTTCCTCGGAACCATCGCCGGCGTTTCCGGCCGCCAGCGGCTGAGCGCCCTGGTCCACGGCTCCGGCGCCGGCCTCAACGCGCTTCTCAATGTGCTGTGGATACCGCTGTGGGGCTGGCGGGGCGCGGTGCTGGCGACGTTCGCGAGCGAAGGGCTGATGATCCTAGGGTTGCTGCTCGACACCGCGCGGCAAAGTAGCGCGAATGCCGTTGGCACCGCGAGCAGGGCGGGTTAGTGCGAGCCTGACCCGCCTGCCGAGTTCAGGGTGGCGAGAGACCGCCGGGAACCGTCCCGGTGGGTTACGGCGCGCCCGAAACCCCGTGGCCTGCCGCCCCCTCCCGGCGCGCGCCCAACCCACCATACTTAAATACTGAGAACGTGTTTGGATTCATGCGGCGCAATACGCTAAAACTATTGCGCCTATGAGCTTGAAGAAACTCATCACGGTTACCCGATCCATGTGGCATGGTGAGGACGAGGCAATTCCCGAGGAAAGGTGCTCGCCGAGTGAGAGCCGAGCATCGTAGGGCGGGTTAGCGTGAGCGTAACCCGCCTTCTCAAGTTGACGCTCGGCACCGTAACCGCCCCAGCCCACGATGAACCCCGAGACGAAAATTACCGGCATGCAAACCACGATAAAAATCCCGGATCGGGAGATCGAACGTCTGGATAAACTCCGCGAGGCGGAAGGCATCTCCCGCGCGGAACTGATCCGACGGGGGATTTCGGCTTATCTCGCGACGCTTCAGCCGGACGAGGCATTTGGCGCATGGCGCCAAATTGGCCACCGATGGATGGATCGGAATATCAGGGGAAATCGCGCGCCGAGTGGGAGGCATGAAGGCGCTTTTTGACACGTGACACTGCCCCCTCAAGGGAGTTTGCCCGGAAGGCTACGCTGTCGCAACAAATCTCCGGGAATGGCCAAAAAATGGACGTCCCGGTGGACCAAGGTCGCTCCGGTCAGTACCGCGGTGGCCGCAATCAGAGCGTCGCCGTTGGGCAAACGGCCATCGGCTCCACGCCGGAGTTCCACCGCCTTCAGGGTGACCGGTTCGTCTAAGGGGCGGACGCTGTCGACGATCTGCCGATATTGCCGCCAGATTCCATCGAAACGATCCCCGCCGCCACGGGAATTGAGGGCGGCGAGCAACTCGAGCGCCGTCAGAATGCACAAGCTCACTTCCGCTTGTGGGTCGTGAAATAACGCCCGCACTTCGCCCGCGCCGGGTTCATCGAACAGGTGGGCAAACACAGCGGAGGAATCCAGCAGTATTTGCCGGTCACGGCTCACCTTTTTCCTGATCCTCGCGAACCCGTGCTTCGATCAATTCGGCGACTGGATCATCGCCGGACTTCAGCCACTGCCGTCCCAAGCCCTGCAGCCGGTCCGCCAGCTCCCCTCGGCCGGGCAGCGGCTTGGCTCGCAGGGCGCCGTCTTCATCCTTGCTCCAGGCCAGTTGCGTCCCTGCCTTGATGTTGAGTTCACGTGCCAGATCGGCCGGTATGGTGACCTGATTTTTTCCTGTCACGGTCGTAATCATGGAATCATGCCTCTCATGGAAAAACGCGGCGTCAAGTATGGGCGAGTGGGCCAGGGCAAACAAGACGAACGGCATAAGGGGCTCGTCCGGCGCGTGACGCTACGCGAATGCGCTCTAGACGAACTAAAACTCCCCTCTGCCAGGGGGAGGGAATCAAACTCCTTCCCCCTTCCAAGGGGAAGGCACCAAGCTCCTTCCCCCTTTCAGGGGGAAGGTGGGGATGGGGGTCGCAGGGTGATGATGGCGGGATATCTCGTGCTGCTACGCACTCTCAACC
>CADDYU010000252.1 GCA_902810705.1 Methylococcaceae bacterium
TTCCGAGGCCCGGCGGGCAACCGCCTTCTACCTGGAAAAGTGAGATGAAAAATGCCAAATACCCTGCCCAACGGATGCGGTCTGCTGGTCGCCGCGCTCGCCGCTCTCGCCATGCTGCTGATGCTGGTAGCCACGAACTCCTTCGCGGGGACCGGCGGTTCGACCGAATTCGGGTCCATCTACACCATGCTGACCGGCTGGTTGCAGGGCACGCTCGGCCGCATCCTGGCCATCACCTTCGTCGCCGTCGGCCTGGTCAGCGGCGTGGTGCGCGGCAGCATCATGGGGTTCGTGCTGGGGATCGCCGCCGGTCTCGGTCTCTACACCGCACCGACCGTGATCGACGCCATCGTGACCGCGGTCCTTTGACCCGCGAACACCGGAGGCCTGGCCCTCCGAGAAACGGCGGGAAACCGTCGACCACATATTTTTTTCTTGAGTCGAACCGCCATGTCCACCGTACTCGTCATCGGTCTTCAGGGCGAACCCCTGAATCCCTGTCACCCGGCCCGTGCCCGCCAACTCGTCCGCAAGCAACGCGCAGAGGTCGTGTCCACGCGCCCCTATGCCATTCGTCTGGTGTCTCGGGAATCTCCCGCCTGCGGGACCGCTCGGCCAACCCACCCCATCCGACTCTTCGATGAAGCCTGAACAGTGTCCCCGTGCGAGCCGGCTGTTTTCGGTGCTGGCCTACGACCGCGAGGACGGGCTGTTTCTGATGGAGGACCGCAGCCTCGGCTTCGGATTCCTCTGCCAGCCCCTGTCCGGCGCCGATCCCGCCGTGGCCGATCGCGTCAACGTGCTGCTGAACCAGGAATGGCCGGTCGACACGCTGTTGCAGGTGAGCCTGTGGACCTCGCCCGACATCGATCCCATCCTGGCGCTGATGCAGACCCGTCGGATCGACCAGCAGCAGCCGTTCTACCAGGACATGGTGCGAGCCGGCGTCGATTTTCTCCGCCGGGGCACTCACACATCTCTGGAAAGCACGGCCGGTACCCGCATCCGCCGCACCCATGTCCTTGTGACCGTGAAGCTGCCGATGGCGGGATTCAAGCCCACCGAAAAGGACCTGCAGCGCGTAGCCGAACTGCGCCTGTCGACCTGGCAATCGTTGAGCACAATCGGCCTTCGGCCCGAGAAGCTGAGCTCGGATCACTATGTCCGCCTGCTGATCACGATGCTCAACTGGAGCCCGAATGCCGGCTGGCACGACCAGGTGGTGCCCGAGTGCGATCCCACCCAGCTCATCCGCGACCAGCTGTTCGACTACGACAACGACCTCCGAACCGATGCCCGGGGCCTCTGGCTGGGAGACAAGCGAGTCAAAATGCTCTCCGTGAAGCGCTATCCGGACCGCGTTTATTTCGGCTCGGCGATGAGCTATCTCGGCGATGTGATGTCCGGTACCCGCGGAATCCGCCAGAACGCGCTCCTGACGCTTACCCTCCATTACCCCGATTCGGAAGCGACCCGCGCGGCCTTGGATACCAAGCGCCAGTGGGTCACCCATCAGGCCTATGGACCGATCCTCAAGTTCCTCCCCCAATTGGGGCTCCGCAAGCAGAATTTCGACGCCTTGTTCGAGGCCTTCCTGGACGGCGATCGCCCGGTGAAGGCCTATTTCGGCGCGGTGCTGTTCTGCAGCCCGGACGAGGAGGCCCAGGCGGTTTCCAACGCCCGCGTGTACTTCCGGGAACTGGGTTTCCAGCTGATGGAGGACCGGTTCTTCTGCCTGCCGTTCTTCCTCAATTGTCTCCCGTTCGGGGCCGATCGCCTGGCGATCCGCGACAGCAACCGGTACCGCACCCTCGGGACGCGCCATGTCATTCCCCTATTGCCGCTGTTCGCCGACTGGCCGGGCACGGGGACCCCAACCCTGAACTTCGTCTCCCGCAACGGTCAGCTGGTCAACGTGTCCCTGTTCGATTCCGGCTCGAACTACAACTGCTGCATCGCCGCCCAGTCCGGCTCCGGGAAGTCGTTTTTGACCAATGAGATCATCGTCAATTATCTCACCGAGGGCGCGCGCATCTGGGTCATCGACGTGGGGCGGTCCTACCAGAACCTCGCGGAAACCCTGGACGGCGAGTTCATGGCATTCAGCGCCGAGAAACAGATTTGTCTGAACCCCTTCGAACTGATCCACAGCTGGGAGGAGGAGGCCGATGTGGTGGCGGGGCTCGTGACCGCCATGGCCGCACCCACCGAAAAGCTGTCCGACTATCAGACCGCCGGGCTCAAGCGGGTCCTCAAAGCCGTCTGGGATGCCCAGGGTCAATCCATGGCGGTGGACGATATCGCCGCAGGCCTGTGCGCGGAAACCGACCGCCGCCTCGTCGATGTCGGCGAACAGCTCTTTCCGTTCACGACCCAGGGCGAATACGGCCGCTTCTTCAACGGCCGGAACAACATCCGCTTCGCGGGCGACTTTACCGTGCTGGAACTGGAAGAGCTTAAAGGAAGAAAGCATTTGCAACAGGTGGTCTTGCTCCAGCTCATCTACCAGATCCAGCAGGAAATGTATCTGGGCGAACGCGACCGACCCAAGATCGTCATCATCGACGAGTCCTGGGATCTCCTCAGCCTGGGCGATGCCGCCACCTTCATGGAGCATGGGTATCGACGCTTCCGCAAATACGGCGGGGCCGCGGTCACGATCACCCAGTCCGTCAACGACCTGTACCGGTCCCCCACGGGACAGGCCATCGTCGAGAACTCGGCCAACATGTACCTGCTGGGGCAGAAGGCGGAAGCGATCGATGGGCTCAAAGCCGACCGACGGTTGCCGCTTTCCGACGGCGGTTACGCGCTGCTCAAGACCGTGCACACCATCCCCGGCGTCTACTCGGAGATCTTCTTCATCACCGAGCGCGGCACCGGCATCGGGCGTCTGATCGTCGACCCTTTCAAACGCCTCCTGTTCTCGACGCGCGCGGACGACGTCAACGCCCTCAAGCAACTGCGCCGCCAGGGATTGAGCCTTCAGGAGGCCATCCATCGGCTCCTAACAGAAAAGGAGAAATCCCGTGCCATCTAAAACCGCCTGGCTGATCGCCGTCCTGCTGTCGTCCGGATTGGGATCGCTCGGAGGCTACCTCGCCACGAGCCGAACGCTCGAAGAGCCGCTCCAAAAGCTCAGCCTGACGACGCCGGTGTTCGTCCTCGACCGGGCCCGCTGGGTCAAGGCGATTCCACCCGACGCCACCCCCGAAGTCGTGACTAAGGCCATGGACGCGTGGCGGCAAAAAGCCGATCAGCTTGCTGGAGCCGGTTATCTCGTCCTCGATTCCGGCATGGTGGTCGCGGCTCCGGAGGATGTGTATGTCCACTCGGAAAGATAAGCCCCCTGTCACCGTCCGGGAGCGTACGATATTCCTGCTCAAGGCGGTTCCGGCTCTGGCGGTCGTTCTCGGCGTAGGCGCTTATCTGGGCGACCGATTCCATGTCGGCATCGACGACCAGAAGGAGCTGTGCCTGCCGGGCGACCATCGTTGGTTCGTCATCGACCGTCACGACCAGAACGTCTGGCGCGGGGATCTGGTGGCGTTTGCGGCCGACGCGCGGCTGGTACCCTGGTTCCCGGTCGGGCGGGTGGTCGTGAAGATCGCGACCGGCGTGACCGGCGACCGGGTTGAGGTCGACGAGCACCGGACGGCGATCAACGGCAGGGCCGTTTCCGAGGGGCTGGCGCTCAGCGAAAAGCTCGGCAAGACCCCGGTCGATTTCACCCGGCAAGAGAACGTTCCGGGCGGCGCGCTGTGGGTGACCGGCACGCATCCGAACAGCTTCGACTCGCGCTACTGGGGCTTCGTTTACGAACGGCAGATCATCGGGAGGGCGTATGCGCTGCCGTTCTGACCGTTCCCTCCGGCTCCTGGCCGTGACCCTGTTGAGCCTTGGCTGGAGTGTCCAGGTCCCCGCAGAGGAAGACTGGCTGGCGCGGTCCCGAGCGATCCTGAACGCCATGGAGAACCAGCCCCGCCCAGAGTGGCTGGACTCCAACCCGGCTGCGCGGGATGCCCGCCGGCAAGCCATGGAAACGCTGCAAGCCGCGCCGAAACTTCAGCCCGCCGAGAGGACGCCCAACGCCCAGGCCGACGGCGGCCAGAAAACCTTCGTCCTCTATGCCTCCACCTCGCTGGGCGAAGCGGAATTGCTCGACATCCTGGAGGAAGCGGCCGGACGGGACGATGTGCTGGTGGTGTTCCGGGGCGTAAAGCCGGGCCAGAAAGTGCAGGCCTTCATCCGTGAGCTACATGCCCTGGCCAGCCGTTTCGATGAAGGCAAGCAGCCGCACATCGTCATCGACCCGAATCGCTTCCGATCCGCCGACGTGACGGTGGCGCCGACCCTGACCCTGGAGGACAACGGCCGGGTGCTGGCCAAGGTCCGGGGCGTGATCGGCACGGCCTGGTTGCAGTCCAGAATGGAAAACAAACAAAACAATGGCGCGAAAACACGTGATCTCGGCACCCACGGCCCCACCCGCGAAATCGCCGAAGTGGATCTCATCGAGGAGATGCAGCGCCGGGTGGCGCAAATCGACTGGGCCGCCAGGAAGCGCGAAGCCCTCGCGCGCTTCTGGGAGCGCACGACCTTCCATGAACTCCCCGAAGCCACCGAAGACCGACTACGCCAGATCGACCTGACCGTCACGGCGCCCCGGGACGTCACCGCACCCGACGGCACACTGATCGTCCGCGCCGGACAGCGCGTCAATCCCTTGGACCAGCTGCCGTTCACCCAGCGTCTGGTCATCTTCGACGCCACCCGACCGGCCCAGGTCGAACTCGCCAAGCGCCAAGGACGCGAAGCCGGCCATCGACGCGTGACCTACATCGCTACCCGCCTGGACAGGGCCACCGGCTGGGAGAGCCTCGAAAAAATCGAAACAGACCTCGGCGCACCGGTGTACCTGCTGACCCCGGACCTCAGGGACCGCTTTCGGCTCGAGCACGTACCGGCCCTCGTGGAAGCGAAAGACCAGCGGTTCGTGATCCGCGAGTTCAAAGTGGGAGGAGGGTCGTGAAGAAAGTAAAGCCGTGGGCCGCCCTGTGGGCATCTCTGCTGATCCTGGCGGCCGGGACCGCCGGGGCGGACTCCAAGAAACTCGACCCGCTCTGCCCAGATGCGGAAGTCTGGTCCGGCAAGCTCATCACCGACATCTGCTGGGGATGCTTGTTTCCGATCCGCATCGCCGGGGGGAAGATGGGCTCCGGCAGCGTTCCTTCCGGTGCCACCGACAAGATGTTCTGCTCCTGCGATACGCCATCCGGCATTCCCGAAATCGGCATGACCTTAGGTGTGTGGTCGCCCGCCCGCATGATCGAGCTGGTCACGACGCCCTGGTGTTCGCCTGCCCTGGGCGGCATGAAAATGGGATCGTCCCTGTTGCGCCTGCGCGGCACGGTCGGCCAGGCCGAGTACGACAACGGCGAGATCGCCTTCTTCAATTACCACTATTTCGCCTTTCCCCTTTACATCATGCTCGACCTGTTCTGGGAGGACCGTTGCAATGCGGACGGCTTCAAGGACTTCGATTTGATGTACCTGTCCGAGCTGGACCCCACCTGGAACAACGACGAGTTGGCGTTCTTCACCAATCCGGAAGTGGCCCTATTCGCCAATCCCGTCGCAATCGCCGCCTGCATGGCCGACGCCGCCGCGGCGACCGCCGGCAATCCGATCGACGCCCTATTCTGGTG
>CADDYU010000253.1 GCA_902810705.1 Methylococcaceae bacterium
ATCTCGCAAAACCAGGCGATCAAGGCGTCCGACTCGTTCATGGGGGCTCCTGGACAGATTCATAGGTACAGAACGTTTTCCACTTTCTGGTCCAGGACGCTCCTCCCTTATCCAGAACTCACGTTAAACTTCAGGCTGATTACGCCTCATCGCCTTTGTGACCGAGCCCGAAACACGAGGCGCCGGCCTCTGACCTCATGGGGCAAACTCACGCCGGCGTTTTAGTTTGATCAGATCATCGACTGGTAGCCAGGCAGGTCGGCAAACCACCCTCCGAAGAGATATTACGCTTGCTAACCCACGTTGTTGAAATCCTGCTAACCCGCGTTGAAATTTCTATTCTTTCGCCAGAGCCGTTACTTGAGAACGTGAATAAATCACTCAAATCGTGAGACTTTCCTCGCGGAAACACCCTGCCATTCTATCTAGCCTATTCGCTAGCCCAAAATGCGAGCAGCCGCGTTGCCAGGGTGATACCGAAAATTACCTTATCAAGTAGTTACAGGAGCACTGATCATGAAGGCGAATATTTCACATTTGAAACGTAAACTATCATATATGCCACTCACCGCCCTCGCACTCATCTCGCTCGCAAGCTCGAGCTATGCTGGCGATTTCGGCTTCGGTTGGGATTATAAAACCATCCCGGGTGCTGCGTGCCAGCCCCAGATCGGCGCGCAGGCTGGCGATTTCGAGCGATTCCCGCACTCCATCCTCAACGGTAGCAGAACGGAAAGTACGGTGATCTGCCCCATTGTGCGCGATACCGTACACGTAACCCCTCTGGATATCGGCGTTACGGTCACAAAGGGTGTTAAATGTCAGTTTAGCATCATGAACTATGCGGGCGATGAAGACCATCCAAGAAGCCCTTTTGATCCTACAAGCATTACAGATCTGGGTGCTGATAAAGAAATCCAATACTTTGAAGTTCTGAAGGCAACGATGATAGACCCGGAAGGGTTTGTGGGCTATTACGCCCTCCAATGCACGCTACCGCCCGGTACTGAAGTGTTCAGTTATATCTCCGGCGAGCAAGCCAAGACCACCGACTACGGCGAGTAATCGTGCGGCTGTGTAGCCACGCGGGCTTGCCACCGCTCCGTTGGGCTGTTGCTCAACTCGATCCTATTACGGGTACAGCCCAAAGAAGTGTTCATGCCAAGCTCGGCGTAAACACGTGTAGTTGGCCCGATTGTGTGGACACCTAATGGCTCGGCGGTTTATGCGGAAGTGATACCAGGCAGTCACGTAAGGAGGTTCTCATGAAACCCATAAAATGGGCCCTTACAGTCGCCGTAATTGCGCTCGCAATCTTCAATGGCGGGTGTGGGCGTCTAGCGCAACAGAACAAGGGCATGAAAATGCTTAGCTTCGCGCCTCAGTCCGAGATTCGGTTTGCCACCCCCTGGACACCTTCAGCAATCAAATACACCAATGCGCAGGAACTTGTTGTAATGCATCCTGGCAAACCCATAACCAGCGGAGGGGGTGTCAAGCAACCCACGAAGTATGCCGTTGCGCGTATTCTCATCACCACTGAGCCCCGTACCAGCCACGCGGATGCGTTGAAAAGGCTCGAATCCATCGCTGCTTCCCGGCAGTTTCCCGCGCAATTTATCGAAATCGGTGGCTGGCCCGCCGTAGAAATGAAGTTCGTCGAGCCGTTGCCCAGGCGCGGTGCCAAAGAGGAAGAAGAAGCCGAAGTCGCCGCGCCAGAGGTGTCCGTACAAAGAGCGATCACCGCAATCGCCGCCGACGACAAAGTGGTGATGTTCGATGTTTCCGTGCTACCGGATGCACCCCCGGGCCTGATGGAGAGTGCGATAGCAATTGTCCACAGCGCGCGGTTTGCCAAGCAGGGTAAGCCAGACGAGGTTAAAAAGGCGCTTGAGACGCTGCGGGCCGCGGAGAAAAAGCGATCGTTATTGTTTAAGCTATCGCAAAGTTTGACGCCGGAGGCGGGCGTTACAAGCGAGGCCGACGTCGCGCCACCAAAGGTGAGTGCGCGCGCACCCGTAGTGGTACGTAAGGGACTGGGCGAGTTGGAGATTGCCGCTAGCGCCGATGGAAATAATATCGTCATCGCGGGTAACGGAGGTTTGTCCTTTTCGACTGACCAAGGGGCGGAATTTCAGAGGGGGCAGGTCGGTATCTTCGGACTCGATGATCCTTCCCTTGTGCGTGCCGCGAGCGGCAACTTCTATCTCGCCGTGATCGCCTTACCCACTGGTACCGCGGAGGAGCACGGCGTATCCGGCTGCACCAACGCCGTGAGCCGCTCGACCAGCAATGGCTTTAGTTTTGCCTTACAAGGCTACAGCGCCCGGTGTCCCACTACCGGTGCCGGTATGTGCTTTCCGGATCAGGAACACATCGCCGGCGACACTACAAATG
The DNA here is from genome assembly GCA_902810705.1 of Methylococcaceae bacterium. Lineage (GTDB taxonomy): Bacteria > Pseudomonadota > Gammaproteobacteria > Methylococcales > Methylococcaceae > CADDYU01. Next base: position 2,398 of record CADDYU010000253.1, read on the forward strand.
CGGCTGCGGGTGGCGATCAGTTGTATACTGTATGGCGCAATTTTGCGCCCAGTGGTGAGGTACCTGACTGTAGAGGTATCGACAGAGGTTTTGTTACGCCTTCGATCAGCTGCTCACAAAACAACGGCGCTGCATGGACCGCGACGGCGGCAATCCCCGGTGGCGGAGACTTCCCGCGGGTTGCAATGGGGCAGGACGGTGCGGTTTATGTCGTCACCATAAGTGGCAACTCGGTGTTGTTAAACCGCTTCAGTTCTTGCGCCAGCGGTCTGACCGTGGCGGCGGGTTTCCCAGTGACCGTGGCGACGCTCAGTGGCCCCGTCACCTGTCCTGTGCCCGGACTGGATCGCTGCAACGCCGGGAATACCTTAAGCAGTCCTACGGTGGCAACCGACCCTGCTCACGCTAATCACTTGTCCGTATCCTTCGCGGAAAGCAATGGAGCGAATGGCGAGCGGATCGTAGCGCTGGAATCGGCGGACCGCGGCCTCACATTCTCAGGCAGGCAGAGGGTGAGCAACGACGTACCGGGACGCCGCTTTATGCCGTGGTCCTGCGCGACACGCAACAAGCCCCCCTTTCCGCCCCCTTTAGGCAGTAACCTGTGGGTCGGTTGGTATGACCGGCGCGCTGCCACTGCAGCCCAGAACGATCTTACCGACTATTTTCTCGGAACGACTTTAGGAGTGACAACGCGTCAGTCCAATATAAATTTATCCAACAATCCCGATCCTCAATGCGCTTCCGGTTGGCCTTGTTCCGTGCGGAACTCTTCAGTTGTGCCCCCAGGTGATTCAGAGTCTTGCTCGGTGCAGCCTCAGTTGGCTGGCCAATGCAACGCTTTTGGTAATTCATGTGATTTCTCTGACGGTTGCCCCCCAAGGCAAGGAGCATGCCTGAAAAACGGTGGTGGCTGCCCGAAGTACGGCGACTACAACGGGATCGCCTGTACCGAGAATCTCGTTATTGCGGCTTGGGCATCGGCCACCCCTCCTCGTGGGGTAACCACGCCCGCCCCAGGGATCAACATCTATGCCGAGGTGATCCCCGTCGCCCTGATAGCCCAGCTAACCGTGTTTAAAAAGTTGGAGCACCCCGACCAAAATCATTTACGCCTATTCAATCTGCAGATTGATGGGGTCACGGTGCGGGCAAATGTCAACTCCGGCAGCACTGGACCTCGATTCGTGAGCCCTGGCCATCACACGGTCAGCGAGACAGGGGGCACGGGAACATCTCTAGGCGCTTTTGACACAGTTATTGGCGGTGATTGTGCGGCTGATGGCAGCGTTAACCTCGCTCCCGGCGATAACAAGACCTGTACCATCACCAATTTCGATCATTTTGGGGGGTGCCCGCCACAAGGTCACCCGCAAGATACAGTCTGCTGCGAGCCAGGCGATGGAGCACAGGGGTGCATGTCGTGCGGTCCCGTTTCCGCATGTCCGTGAGACTCTCTAAATAACCCGGTGGACAATCGGCAAAACCGACACTATCAGTGTGATGCTTCGGAAATGATGAACCAGAAAGCGATCAGTTTTCGCCAAACGGGACAGCCGGCCATGACCCGTCGCCTGTCGCGCCCTTCTTGCCAACCCCAATTGCCCCAGTCCGAGACGCAAAACGCTCGTTCTCACATCCGCCCTCGTCGCTGTCCCTCGTTGACAAGGCCCCCATCATGGGCACATCCTCTACCCACAACTGGCGTCGGCGCCCATTGAAATTCCTATCCTTTTTTGCGGGATGTGAACAAGATAAGAGGTGCAGCATGCGACCGTATCGATTGGCATCACTCTGGATCGTCGTTTGTGTTTTCGTGGGTCTGGCCGCCCCCGCCGCGGATTCGGCCAAATCCCCGTCTGATCCTCTAACGTCCTTTAGCGCCGTCCAAGCGGAACAGGGCAAGGACCAGCCGGCCTCTGGCCAAATTCAGGAGGATTCGATTGCCCAAATGCAGGAAACCCCTACCTCGTTGTCGCCTTGGCCGGACGAGTTCGCGCTGCGGACTCAAAAAGGCTTTTATGTGACCGCGATCGATGGCGGCGGACGGACAGCCGATCCCATCCTTCTCACGACCGCAACAATGGCTGGGCCTTGGGAAAAGTTCACGTTTCCAGTGACGTATCCCAACACGCCTCACGATAAGAGTATTCGGACGTTCAACGGCAATTATTTGACCGCGCTCAACGGAGGGGGATTGACTGGCGGCGCTGTTCATACAGACGCCACGCAAGCCTTAGACTGGGAGCGGTTCCGGCTGCTCGACCTGAGCGTCGGCAACTTCGCACCCAGTTATTATGCGCTTTCTACGATCAATGGTTTCTATGTCACAGCGGTGGGAGCTGGTGGCAAAGTCGCCGAGGCCTTTCATACTGATGCACAGGAAATTCAAGATTGGGAAAAATTTCGGATCGTCAAATGCGGCGATGTGGGATCGGAGTTTGAGTACGGTATCCTGGCAGCGGATGGGACATTTCTGGCCGCCGAGTTGCCAGAAGGCGGATCACCAGGGAATATCGGACGTGATTCGTGGGCAAGGCCAGAGACGAGATTTAAACTTATCCGACAAGGCGACGGCTCCCATGCTCTTCAAACCTCCAATGGTGTGACCTTTGTTACCGCCTTAAATGGTGGTGGACTAGTCCAGAAATATCTCAAATGCGACCCAAGCTTCCCCGGTGCATGCATTGATGGCGTCTCGGTTATCTTTCACACTGATGCAACACAAGTCCAAGCCTGGGAAAAATTCCGGCTCATTGATCAGGGCAACTGCACCTATGCGATTCAAACTTCAAGTGGATTCAACGCCGGGATCTACCAGGACTCTGCTGGACGAACCTTACTGACTACACGACGTGACGGCGTATCGACACCGAATGAATTGTTCCAGCTCGTCGTCTACGGCTTAGCCTCGCCTGTGGTCGTGCAATGAGGAAGCCGGTCACCGAGTGGAAGCAGACATTTTGTTGCAGTGGGGCGAAACGGTGCTGACCGCCAACCGAAGCACGGCTGCACTCCAGCCAGTTAAGAGCCCATTTCAGTAGGCCAGTGGCCTGCCAGGTAATGATGTCGCAGGCGAAATGCAGCATCGCGATGAAGGTTTCGGGAAGTCTCTCCCATCGAACGAGGAGGCGACGGAAGCGATTCAACCAGCTATGTGTACGCTCCACTACCCAAGAG
>CADDYU010000254.1 GCA_902810705.1 Methylococcaceae bacterium
AAAGCGGCGAATTCGGTCGAAAGGACCGGAAAAAACAGTGGGAAACTCGGATTGATTGCACATTTGCATGAGTTTCTTCCATCAAGCCAGATTCTCGTCGCCCAATTCAGTTTTATTCAGAGGTTCCTTAACTGATGGCGTCCAGTATTGACGACCTACTCCAGGTAGTGCGCCACGCGGATTTCCAGCCCCAACCGGTCCGCGAGCGTTTGCAGGGCCTCCTTGAACACATGCCGGTTGGCGGAGTTGCCGCCTCCGCCATCGCACAGCATGACCTCCGCCATCGCACGGCATGAGTAGCCGACGCGCGTCGGGAAGGTGCCGGTGGCCGTGCCGTTCCCGCCAATGGGGGACGCTGTCGCGGCAAAGCTCGCTGGTATCGCGGCTGGTGTTGAGGTGGATGTGGCCCTCGTTCCGCGCCAGGTCGTAGATTCCATGCGGGATCAGCTTGCCCTCGCCGGCGCTGGGAAAGTCGTGGTCCAGGGCGTCCACGGGCGCCTGCGTGTGGGTATGGCCCTCCCGGGCAAAGTTGCCGATCAATTCCTTCTTCTTGGAATCGGCGCTGATCCCGGATCGCCCGCCGCCAGGTACACGGCCTTGAGCTTGGCGATGTTCTGGAACTGCGCGTCCCGGTCCGGATGCGCTCCCGGGGATTTCTTCTTGCGCGCCTTGCGCTGCCCCAGGCCATGTTTCCTCATCAGCTCGCGGACGGTGTGGCGGCTCGCTCGCGTCCCCATCGCCGCCAAACGGCGGCTGATCTTGCGGCGGGACAGGTTGGTCCACAGCACGCCTTCCCGCATGGGATCACCCGCCGTGAACTCGGCCAGAAGCCCGCGGAAGTTCCCTTCCCGCAGTGGCTGCCGTTCAGTCACCTCCTTCCTGCCCCGCCTTTTTTCTGACCCGGCCAGGATCGGCGGCATCCGCACCTTCTAGTTCCAGCAGGCCCCGCCGCACGGTCTTCGGATCGAGACCGAACAGCTCCGAGATATGCTCTATCCCGCCATGGCCCAGTTTGGCCGCTTCAATTCCCGCGTCCTGAAATATGAGCCGGATCGGGCCGGTGTCCGGGAGCGCTTGGATCATGTCAGTGAGCACCTCAGGGAATTTTTTCCAGGCTTCCTGAGCCACCGGGTCCGCTTTCGGATGGCGCTGGTCGGGTGCCAGCTTGCGCCCGCCCTGCCGGTACAGCATCCGATAGACGGTGGAGCGCCACCGGCCGGCCCCAAGTAGGACTCCAGCGCCACCTGAATCGGCGGAACCACCAACAACCCACCGGCTTTCGCTTGCTCCGCATAGGGCGCGAGAAAGGCCGCTTCCGGTTCCGGCGTCAAGAGTTCCCGACGCCGTCCGCCGCGCTTGGGCTTCGACGTTTCTTCACCCCGGACAATCCGCTCGAAGCGGCGCCGCAGCCGGCACACCCAGCCGGGCGAGAGGCCGAGCGCGGCGGCGGTTTGCCGCAGGGTCAACCCCCGTTCCAAGGGTAAGACGACCGCTTGCGCCATCTTCAACTCGTCAACACTCCAAGCCGTCGCCAGAACTGCTTTGACCTCTCTCCAAAACGGCCCGTCCACCTGCGGGTCTCGCCATGACCATTCACATCTGAAAGAACAGGCCCTATTGTTATCCTTATGATCGCGAAATGGAATAAGGCCTGGCAGAGATCAAGAGAAGGATCACCACATCGCAATGCATAAACTGGCCGCACTGAACCTATGTTTGCGCATCCGCGGCTTGCCGAACAACCCGCTAGGTGCACGCGCAGGTGACAACAACACGTTGTTTCTGAACGGATGGTTGGTGTTTTGATCCGCTCAGGCTTCGGGCGGACCGTCCCGTGAGGTCACGCACCCGCACGCGAGATGGGGGTTTGATGTGCAGTGGAACAGTGATGGAACGCGTTCCGTTAAGAACGGAACCGGGTAAGGGGTTTCGCGGCCTTCACGCCCTGCTGCAGCACCCTATTGTTAGACGAACCTCCCGGACGTGGTCAAGTGAAGCGGCCAACTAAGCTATCGCCAACTTACTATCGAGCTCTGTCGCCGTTGATCTACACCCACATCGATCCCTACAGCCGCTTCAACCTCGATGTGAACAAACGCGTACCCATTGATGCTTACCTGAAGTTGGCCGCCTAATTCGGCATGGATTGCCGGTTCAAAACCGAGCTATTCTTAATGAACCAAGTCTTAAAACAGCCGATGTAATCGGTTCCTGCATTTTATGTGCTCGGTCCGTAACAGGTAGAAACGGGTGAGAGCGTTTGAATCGAGCGGGCGGGCGAGAAGTACTTATCGGCCCGGTTCGTTCAGGCGGTTGGAATGCCCCTTCCAACCGCGCCGCTTGAGGCATTTGAGAGCTTGCTCGATCCGAGGCCCGCAACCCATCCCAATCGGCAAGGCGGCAAATCCCCTGGCATCAGCCAAAGGTCGCCGAGAGGCTCCCAGCGCTGGGCATGCTTACGGTCCTTCGTTTAAGACAGGCCCCATGTGGCGATCTAAAGAGTTTTACGCCCTCGCCTATATCGAAGAGCTACCAAGCCAATTAGCGCCAGGCCCAATGCGATACCGAACAGGGTCACGATGCGGATCGTTAGGCGGGTTAGGACCGAGCCAACGCCGACATAGAGCGGGATTCTCAAGTTGTCTTGTACTGCAACGGCATCGTCTCCGCCTCTATTCAGGTAGATGGCGTAATAGCCGTTCTTATTAACGTCGAAAGCGGATTCGACGACACCTTTGGAATAGCGTTTGGGTGGCATATCTAATAGGGTGCGTAAGTCCTTGAAGTTTTCAGCGCGAGTTTCATCGTAGCCTGTCAACTCCTGTTCAACGATCCGGATTCCAATCGGTACGCGCCGCAGTTCTCTGCCAACCAGATCAGCCGTAAAAAATACGGTGCCGGGTGTGGGTATATCGTTGCAGTAAGAGCGGAATAACTCTTTCGTTATTCTTGCAGTCGGGTTTTCGTTGGACGGTTCGGTATGCACGCTGAAATAGACAGCGAAAAACTCGGTGGCAGCCAAACAGCCAACCCCGGCGTTGGTAATCTGCTGCGAGGGATTATTGTTGTAACCCGGATTGCTGCAAGCAGTCATCAATGCCATGCAAAGCAATAGCGCATAGAGTAGCGATGCCAACTGAAAAGCGTTCATGATGTGCCTCGTTGACGCGGCAGAAAAAACCTCGAACTGCCCGGCTCTCGGCAGTTCGGCGCGAGATCATCGCAAATTACAGCCCAATTTCCGCAACACTGTAGCAATGCTCCGACCCGCATTCCAGATCTATCAAAAGCTTTCTCGATCAAGCTTCGCACCGTGACATCGCCTCGCCTGGTTTTCTGTGTCCGGAGCTTCGCGCCCTCGCCCAAGGCGTTCTGTTCGCTGTCGTACAATCCCTCCCGGATCGTGTCGAGGCCGCCGATCCACCCCGCTTCCGGCAGTGACCTTATCCTTTGGCTGATTCCCCGCCTGCTTGCCCTCCTCGCTCGCGGCAAAGGCAAAGGGATCGATAGCGAAATCGGCGGGACGAAAAGGGAACAGGCGCTCGCGTTGTTGCGCCTTGCACTCGTCTCAGCCCTTGCAGTCCTGCTTTTCGATCTAGGCTATCCCAGCTAAGGCTGGAGGCATGCGCTGACCCAATAGGATCGCCTGTTCATCATCCGCTGCCCCGCCCGGAACTTTCTCTTGCGCTGGAAGCTTTCCTCCACCGCGAACAGTCCCAGGTCGTCGAAACCCCCAAATGTCTCGTTCAGCCCCGATTGAAAAACGCCATTCTGTTTCTCGCCCGCGATGCCGCTTGCTTGGCAATCCGGGATCCACAAGCAACCTTAATCAGCTTCTAGGAACTCGTCCACGCGATCCACCGCATGGAATACCATAAAACCAAGATCCCTCGGCCTCCCAAGCCCCGCCTTCACAAGTCGCCTATCAACCCGTGGCAACAGAAAAATCGATCAACACAGGGCGCAGATCAGACTTAAGTCAACAGTATTGTCCTTAAACCGGCGGGGGTGCTCGCCGACAGCCGCTCCCAGTCGGGATCGCGCGCTTCGGCAGGGCGTATAAGACGCTGATGCCCGTCTGCCGTCTTCTTGTGCTGGAACCGCTCGAGACACTCGTTGACTCCGGCTTCGATGGCGGCCGCCAGCAGCTGCTGGGCGACCCCTCTCAGCCACTCGATGAGCGCATCCGGCACCGGTACGCTCAGACTCTTCAGCAGAATGAGCTTATCTTCACTCATGACGTATCCGCTCCTTACGTGGAATTGACGATCTCGAAGACCATCAAGAATACGCCACCTCATCTTCTCCCCTCCACCACAACTTTCGAGCATAACTGCCCCAGGACATAGGGAGACCACTTCCGCCGGGCGGGCTGGCCTAGCGAACGGTAGTCACATGCCGTCCGTAGGGCTTTTCAGCTAACGGTTGGGCAGTATCCTGACGCGGCCGATCGCCTTTCCAGCGTCGCCTTCACCCAGCCGAAACCGATTCTTTCCCGCTCAAGACGCGGATTCTTGCCCAAGCGGTTGTCCAGCAAGTCGTCTCAAAGCGCTTGCTCCTCATGGTTCAGTCGGGGCAATTCCCGCAGCGTCTGTTTTTCCTCCTCGCCCCATTGTGTTTCGAAGGCCAGCAAGGTGGCGCGATCCATCAGGAACGACGCCGCGTGGCCGAAATGGGCACGCAGCTGATCAAGAATCGCGAAGCCGTGGGCGTCGATGTCACCCCAGTAACGCACGCGGCAGCGCGAAATGAGCAATTGTCAAATCTGGTGTATGACCAGTTTGAATCAGGCGGCGACTTTCTGCTGTTCTTCCTCGGTTTCACCCGGTTGATCGGAAACCGCTATTCCATCCTGAAACCGGATCCCTTTGACCACGTCGGGTAGGCGGTTGAAGCCACGCAGCTTGCGCCAGCTCTTCTGCGCCGTCAGTGCCAATGGGAACACCAAGCCCAGCCAGGTATTCCGAGACACGCATTTCTGGATCCTACTCGTGCGATGCCGAATGGTGGCAAAGCTCGATTCAACCGGGTGGGTGGTCCGAATGTGAATCCAGTGCTCGGCCGGAAAGTCGTAAAAGCTCAGCAGGACCACTCGGTCTTTCACGAGGATGTCCACCGCTTTGGGATACTTCGCGCCGAAATCCCACACAAGCCGGTCAAATGCTTTTTCCGCCCGAGCCTTGGTCTCCGCCACCCCTATCTCATGGAGGCCCGCTTTGGCGTTGCCCTGAATGGATTTCGGCAGCTCGTTGAGGACTGAACCGCCCCGGGTTTTCCGGAGACTCCATTTCTTGAGAGGATGGAGTCATGAAGAAGTCATTGAGATTTTCACCAGAAGTCCTGGGAACGGGCCGTTCGGCTAGTACTAGAACACCAAGGGGAATACGAATCGCCGTGGGCGGCGATCCGTTCGATCGCGAACAAGAGCGGCGGCACGCCCGAGACGTTGCGCAAATGGGTGCGCCAGGCGGAGCGCGACCAAGGGCAACGGGCCG
>CADDYU010000255.1 GCA_902810705.1 Methylococcaceae bacterium
CGCTGCGAGCGATCAGCACGGCCCAGAGGCGGACGAAGCGGCCGGGGTCTCGGTCGTGGCGGATCCGGTTGAGGCAGGCGCGGCGGCCAGATCGGGCGGTGTATCGATCGGCAAGCCGGCATAGGCCTTTCGATCCCCTCTGGGACTATCGGCGCTATGTCGACGGCAAGGTACGATATGACGGCGTCGCGAGCTTCCTCGCCTCCCGCGGCATTGCGCTGCCCTACGGTGATCCTAGCAATGGCCCGGATGAAGAGACCGTCTGTGGGCTCGGCAACCGGAAGAATGCGTTCTACCGCGAACACCTGAAGAGCGTCTGCGTCTATCCCTCCACCGTCGACCTGATTCGGGAGCTTAGGTCACAGGGCTTCGCGACGGCCGTGGTCTCGGCGAGCCGAAATTGCGCCGAGGTCCTGGGCGCCGCGCGGCTCGGCGGACTCTTTGATACCCGGGTCGACGGGATCGATCTCGAGCAACTGCGCCTTCCGGGAAAGCCAGCACCGGACTCATTCCTGGAGGCCGCCCGCCGCCTGGGGATCGAGCCGTCGCGCGCAATTATTGTGGAAGACGCTATTGCCGGAGTCGAGGCCGGCCGCCGGGGCGGATTCGGCTGCGTGGTCGGCGTTGGACCGGATCTGCCGCGCCGACGCCCTGAAAGCGGCGGGGCGGACATCGTGGTGGCAGATCTGGCCGAGCTGGGTGCGGACCAATAGTCAGTCATATTGAGTCATGATGATAGCTCGCCGGAGGCTGGAGAAAAACCCGCAAGAGGCGCTCTTCCCTACAGCCTCCGCGGCCATTTCGCAATGCACCTCGGTTCCGACTATTCTCCTACTGCGCGTCTTTTTCCGTGGCGCTCACCAAAAGACCGGAAGCCTTCAGTGCATCGAGTTCGGCTTCCGTCTCGGCCTGGATCAGTTCGATGTGAGAAAGCCGGATTTCGGTACGGGAACGGCTGGCGTCCAGGAGTTCCAGCAGGGTCCCCCGCCCCAGTCGGTAGGAACTCTCGGCCATCCGTTTCAGATCAGGCAACTTTGCCAGTACTTCCCGTTCGAACGTGATGCGGGACTCGCGGCGGCGGGTCAGAAGCTCCGTGGCGCGCTCCAGTTCCACCCGGGTTCTCGATGCGATCAATTCCCGTTCGGTCAGGATCGTCTGTCTTTCGGCGGCGGCGCGCGCCATGCCGCCCCGGTTGCGGTCGAAAATGGGCAGTTCGACGGAGATGCCGGCGAAGGGAGTCATACCGTAAGGCCGATCGGTGAAGGCGGCTCCGACCAGGAGCGAGGGCGTCGGCCAGCGTTCCCGGCGGGCCTGCTCCAGACCGGCGTCGGCGGCGGCCTCGGCGCGACGCATGGCTTCGAGTTCCGGGTTCATTTGCTCTGCGGATGCCCACAGGCGGCGTGGATCGGCGGGAACCCCCAGCGGAGCGAGGGTTCCGAGAGCCTCCGGCCGCCATTCGGGCAGCCCCAGCAGGATGCCGAGATCGCCGGCAGTTCCGACCAGTTCGCTGCGGGCATTCTCCAGCCGGGTTTTCACCCCCCTGGCCTCGACGCCGATCCGCAGCACGTCATAGGGACTGGCGCTGCCCGCCTGCCCCCGGCCGGCCACGAGGGAACGCAGGTACTCCATGTCCTGTGCTGTTTGATCCAAGATCGCCACGCGCTCCCGACCCGACAGCAGCTTGACGAATAGACCCCAGACCTCGCGGATCAGTCCGGCGAATTCCGCCTCGACCCCGGCCTCGGTGGCATCCATCCTTCTCTCGGCCGCCTCGATCCTGGCGAAACGCTGGCCCGCGATGAGCACCGGAATTTCCAGCGTGGCTTCTTCCTGGGCCTTGCCTTCGAACATCGTGTTGCGCCGGCTGCTTAACTGGTAATGCCCATAGGTGATACGGGGATTGGGCAGCACGCCCGCACCGACCACTTCGGCCCTGGCCCTTCCAATTTGGGTGCGCACGGCGGCGAAGCGCGGGCTCTTTTCGCGGACGATGCGGAGCAATTGGCTCATGGTCACAGCGCGGGGCAGGAGCGGGGCATCATCGGCCTGGGCCGGAACGGCAAGGATGAACATCAATACGAGATGGAGCCACGCGCAAAGAACGCCCACGCCTCCAGCCAAGCGGCAGTTGGCATGAAATGAATGGAAAAAACTCATGCTTCGTCCAACAGTTCGTCGGCCTCTTCGGGCGACAGAAGGCGCTTCGGAGTGATATAGGAATAAATGACCGGCAGCACGAACATGGCCACGAAAAACGTTGTGAACATGCCGCCGACGATGACCACGGCGAAGGGCTGCTGGGTTTCACTGCCGATGCCGGTGGACACCGCCATCGGCAAGAGGCCCAACAGCGCCAGGGTGGACGCTATCAGCACAGGCCGGAGACGCTCGGTCGCGCCGTTCAGGATTGCCTCCGGCAGGGTCATTCCTGCGCGCCGGCGTTCTTCCGTGGCGCTCAGGACCAAAAGGCCCATGAGCGACACCTGCCCCAAGAGGGCGATGAAGCCGATGGCCGCACTGACGGACAGCGGTATGCCGGAGAACAGCAGCACGAACGCCCCGCCGGTCAGGGCGAAGGGCGTGGACAAGAGGATAGCGAGGGCGCTGCGGGAGGATTGCAGCGCACTGTAGAGTAGCCCCAGCACGATCAGTACCGCCACCGGCACGACGACCCCGAGCCGCGCCATGGCCCGCTGCTGGTTCTCGAATTCGCCGCCCCACACCAGAAAATGCCCCTCCGGCAAGGCGATCCTGCCTTCGATGGCTGCCATGGCATCGTGGACCACGGACCCGAGGTCGCGGCCCTCCACGTTGAATTTGAGGGCCAGGAACCTTCGGTTGGCTTCCCGCTCAATGGAGGTCCGGCCCCGCTCGATCTGCAGATGAGCGAGTTCCCGCAGCGGCACGCGAGCCCCCGCGGGAGTAGGCACCATGATGTTGCCGATCTGCTCCATTTCGCTGTGTTCGGTGCCCGGCAGGATTACCCGCACCGGCACCGGCCGCTCGCCCTGCCACAATTCGGTCACGATCTTGCCGGCCATGGCGGTCTCGATGGTGTCCTGCGCTGCGTCCACCGTGATGCCCTGCCGGGCCAGGGCCGAGCGGTCGAGCTCGATCTGGAGCTGCGGCACCCGCGATTCCCGGTACAGGTCCAGGTCGATGATACCGGGAACGCCTTTCAGTATCGACTTGGCGTCTTCCAGGGTGGTACGCATTTTCTCCAGGTCGGTGCCGTAAATCTTCAGGACCACCTTGCCCCGGACGCCGCTGACCGCCTCCTCCACGTTGTCCTTGATGGGCTGGGAAAAATTGAAGCGGACGCCGGGAATGGCGGTCAGGGATTCCCGCATGGCCTCGACTAGGCGCTTCTTCTCCAGGCCTTCGCGCCACTCGCTGCGGGGCTTCAAGTGCACGAAGGTCTCGCTCATGTTGACGCCCTCGTTGTCGGTGCCGTCCTCCGAGCGCCCCTGTTGGCTCAGGATGCCCTGGACCTCGGGGAACTGCAGCAAGCGGTGGCGCATGTCCAGGAGAATGTCCTGGCCCTTTGCCAAAGCGATGCTCGCCGGCATCTCGACGAACACGTGCACGTCGCCCTCATCCAACTCGGGCAGGAATTCGGTGCCAAGCCGGGTTACCGCGAGTCCTCCGGCCAAGAGCAGGAGAATCGCTGCCGCCAGAGTGGCGAGCCGTCGGCTCAGGGCGAGTTCCAGCATCCGGCGGTAGACGCCTCGGATGTGCACCAGGAATCGCGGCTCTTCGATCATCGCGTGCTTGGGATGAATCAGCGCGGCACAGAGGGCGGGCACCAGGGTCAGAGCGAATACCAGGCCGCCTACCAGGGCGAAGCTGTAAGTCAGGGCCAAGGGCCTGAAAATGCGGCCTTCCACCCGCTCCAGGGTGAACACCGGGATCAGCGCGGCGATGATGATGAGCATGGCATAGAACGTGGGCTTGGCCACGTCGAAGGCCGCCGCGACGATCAGCTTCAGCATTTCCCGGCTAGATTTGGGACGGTAATGATTGGCCTGATGGATGACGTTCTCGACCAGCACCACGGCGCCATCGAGAATGATCCCGAAATCGATGGCACCCATGGAAATCAGGTTGGCCGGCAGGCCAAGCCGGTACAGCCCGAGGAAAGCCACCAGCAGAGACAGCGGGATGACCACGGCAACGATGAGCGAGCCGCGCACACTGCGCAGAAACAGCCAGATCACCCCCACCACCAGCAGAAAGCCGTGCAAGAGGTTATGGAATACCGTGTCCAGGGTATTGTGGACCAGTTCGGTGCGGTCCAGGAACGCAACGATCTTCATCCCGGCCGGCAGGATGCGAGTGTTCAGTTCCTCCACCTTCTCATGCAGCGCTTCCAGGACGCGGGACGGATTCTGTCCCCGTCGCAGCAGCACGATACCTTGCACTGCCTCCTTCTGGCCGTCCAAGCCTACCGTACCCTGCCGTGGCGTATAGGCTTGCACCAGCCGGGCCACGTCGCCCACCGTTACCGGCGTGCCGCCCTCGCTTTTCAGCACGATTTTCTTCACATCCTCGGGTGAACTGAGATAGCCAACCCCGCGGACCACCATCTGCTGGTCGCCGTGGCGCAGGAAGCCGGCGCCCACGTTGCGGTTCGAGCTTTCAATGGCTTGGTTTACTTCGTCCAGGGTCAGACCGACCGATTCCAGCCGTATGGGGTCGATCTCCACGTGGATTTCTTTGTAATAGCCGCCGAAGGTGAGCACGTCGGCGACGCCCTGCACCTGGCGTAGCGCGCGGGAAATGTTCCATTCCATTTCCGAACGCAGGTCGTAGAGGGAATGGCGGTCGCTGACCACCATGAACTTGTAGATTTCGCCCAGCGGAGTGTAGTCCGGCGCCAGCACCGGTTTGACCCCCTCCGGGAGATCTGCCCCGATCATGCGTTCGGAAACCAGAGTGCGCGAATGAAAGCTGTCGGCGTTGTCCTGGAAGGTGATGGTGATCAGGGATAATCCGAACAGGCTCTGGCTGCGCATTTGCAGCATGTCCGGCGTGCCGTTCAGTACCCGTTCCAGGGGAACCGTGACCTGCCGCTCCACCTCTTCGGGGGCGTAGCCGGGCATCAGGGTGATGACCGTCACCTGGGTATTAGTGACATCGGGATAGGCTTCGATCGGCGTTTCTAGGTAGGCATGAAGCCCGAACAGGGTGATGACCACGGTAATCACAATGACGGCCAGCCGCCGATGCACGCAGTGTTCAATCAGAATCCGCAGCATGGTTGTGTTCCTTTTACAATAGCATCGCGGCTTCGGCGTCGATGAGCAGGGCCCCCGAGACCACCACCCGCTCCCCGCCCGACAGACCTTCCAGCACCGGCGTTAATCCTTCCCGCGCCTGCCCGATCAGGATGTTGC
>CADDYU010000256.1 GCA_902810705.1 Methylococcaceae bacterium
GCTCCAGAGGCCGCCCAGCCGGCCGGCATGGGGCGCCAGGTAATCTCGAAAGTGGCGGGCCAGATCCTGATCCGACTCCACCGCCGGCAGCACGTCCACGAAGCGGAACAAGGCCGTGCGCAAGCCATCGTCCTTCATGGCCCGGAGCAGCACGCGGCCGCGCAGTCCGCGGGAGTCGAACAGCGACGGCGGGGCTCGTCCGGCCAGGCGATGGAGTTCCTCGCCGATGTTCCGCACCTCACGCTCGAATGCCGCATCGCCCATGTTCGCATCTCCCGTTCAAAACGCCTGTGTTTGGCTGACAGATTCCGATTTTGGTTAGATTCGCGGCGTTGTGCAAAAAAATGACCGTTCGCACTTTCTCGACAAGGGGCTTAAGGTGAAGATCGCCTAAGCCTTCGCGACTCGTACCGGCCGTGGTTCCCGTCTGCGCGCCACCGGTATGGACGCGGCTGATGTAAAAGAACCTACTTCGGGCGTATTCCGGAACAAGCTGAAGTCAGAGGTTGATAAGACTCGCGCCCGAATGGCTAGAAGCCTAAGGAGGCTTTTGGCCGATGACTGGAAGTCTTGCGAAGGCAAGATGGAAAGCGCCGGCGAACCCACGCAAGAGCTTCACAACGGGCAAAGCGGTGATTTCAACAACCCCAGCATGAGTTAAGAATCAGGGAGACATGACTATGACTGACACCCCCAAAGCCCCTCAGCCTCCCTTTCCGGAGCAGCATCAGGACAAGCCCGGCCTCGAATCGGCAATGCAGCCCAAGCCGGAATATCAGGCTCCGCTTTATAAAGCCGCCGGCAAATTGCAGGGCAAGGTGGCGCTGATCACCGGCGGCGATTCCGGCATCGGCCGCGCGGTCGCCGTGCTGTTTGCCCGCGAGGGCGCCGATATCGCCATCCTATATCTCGAAGAGCACGGCGATGCCGAGGAAACCCGGCGCGCCGTCGAGAACGAAGGCCGGCGGGCCCTCCTGATCAGCGGCGATGCCGGCGATCCCCAAGTCTGCCGGGAGGCCGTCGAGCGCACCGTCCGGGAGCTCGGCCAGTTGAACATCCTGGTGAACAACGCAGCCTACCAGTCCCATCAGGAGCGTCTGGAAGATATCTCGGACGCGCAGTGGGAGCGCACCTTCAAGACGAACATCTACAGCTACTTCTACATGACCAAGGCGGCCCTGCCCCACATGAAGCCGGGGGACGCCATCATCAACACCGGGTCGATCAACGGGCTCCGCGGCAATAAGGGCTTGATCGACTATTCCGCGACCAAGGGCGCCATTCACGCCTTCACCAAATCCCTGGCGCAAAATCTGGTCGAGCGAAGCATCCGGGCCAACTGCGTGGCGCCGGGACCGGTCTGGACACCCTTGGTGGCGAGCGACGCGCCGGCCGAGCAGGTCGCCAAGTTCGGCACCCAGACACCTTACCAGCGGCCGGCCCAGCCCGAAGAGATCGCCCCGATCTTCGTGTATTTCGCCTCGGAGGCGGATTCCAGCTATGTCACCGGGGAAGTCGTGACCTTACTCGGGGGCCAAACCACGGCCGCTTAGGATCCGACGATCGCCCTACCCTCGGTCCACGACGCCTCGAATTGAGGTGTCGTGGGCTTTTCCATACACTGGAATTGCGCGCGGCGCCGAAAGTATCCCTCGAAGGGGCTGTCATTCCGGATCGTGCCAACGGGTCCGAATGAAGAAGCAGAAAGGAATCCTGTTAACGAGACGTTCGCCGCCAACCACACCCCTATTGCAGATCAACCCGGAAAAGGCTTCGATCCCGTGAACCGCTCGCCCTACCATCTCGGGTTCTCCACCCTGGCTGCGGAAACCCGCATGGATGATCTCCCCATCCGGGGCACGGTTCCGGCATGGCTCACCGGCACGCTTCTTCGGACCACGCCGGCCCGGTTCGAGATCGGCGTCGAGAGCTATCGTCACTGGTTCGACGGCCTCGCCATGCTGTACCGGTTCACCTTCGCGGCCGGCCAGGTCGGCTACGCCAATCGCCAGCTCCGCAGCCTCGCCTACCGCGAGGCGATGGCGGCGGGCCGCATCCGCCGGGGCGAATTCGCCACCGCCCCGAAGCGGAACCTCGTCGAGCGGGTGGCCCACTGGTTCTCTCCCAAAGTCACCGACAACTGCAACGTCAGCGTCAACGCGCTGGGCGGCCATCTGGTGGCCCTGACCGAGTCATGCCTGCCGATCCGTTTCGATCCCGACACGCTGGACAGCCTCGGCGGATATGCCTACGACGCCGGGTTCAAGGGCCGCCTCGCCAGCGCCCACCCGCATCTCGATCACCTTCGGGGTTGCCACTACATCTCTCTCACGGAATTCGGCCGGACCAGCAAGTACCACCTCGTCAGCATCGACTGGAAAACGGGGCGGCAGGCGCTCGTCGCCACGATTCCGGTCGAGCGCCCGGCCTATTTGCATTCGTTCGGGATGACCGAGCGGTATCTCGTGCTCGCCGAGTTCCCCCTGGTGGTCAATCCGCTCCGGCTCAGGTTCAGCGGGCAACCGTTCATCCGGAATTATCGATGGGAACCGCAGCGCGGCACCCGGTTCCAGGTCGTCGACAAAGACACCGGACAGATCGTCCGGACAGCGCGTGGCCCGGCCTTTTTCGCCTTCCACCACGTCAACGCCTTCGAGGAGGGGGACGAGATCGTCGCGGACATCGTGACCTACCCGGACCCGGCCGTGATCGAACACCTCTATCTCGCCCGCCTCCGCTCGGGCGATTCCCTCACCGCCACGGGAACGCTCACGCGCTTCAGGATCGGCCCCGAAGGCAACCTTCGCCAGGAGACGCTAGCGGAGACTTCCCTCGAGTTCCCGCGCATCCACTACCGGCACCATGCGGGCCGGCGTTACCGGTATGTCTATGGCGCGGGCAATGAACGCCGGGGCAATTTCATCGATCAGCTGGTCAAGCTGGATCTCGAGCGAGGCGCAGCCTTCTTCTGGCACGAGGACGGCTGCTATCCCGGAGAGCCGGTGTTTGTCGCGGCGCCCGAGGGGATGACGGAGGACGACGGCGCGGTCCTCTCGGTGGTTCTCGACACCCGAAGGGGCGGATCGTTTCTGCTGGTTCTGGACGCAGCATCCTTCCGGGAGCTGGCCCGCGCGGAGGCGCCCCATCCGATTCCCTTCGGGTTTCACGGGAATTACTTCGCGGCAACCAGCGGGTCTGAGTCGTTTCGGGACCTCCACCGCTAACGCTGCTGACTCGACCGGGAAGACGGCGGCTTGGAACTCGACATGGCGGGCTTATTGCCGGCTCATCGACGCTTACGCATTTGTCCTCATATCATGAGCCCGATCGCCGTATTAAGCTGCCGCACAAGCGCTTGCACCGCCAAAGATTTTTCCCGATGCGACATGACGCGCCGTCTCAAGGCCCGCGAACGACCGTTCTAGAGTAATGGATTCGGGGATCGGAAAAGGCGTGATGCCTTGATCTTAGGACGGTCGCCATGGTACCGCTTGCTCGGATACGTAGTCCCAACTGCCCTAAGTAATCTGAAAGGAACGTCTGGAAGGCCCGGAGATAGGTCATGAACCGCGACGAGGCACCGCGCGCTGTCTTATGGGACATGGACGGGACGCTACTCGATTCGGCCGAGTATCACTGGCTGGCCTGGCGCGAGACCTTGGCGGCCGAACAGCATGATCTCACCTATCCGGAGTTCGTCGCCACCTTCGGCCAGCGCAACGACGCGATCCTCCGGACCTTCTTCGGTCCGGACTTGCCGGATGTGGAAATCGACCGCATCGGCGGCGCCAAGGAAGCGCGCTACCGGACGCTGATTCGGAAGCGCGGCATCGAATTGCTGCCGGGAGTCGAGGGCTGGCTGAGGCGGCTCCACCGCGAAGGCTGGCGCCAAGTGATGGCGTCCTCGGCGCCGCGGTTGAACATCGAGGCCATTTTGGATGCGCTCGCGCTCGGGCCGTGTTTCGACGCGATCGTTTCGGCCGAGGATGTCCGGCGCGGCAAACCCGACCCCCAGGTGTTTCTGCTGGGCGCCGAGCGGATCGGCGTGCCGCCAGCCCGCTGCATCGTCGTCGAGGATGCCCCGGCCGGTGTCGAAGCCGCCCATCGGGGCGGCATGAAGGCCATTGGCGTTCGAACCTCGCACCCCGATCTTAAGGCCGATCTCACGGTCGACACGCTGGCCGACTTGCCCGACAATGCCTTTGAACGGCTGCTCGGCAATGTGGGATAGTCGGGGCTAAGGATTTTAGGACGCGACCCTCTGGAGGCTCCCTGGCCCATCGGGAGCGCCAGGTTGAGGATTCCAGCCGATGGACCAGAATCATAAACCGCCGATCAGCGCCTGACTTCGGCGGCGGAAGCGGGAGGTAGGGCGGCATGAACATGACGATTCCCGATCAGGCCTTCTTCGATACTTGGACGCCCCGCGCCTTGGCGCTGTTGCGTATTGTGACGGCGTTCCTGTTTTTGCAGCACGGCACCGCCAAGCTGCTGCACGTGCCGCAGGTGCCGATGTTCGATAACCTATCCCCACTGTCCCTGGTCGGTATCGCGGGCCTCCTGGAATTGGTCGGCGGGGTATTGCTGATCATTGGCCTCTACACCAGACCTACCGCGCTTGTCCTCTCGGGCGAAATGGCGTTCGCCTACTTCATCGGCCATGCGTCGCACGGTAACGTTCTGTCGCCGATGCTGAACGGCGGCGAATCCGCCGTCCTCTTTTGCTTCATCTTCCTGCTGCTGTCGGTGGCCGGCGCGGGCGCTTGGAGCTTGGATGCGAGGCGCCTTCGAGTCCCCGCTTAAAGCCGGACAACCCGGAAAATCCCGCGGCGGCCAGAAAGCGCGAACCTTTCCCCAAGGACATGACGGAACCCTCCGGCGACCTTGAGCCTGTCCGGAGTCCCGCCGGTCTCCCTTGAATTTACGGCAGCGTGAGCGCTTCAATGGCAGCGCTGCCCAGCCCAAGTATTTAGATCTCCCTAATCCTTGCGGCCGTGGCTAGGCAAATGCTTAGCCTGAATATTTCAGGATGACTTTGATCGGGGACAGGAGGCCGTCCACCGCCAGGGTTCGCGATCAGACCGAAGTTTTTGAGCGCTTTTTCGGGTGGAACCCTGACTTTCAGGCAAACGTCCCCCTTACCTCCGGAGGATCAACGGGCCGGGGAAGCCCTCAGCCAGGGTCAACCTGGGGCAAAGCGCCCGGCAATGCGCCAGAACAGCGCCTGCCCGGGGGTAAGCGGCCGGCCACAGGAAGCGAATGCGACGGGTTCACGCCCCCGATCTTGAGGAACTTCAGCCTCAGCGTCGAACACTGCACCCGAGCCAGA
>CADDYU010000257.1 GCA_902810705.1 Methylococcaceae bacterium
CGGGCGGAGGCCAAGGCGGTCATTACCGAGTACAGTGAAATCTTCTACAACCGTCAAAGGCGGCATTCGAAACTCGGCAATCTCTCACCAGCGGTCTTTGCTCAACAAGCAAGGATTCAACCGATGGGAGCCTAAGCTGATGGCGTCCACTATTGACGACCTAGGCCAGTCCATGCCCACCGCGACTCTCGGGAATGGTGGGCATGAGTACATGCCAACCCTACACGGCTTCGAAGTGGAGCGCGACGATTCGACTACGGCAGACGGCGAATGACGATGCGCGCCACAGGGTTGCGCCAATCGCGATCGGCGGTATTGAGATCTCCTATTCCGTGGATGCCCGCATGGACGTGGACATAGCCCTCTTCGCCGTCCGCAGGCGCACCACCGCCACCGGGTCCGCCACACTCGGCGAAAGATGGGCCAGGAATGCTGGCGCAAAGCTCGTCATTACGTTCTGAGCCCGCATCATAGGCAATGGAGGTCTCAGTCGCTACGCCTTGATCCCGAGGCCCTTTCACGCCATTTAGGGCAAAGAAACCATCGTTGGTGGGGATCAGCATCGACGCCACACTTAGATGATTAAAGACTCCGCGCGTCTTAACTTTGAGAGTCACAGATGCTCCTGGATTGAGCAGGCCGCTGGAGTTGGTGACATCCAAAACCTCTGGGATCGCCGTGAGCAGGCTGGCGAGCGGCACTGTATTCCCTTCCTCAGCTAAGGTCGCGAGCTCTGGACTCGCTGGCTGCCCGAGGTCAAAGAGTTTCACGCCAGCCCTGTGGGTTGCTACCAGGATTGGCGTAAATTGCTGACCACGGGTCAGATTGGTGATAGTGACCTCGAAGTCAGCGGCGTTGGTCGGTAGACTGTTTCCAAGCCCACCGGCTAAAGCGAGGCCCAATGCTAAGAGTTTTTGCTTCATTACTTCTCTCCTTATCACGTTGATTTGCGCCAAATTCGGGTGACACCTCCCGTACTGCTCAACGCCAGCCTTCAGCTGCTGCCTCCAACCTCCGCTACGCTGCGGCTTCCGGCAGCAGCTGGAAGGCGTTGTTGGGCTGCCCCCGCTGAACCGCTCCGGAGGGCGGAAGCTAGCGAGCCCGGGACCCCGCTCGAAGGCAGGGCCTTGGGCCAACCAGGACGCTCAGGAGGCACCTTGTCATGGTCTTTCTCGACCTGCAGACCGTGCGGGGTCTCCCGGAAAGCGCTCAATCGTCTCCGCCTAGGACTCATGGGTTACCCTGACCCGACAGGAGCTTGAGCGTGTAGTCCACCGGCGGCGCCTGGGCGTGCCGCCGCTTGAAACGCAACGTCGCCTCGAGGCTCTTGCCGGGGCTGAGGACCCCATCGGGCAGGAACTCGCGGAGGTAGGGATCGCCGGTGCTCGTCCTCCCGCTGGCATTCTCTAGTTCGACCTGAGGAGAAAGCCCTCGCGCGATCAGGAGGAGGTGCGTGTCCACAGGTGCAATGCTGTTGTTCGTGATCCGGTAGACGTCCTCGCGCCGCCCGCCGCCCACGCGCGTGGAGCTCACAAGGGCGATGTCCACCTGCCCGGTCACGTCCAGGAACTCGAGCCCCATATCCCGTCTGGACAGTGCATCGTCGTTGTCCTGAGGCCGGCCGCTGCCTGGCCGGCCGTCGACGGCGCCGAGCGCAGCGAGGTCGGGACGGTACACCGAGTAAGTCACGTCGCGCTCGTTCAACTTGAACGTGTCCGTTGTTGAGTTCGGATCGAAGTGCACAAACGCGGGATCGTACAGGGCGTTCTCGATGAAGTCGGTGAGATCGGCCACTTGATCGTCGCTCAGGCCCAGACCGCGCGGCGAGCCGGGCCCGCGGGGGTGCGAAAAGCGGGTCGTGAACGAGTCGGCCGCGGTGGCCTGCGCGTCCTGCGGCACACCGGCGTTGAAGTATTGGACCACGTCCTTGACGCTCGTGAACGAGCCATTATGGAAGAAGAATTTGGCGTCCTTGAGCTGCCGCAGCGTCAGCGTGCGGAACTTGAAAGCGTCGCTGTCGCGGAACGTAATTTCGCGCCGGCCCTCATCGAGGTGGTTCGGATCATTCCTCGCCGCGCGATTCAGCGCCTGGAGCGGGTGGTCGGTAAGCCCGAGGTTGTAGAAGTTCGCCTCCACGAAGTGACCGACGCCGGCCAGGTCGGGGTCGTTGACCTGCTTGTTGAGCATGGGGCCGCTGTGGCAGGTGTAGCACCCCGCACCGCCGCTCGGCGCGGAGGTGAAGAACAGTCGGGCGCCACGCCGCTGGGCAGGCGTCAGCGCGCGGTTCTTTCCGGCCAGGAACCGATCCCAAGGCGTGTTTCGTGTGACGATCGTGCGCATGAAGGTGGCCGTCGCGCGGACAATAGTGAGGTTGTTGATGAGATTGTCACAAGCCCCAGGAGCCGGAGCAATCTCCGGAACGCACCCTGGCGACGCGGCGGCTTCCGAGGGAAACGCGTCGCGAAAGAGCTTCCGATAGACGGGGATCTGCTCCAGCACTGCCGACTGGAAGCGCACCGCGCCACGCAGAGGATCATCGTCCAGCAGCCGGTGAGCGTCGAGCAGCAGGAGCGCCACGTTCTCCTGCGCCGGATGGTGGAACGGATTGAGGGCACCGTGCGTCTCGTCGGGCTCGCCTGCGAACCCTCCGAACAAGAGGCGATTGTTGAAGGCGGCTCCGATGATGCTCAGCGGATTTCGCGCGACGCTGTCCAGGGCATCGAGTCGACCCGTTGCCAGCAGTTGAACCGCGGCCGGACGGGTGTCTGTGGTATCGCCCGGAAGCGGGCGGCGACCCCGCGCTGGAGTGTTCACTTCAGTCGTGCCGTCCGCGAGCAGGTAAATGTCAGTCAGCGTGGGCAGCTCGTCCACCAGTGCGTCGCCCGGGAAGAGAGGGATCTGCCGCAGGACCGGCAGGTCCGCGCGTGGCCGCCGGCGCGCAATGAAGTTCCCGTCCGCGTCCGTGTAGCCTCGCCCCTCCCCGCCCGTGGCGAAGTTGAGGAGCGTGCCGGACTTCGATGCCGCCTCGCCGAGATGACAGGTTCCGCAGGACGTGGTTCCGCTATGTTCGAGAATGCCACCGAATTCCGGGATAATCCTGGTCGCTCGCGCCGGGTCGTGAAACAGCAGTTTCCCAAGGTAGCGCTTGGCTTCGGTTGTCTGGAACTGGGGATCAGGGCTCCCATCGGCAAGCCGTGGCTGCGGAAGCTCGCTATCGTGCGCTGGGACCATCATTTTCTGTATGCCACCGACCTGTTGGCCGATGAACCGGCGCAACTGGCTGGGGCTGTTGCCGTCGGCTGCGGCGACTGTCCCGTACAGCAGGAAAATGGCCAAGACGGCACGTGACAGAACGGTGCGGGATGCCGGCCTCACGATCGGCTTGCAAGGCGGCATGTCTCCGGGTGAGCTTTGGGGCCTGACCATTCGCCGGTCACCGCTCTTCATGCTCTTGTCGTTGTTCATGTTCGTCTGCCTCCTCAGGTTAAGGGATGCGCCGTCTCTGGACAGGACGTGCCAGAAGCTCAGGTCGCGCGAGTACCGCTAACGGCGTGGATGTTGACGAGGGATGAAATCCAACGGTCATGCCAAT
Source organism: Methylococcaceae bacterium (assembly GCA_902810705.1). Lineage (GTDB taxonomy): Bacteria > Pseudomonadota > Gammaproteobacteria > Methylococcales > Methylococcaceae > CADDYU01. The sequence continues at coordinate 3,593 of CADDYU010000257.1, forward strand.
TCCTCACCCAGGCTATAAGCAATTGAAATTCCGATGATTGAAGCGACTTCCAGGAACATAAGCGGATGGCCGCCAAACCTGGGCGCCACCAATTACAGCGGGACGCCACAACTATTGACGGGCAACGGCGGAAGGACGACGGGTCCACGCTCCTATGCGCCCGCCACAAAATTCGCCAGTTCGCGGAGCGTGGGACCGCTCGCATCCGGAGCAAATCCCAGTCCTTCGACCGGAAGTCCCATCCGGTTGACCCAGAAGGTGGGGTAGCCAAACGCTTTTGCGCCTGCCGCATCCCAGCCACCTAAGGTGGCGAAGGCCATTTCCTCTCGCTTCAGTCCGAGGGCGTCCAGCGCCATGCGGTAGGCACGGGGATCGGGTTTGTGATCGCGGACCCGGTCGATGCCGAGGTAGGGTTCGAAAATGCCTTGAAGTCCGGAGTTTCGGACTGCGGCATCCAGCATCTGTGCCGTAAAGTTCGACAGAAAGCCCGTGTTCGTTTCTGTTGTTGCGAAGTGTTACCCTGACATGAGCTTCAACAACGACAAGATTTTCCAACCCGAAAGCCTTTGGTCGGAACGAAGCCCGCCTATTTTTCAGGATCGATGATAATGACCTTCCAGGCAACTCATGATGATCTGTTACGCCTCATCGCGGAAGGAACCGCCGGGGAGACAGGAGAGGAATTCTTCCAATCCCTGGTCCGCCATATGGCCTTGGCTCTCAAGATGAAATATGCCTTCGTCGCCGTGTTCGCCGACAGCAAAATGCGTGTACGAACGCTGGCATTCTGGGATGGTGAGCGATTTCTTGACAATTTTGAATATGACCTGCCGGGTACGCCCTGTGAAGCGGTGATGGCGGGGGAAACCCGTTGTTATTCCAGGGACGTCGCAAAACTGTTTCCCCGTGATCCTGACCTCACAGAAATCGGTGCCGAGAGCTATCTGGCCGTTCCTCTCATGGACAGCCGGGGTACCGTGATGGGACATTTGGCCGTCCTGGACACCAAGCCGATGCTCGACGTGCCCCAAGACATAAACGTATTTTCGATCTTTGCCGCACGGGCGCGAGCGGAATTGGAGCGGCTTCAGGCAGAGGATGCGCTGCGCAAAGCCCACGATGAATTGGAACGTCGTGTTCAGCTGCGGACGGCCGAGCTGTCGCGCGCCAATGCGGATCTGCAAGCCGAAATCGCCGAGCGCAAACGCTACGAAGAGGAACTGCGGCTGCGCGACCGAGCTATCGAGGCGTCCAGCGTAGGTATCATCATCACGGATGCCCGCCAGGACGATCACCCGATCATCTACGTCAATCCTGCGTTTGCAAAAATGACGGGTTACACGCGGGAGGAACTCATCGGGCGCAATCCCCGAATTCTGCAAGGCCAGGAATCCGATCCCCATGAAATCGAGGCGATCCGGCTGGCCCTCCGGGAAGGGCGTTCCTGCCTTACGACCCTGAAAAACTATCGTAAGGACGGCACGAGCTTCTGGAACGAGCTATTCATTTCCCCCGTGCACGACGAGCTGGGACACCTCACCCATTTTATCGGCACGCAAACGGATGTCACCCAACTTATTCCATTTCTAATTCTGAAGTAAATCTATGATCCATGGCCAAGCGACGATCGAATGGACTCGGCCGTGGTCGTTTTCCAGCGTTCTCAAGCTGTCTTCCAAGTGATCCTCCAGAGCGTCGAT
>CADDYU010000258.1 GCA_902810705.1 Methylococcaceae bacterium
AAATAAGGACGACAACGTTTGTCCGGGTCCGCCCGTCGTCCCTCTGGTACGGGCACCGGGGCCGGACCGGGGACCCGGCCGCGTGTACCGACCGGCAGCGTCGGCTGTCGCGCGCGGGCGCGGGGCCGTAGCGAGGCCACGATCCGCTGGCGCATCCGAAGCGAGACCGGTTCCATCAGCAACGGAAGCGGCGTATTGACCTGCCCGGCCTGCGGCGCCAACCCGTCGCGGCTCGGTTCGCGCCGGTGCGGACCGGGAAACGTCGGCCCGCGCGGCCTTCCGCCGGGCGCGGCGGGCGGCTAGGATTGGACGCGTTCGGCAGTCGCGCAGGAGTGGCGGAACTGGCAGACGCGCGGGATTTAGGTTCCTGCCACAGCCGATAAACCTTGCGTAATCCCTCGCGAAAAGCGCGTTTTTCAGGCACATCGAGAACTTTCGACCCCAGCTTCGCCCAACAGCGAAGTTATATTCATTTGTCGAACACGAAATCTCGATAGAGATTTTGCGTTCCATTTTGGAGGTCGAACATGTTCGTGGATGACGGACCCGTGCCCGCCGATTTCCCTCTCGGCGTGGCAAGCAACGGGCAATACTGCAAGAGGTACGGTGGCAAGCGCCACCACTTCGGCTCTACTAACCGCGGGTGGAAGGCCGCACTCGCGAAATTCCACAGGGATTGGCCGTATATCCTGCTGGGCAAGCCGGTGCCGGAATCGGCCGAGGCAGCCGCCGCCACGCTCGATTACCTCGCCAACAAGTTCGTGGAAAACGAATTGGGCCGGTACAAGCGCGGCGAGATCACCGCCGGCACGTTCTTAGAAGTGAAGAACACGCTCGACCTGGTGTTGGCGCACTTCGCCAAGGATCGGTCGGCGACGACGCTTCTGCCGGACGACTTCGCGCAACTGCGCCACGCGCTCAGCCGCAAGTGGGCGAAGGACGAATTCGGCAACTGGCACGCGCTGAAGGACATCCCGGTTGGGGTGGACTATCACAAGCGCAGGATCATTCACACCCGCGCGATGTTCAAATATTCGGTGGGAAACGAGTATCTGGCCAAATTGCCGCGGTATGGGGAGAGCTTCAAACTGCCGCCGCTGTCGCTTCTCCGCAAGGCTCGCCGCACCCGCGCCCGCGAGCACGGCCCCAAACGGTTCCCGAAAGAGCAGTGCCCGCTGATCTTCCACGCCTGCGGCTCGCCGCTCGATGCGATGTTCCTGCTGTCCGTGCTGTGCGGCTACAACGAGATTGACTGCGCCTATCTGCCGACGAAGGCGGTCAATCTCGACAAGGGGTTTATCGACTTCGACCGCGTGAAGACCGGCGTCTACCGCCGAGTGGCGATTCATCCCGCGCTCGCCGATGCGCTCCGTCGTGCGGCTGCGAACCGCCACGATCCGGCGCCTGGCACGGAGAACAACATCGTGTATCAGGAAGACGGCTGCGAACCCGTGCGGGTCAAGGATCTGTTCTTCCTGACCAAGTTCGGAATGCCCTGGTCGTTCACGAGCGTTGCCGAGAAAGACGGCGTGCCGCAGACGATCCAGCACAAGGGAGCGATCGGGAAGGAATTCGATCGCGTGCTCGCCGCGCTCAATCGGAAGTATCCCAAAGGCGTCGGCGAGATGGCGTTCAAGCGGAAAGGCATCAGCTTCGGCACCGGGCGTCACACGTTCGAGAGCAACGCCAAGCGCATCGCGTTCATCGCGAAGGATGAGAACATCATCGACTTCATCATGGGCCACAGCAGCGGCGCCATGAGCCAGTGGTACGACCATCCGCCCGATGACGATCTCAAGGCCGTCGCCGACGCCGTGTTCAACCGGCTATTCCTTCCCGACCAGCCGGCGGAAAGTGGGACGGCGAACGTAGCGCCGCTTCGCATCGCCCAATGACGGCATCGGCGTGAAATCGAGCTTGGTGAGGTTCGCCGGCTCGATCCGAAACTCCGCGTGCTTGCCGACTCCCAGGTTCTTCGCCGGGAGTCGGCCTTTTTTTATCAGCCGGATCAGCGTGCGCGGGTGGCACTTCAACTTCGCGGCGGCTTCGTCCAACGTCAGGTACTCGGTCACTTCGGTCATTCTCTCGCTCTCCGTCCCACCACCGCGGCGGGACAGTTGCGACCTTAGCGACTGAAGCGGACCGAAAGAAACCGCGAACGAAGTTGCAGCGCGCCGGCGGCCGTCACTCTCCGACCGGCCGCTCCTATAATCCGCTCTATGCGAACAAACGAGGCGGCTTTTCTCCTGGGCGTGTCGAAAGAACAACTCAAGGAGATCATCGAGACCGGCGCGAAGCTTCCGAAATCGGGCGATGTCGTCAAACTCGCAGCGAAGATGTCGGACGGCGAATATATGGTCGAGGACGCCGATCTCGACGCCTACATCAAGCGTTTCGAGGACGAAGAACCCGGCCGAAATCCGCCCGTGGCCGTTCGACGGACGTTGTTAGTTGAAGCGAACCACCGCTGCGCGATCTGCCGCCAGCCCGTCGCGCGCATCCAGTTTCACCACATTCTCGAATGGGAGAAAGTCAAGCATCACGATCCCAAGCACATGATGGCCGTTTGCGGTCTGTGCCACGATGACTGCGGGATTGGTCGAATCGACAAGGATTCACAGTGGCGATACAAGGCGAAGCTGCAACATCCGGAATACCGCGCTGAAGCGCCCGATGCCGAAGCGTCCAAGGTGAAGCGGGAGCGCGACATCGAAACGCTCATGCAGTTGTTTTCCCAATTGCACACCGGCGTCACCGATCGATTCCTCGATGAAGCCGCTTACGGCTATGTCCTGTACGACTTCAGCACGATTTTCTGGGAAGGCTTCAACGCCGTCGTCAGCTCGGCCAACTTCTACCTGTACGACGAGACGGCTTGGCAGATGATTCGCGACTTTCACGCAAGCGTTGCAGTCGTGCTGAGCTTCGATCGGTGGATGAGCCTCACCGGACCGCGGGACAAGCTGAAATGGGACGAACGGTACATCAGCCACCCGGAATGGCATCGCGATCTGGAAGTGTTTCGCGAGCACGCGGCGCTGGCGGATAGCGCATACCGAAAGCTTTACGCCTACATCCGCGAAAAGTACCTCGAAGTCGATTTCAAGAAGACGAACGCCGCAGCTTGGGAGGATTACAAGAAGTACCGCTCCGACGTTCGTTGATTGATCGCCAGCGCGCGCAGTTCATCCGGCCTTGCGCGCGGCCGCATCGGCAGCGAGAAGACGGGCACGCCGCGGCCCATCAACGGGCGCCGGTCGGCCGTCACCCTCGGCGATGATCTCGCGAATGATTGCCGACGCCTCAAACCGCGCGGGACAGCCGGCGGGTATCTCACCGCCGATCGCCTGCCACCCCGCCAACTCGACCGCGCTCATCATCCTGATGATGCGCTCAACTTCTCGGTCCATGCGGACACCTTCCTTAGCTCGTCCGTGAGCATCGCCAGCAGGTCGGCGAAGCGCGTGCCTTCGTCGTCGGCCTCAAGTTCGGTCTTGATGTGTTCGAGCACCGCCGCCATGTTCGGCGCGCGTCGCAGCAGGTCCGCGACGGCGCGGCACTCGTCAGCCTTTGCCGGGTAGAACTTCACCGTTGCCACGCAGGCGCCGGCGCCGTCGAGGATGAGCAGGTTTCCTGTGGCCTTCACCGGGCCGATGACGGTCCACTCAGCCATTGGCCTTGCCCTCGAACAGCGCCGAATCCTTCGGCGGTTTGCGCTTGCCGGCCGCGATCGCCCTGGCGGTGTCAGCTTCCGCCTTGCTCGGTCCCGGCGACTTGGGCGGCTTGCCCATCGATGCCAGTTCCTCATTGTGGCGCTTCACCATCTCGCGCTCTTTCGCCAAGTGGTCGGTGTCGATGCCACGGAAGACCTTCGCATCGCCGTTGGTCTCGATCGTCGCGAGCCAGAAATCGACGGCCTTCATTCCGGCCGTCGTCTTGTCGTGACGCGAGAACCACGTCGTGCATTCGACGATGATCCAGCGTTTATCAAAGAAGCCGTCTGCCATCCTTGGCACACTACGGTTAGTACCTGCCGTTCCCGTTGGCGCCGGCGAGTTGCAGCGCCCGCGCCCGCCGCTTGGTCGGCGGCTCCTCCTGCAAGCGCCCGCGCACGACGTTCGTGTAGCGTCGCTTCGTCTCGCGGAGCAGGCTGGTAGCTACCTCTCGGCCGAGCGTTCCGGCCCGGCGGAATCGGTAGTCGGTACATTTGATCCCGGCCTTCCCACAGCGGTACGTGACCTGGGCGTGTGTCAGTCCGGTTTCTTGGGCAATGACCTGGGGCGAGAAGCCGAACGCCGCTAAGACCATCGCTTCGAGATCATCGGCGTTCTGCCAATCAACACGGCGGGGTGCAGTGCGAATGCTCTGCATCGGTGACTCCTTTCACAAATTGAGTCCGTCAAAATCCTTTGCGAATGATGTTCTGAATCGTCACGAAGACCTGATTCACGCGGTTCGGATCGAGGGTGAGAAGATCAGGCGTGAGCGCCGCGGCCACACTCGCCAGATTCAAGCGGCAAGCCGGGCATTTATTCGGAATCGCGTCCGTCACGTCGCGAATCTTCGCGAGGTCCGAGCCACAGCGCGGGCAGTGATTCAAGTATTCCTCAACGACGGCGACGGCGTTCGTGTGTGCGTCGATCTGTGCTTCGCGGTCAATCGTGATGCGGCGCGGGTGCGCGACTGGCGTGGTGAATTCCGCCCTGGCGTGGCCGTTCTGCTTCACGATCGCGCCGGCGGCTGTGTATCGCTTGGTCTCTCGGATCGGTTCGGACGTCTTCGCCTTTCGAGCGGCGACGGTCGAGGCAGACGAGCCGGCGATTCCGTGCGTAAACTTCAGGTGGGCGCCAACCGCTTGCGGTCGGCCGAAACCATTCTCCCCCTTCCGGTCACAATCTGGCTGGGGGCATTCGTACTTTCCGGCGGCATTCCTTTCAAATCTCGCCGGCTTTGTGCTTCCTGCGGGTACTGCTTCGGACACCATGACCTCAAACCTCCTAGTGGTAGAGTAAACTTTCTGAACAGAGTTTTTGTGTTCAACAAGCTGGAATTTACCGGACCTCCCCGCCGATGTCCACAGCCCCAACCCATCAGCCCATACAAAAACCCGCCGGGCGTATGTCCCGGCGGGTGTGAGATTGCGAACCAAGCTGTAATGCCGAGGAGGGGACTCGAACCCCTACGGATTGCTCCACCGGCTCCTAAGACCGGCGCGTCTGCCAATTCCGCCACCCCGGCGCTGCTCGCAATTCT
>CADDYU010000259.1 GCA_902810705.1 Methylococcaceae bacterium
CCGTTTGGCGCGCGATTACGAGCGGCTGCCGGAGACCTTGGCCGGCCTGCATTTTCTCGCACTCCTGTGTTTGATGTTGCCCAAAGCCATCCCGCTGCTCGCTTTGAGTACATAACAGGCTCTAGGGTTTTATGAATCACCCGCGCGTGCGTCGGGAAGGGCGGGCTCTCGCCCTTGGTTCCGCTCTCTTCGCGCGGCGGACCTTGCTCGCAGTTATCGCAAAAGCCGCAGGGAGCGCTTTCCTCGCCGAAATAGTCGAGCAAGTATTGGCGCCGACAATCTCGAATTTCGGCGTAGGCACGCATGCGTTCGATCCGAAGGGCCTCGTACTCCCGGCGGCGCTTGTGTTCGCGTTCCGCCTGTTCCGCAGCCTGCCGTAAATCTTCCGTGGCGTTGGCCGCCACTTCGGCTCCCGGCCGGGTTTCCACGGTTCCGGTTTCTTCCAAGCGGGTCAGAGCCTGGCTGAGCTTGCTTTTGGACAGGCCGGTCTTTTCCAGCAGTTCCGCCTCGGGCACCGGACCCTCTTCCCGATGCACCGCCGTAGCGATTTCCTCCAACTGATCCGCGTCGATCTGCCCGCCGGCCGATAGAAATTTTTGCAAGGCCAAGTCTTCCGGCCGATAGAACAGCACGGCCTCGGCGGGGCCGCCGTCCCGGCCGGCGCGGCCGATGGCCTGGTAATAGGCGTCGATCGATTCGCTGATGTCGTAATGGAAGACGAATCGCACATCGGGCTTGTCCACGCCCATGCCGAATGCCGAGGTCGCCACGATGATCGGAATTTGACCGGCCATGAAGGCGTTTTGCACATCCTCCCGCTCGCGGGGCTTCATGCCGCCATGGTAAGCCGCCGCTGCATGCCCCCGATCGTTCAAGGCCTTGGCGAGGTCCTCGGCGTGTCGGCGGGTCGCCACGTAGACGATGCCAGGGGCGGTCGCTCCTGCCACGCGATCGAGCAGCGCCTCCCGCTTGGCGGATTCGCTCGGGTAGGTTTCGGCCGTCAGATGAATATTGGGCCGGTCAAAGCCCCGCACGATCATCGCCGGGTTCCGCATCCTCAACCGCGCGACGATTTCCTCTCGTACCGGAGGGGACGCGGTGGCGGTGAGGGCCAGGATGATGGGATGTCCCAACTCTTCGATGATGGCTCCGAGCCGGAGGTAGTCGGGGCGGAAGTCGTGTCCCCATTCGCTGATGCAGTGGGCCTCATCGACCACGAACAGGGACGGTTTCGCGGTCTTGAGCTGCTCAAGCACCTCGCCCTTGTGGAGCTGTTCCGGCGATAGAAATACAAACTCCAGCTCACCCCGGTCGAGGTTATCGAAGGTTTCGCGCCGTTCGGCCGTGGGGGCTTGGGCATTCAGGGCGGAGGCGCCGCCCAGGTCCTTTTCCTCCAGGGCGCCGACCTGGTCTTTTTGCAAGGCAATGAGCGGCGAGACGACGACCGTAGGCCCCGGCAAAGCGACTGCCGAAATCTGATAGATCGCCGACTTTCCCAGGCCGGTCGGTAGCACCGCCAGCGTATCGCGGCCGGCCAGAACGGCTCGAATCGTTTCCTCTTGCCCCGGCCGCCAACTCTCGTAGCCGAATTGCTCGCGGGCAATATGCCCGATGTCTATCTCGCGTGGCTTCATCTCCGATGACTCCTTCGATTCACTCGATGAGCCGGGCCAGGGCGGCCCGGGCGATCTCGGGGGGTACGGTGTGCCCATCCTGGAATTCGCGATAGTCCACCTGATAGCCGGCGCGCTTCAGCTTGGGCACGATGCGCCGGCTGCAATGATCGATAGACAGGACGGTATCGTTGACCCCGTGGGAAATAAAAATCCGGGGCTTGCCGACCCCCGCGTTGACCGCCACGAAGCCTGGCGAAAAGGCCAGAATGTGAGTGAATAAGTCCCCGTTGCCAAGACCAATGGAGAGAGCATAGGACGCGCCATCGGAGAAGCCGCCGAGGCCAATCCGGGCCGAATCGATCGGGTAGCCGCGAAAGACGGCTTGAAGACTCCGATCGATCATCTCCACATCTGGCCCGTAAGTGCTCAGGATGATGTCCCAAGTCGGCCTGCGCGAAGCCGGAGCCAGCAGAATGATTCCGGCCTCCTCGGCCCAAGGCCTCAACAAATCGAGGCCCTGCCGGGCCTCGCCGCCCGCGCCGTGCAGCATGACGAGAAGGGGCAGAGGCCGTCGAGCCGCTGCCGCCGCGGGCGCGTACAGTCGAGTGTCTCGACGAGGCGAGAGATGAAGCTGGGATTCACCCGTAGGCCCCGGCTCGACCATTTCCTGGGGGCGAACCGAGAGTCTTCCTGTGTTAAACACATCGAATTCCTTATCGAAATGGATTTTTTTATCGACCCATGGCCTTTCGCGGCCATTTGCGCTGAACGGGCGAGCCGGCCATTTCGGCCGCGACCTGGCCGTGGTTGAGCAGCGCCACGAACACAAAGCCGCCGATGATGTTGCCAAGGACCGCCGGCACGATGAACTCAGTTGCCATAGCCTGCCAGGAGGCAGCGCCGACCGCCACTCTGTATAAGGCCTCGACCGAACCCACCACCGAATGACGAAATTCGAATACGGAGATCGGCGCCGTGGTCAGCCAGATCAGCGCGACCTGAGTGCTGGAACTACTGGTCGAAGCCACCAGCCAAGCCATCAGGGCGATTAGCCAGCCGGCGAAAATACCCCGATACAACACCATGATGAAGCCATCGGAGGTGGCCTGGGTCGCGAAGTCCAGGAGCGTGTGCCTAAATTCTGGAGTCACCATGGGCGTCAGCGCCGACATGACGGCGAAGCCGAGTGCGCCCACCAGGTTGCCGGCGAGCACGATGACCCATAAGGTTAGGAGGCGCCCGAGCATGATCCGATTCATGTTGTTCAGGAATGGAATGATCGGCTCCAGGGTGTTTTCGGTGAATAACTGGTTCCGGCCCAGCACAACGAAAATGAACCCCAATGGATAACCCGCGGCGGCCGCCGTGGCTTTATAGGGTTCTGACGCCAGGGTGTATAGGTAGGCGCCGGCAAAGAAGCTGAAACCTATAGTCAAGCCGGCCGCAACCGCCGACCAGAACAAGGCGACGGCTGGGCGCTGCATTTCTTCCTCGGCGGCTTCCCGGACGTTTTCGTAAATCTCGGTCGCGCTCAGACGGGTTCCGGTTTTGGGCACGCCTTTCGGCAGCTCCGGATCTCGGCTGGCCCCGTCCGCCTCGGTGGCCTCGTGCCTGGTCGCCCCCTGGCTCATGAGGAGGCGCCAGGAAGATTCGCGAGGGATCTTTCCTTTGGCAGTCCGCCTCGCCTGCGCAGAGTTCTTGGGGAAGGAAAAAAGAAAGCGGTTCCGCTGGAGCGATAATCATCATAGGCTTGACCATACGCCTCCCGCAGACGGACTTCCTCGTGCCAGGAGCCCAAGTAGAGGTACGCCGTCGCGATGAGATTGAACACGAGCCCGTTCACCGTGACGCGCGGCATCAGCCAAAGGACCGGCACCGCCAGCGCGTTGAGCGGATGTCGGAGCCGGCGGAACGGACCTGTCGCTTTCATCCGACCGTCAGCGCCGAGAATCGGCCCTTGGGCCTCCGGCGCTGACGGCACCTGATCGGCGCCGGTCCACCAAGCCTTCAGTCCGGGCAGGCCCAGCATCTTGGCGGGCTCGATCTCTCGTACCCCCAAAGCTCCGTACGCCACAAGCCCAAGCTGCAACGCTTGCATGAGCGCTCGAGGAGGGCCTTTCACCAAATAGAGGGTCCGGTCGGGAAGTCGCTTGAAATGCCGGAAGAGCCATCCGGCCGAAGCCACCGAGACGGCCACATAGAGAGGTCGATACCAGGCGTTTCGCCGCTGCTCGCCAAGCAGCCTGCCCGCCGCCTCTTTGGCGGGGCGGCTCGCGAGCAAGCTATGCACTAGGCAGAACGCTAAGGTAGTCCCCGCTGCCTGGGCTATGGAGTGCCGCATGGAAGTCTCCTGCATCCAAGTATTTATGGGTTTTGAGAATGATCGGTCTAGGAAATTCCCGGGCGAGCCTTTTCCAACGCTGGCGCTCGGCTTGCAGAGCCAATCCGTGGCGGTGCCGGATTCACCTGAACCTATCCGGGTGAGCTCGTATTTCTTGCTCTGAACGACCGATATAGCCAAGCGAATTTTCAACCTCCGCTAAGGGATGGGCCGAACCGCCTAAACCAGCCTCTAGAGGCGGTTATGTCTTGAAAGGGCGCAGAGGGATGGTCTTGGGCGATCTCAGACATAGGCGTGCGAGAGAGGGCAGGCCGGCCAAGGTCTCCGGCAGTCGCGTGAGCTTTTGTCCGGTGCATCCGCCGGGGCGGGTGAAGGGCCGGCAGAGAGCCCAAGGTATCGACGGCGGCGTGGACCTTTGAGCCTTGGCGGCACTTGGCACTGTCGTAATCCGCGCGAGCCCCGCTTTCTGGGGTGGATTGCAGCGTGCGGCTAGCGAAAATGGCGGGGGTGAGCCGATCGGCCCGGCCCGCCGCGAGATGCCATACCTCGTCCAGGTCATGGACCAGCGCCTCGGACCCGCCAACGCAGACCGATACCCGCATTTCTCACTCCCCACGGATGGAAGCGCGGGGGTGGGCCTGGAGGGGTCATTCGAGAATCGCCTGGGAAGGAAACTGGCCTCATTGCTCCACAGGAGAGTCTGTGGACGTCAAAGAGAGGGCAGGTTCGGGGTGCGTATGGGATTGAAATGCTCTCCAGGACATTTGGAGGCCCGCCGGCCCCTTCCCACGCGGGAATCGGCTTTCGGAGCCGTCTCCCGGGGGAACGGTTATCCGGTGGGGGCGGCGAGGCGGGTGGAGGCCAACGCCCGTGCATCCTGATGCGGACCGGCCGAGGCGAAGGCGATCTTGATGCGGCGGACACTGATTTTGACGAGTGCGCCGAGCTTGAGCAGTGTCCATCGAAGGCGGCCGCAGGGGGCGCGGGCCAGGATGGTGCCATGAAGGGCCAACCGCCGGAGGCTGTCGAGCAGCCCGTAGGCGAAGGAAGCGAGTTGATTGGCCCGCATCGTAGCGGCGGAGGTGCGGTCGGCAAAAAGGTTCAATTGGCCTTCCTTGATCCGATTCTCTATCTCCTCGCGGGCGCAATAGAACTCCTCGTACAAGGGCCGTGCCGCCCATTCTTCAGCGCGGAAGGAGGT
>CADDYU010000260.1 GCA_902810705.1 Methylococcaceae bacterium
CCCCCGCCCAAACCGCCGCGCCGCCGCCAACCGCGTCCCGACCGCTCGCCGCCCGACTGGACCCGACGGCCGGCGTCACGGGTACGGTGACCGGTCTTCCGCCACAGCCCCAACGATCGCCGAGCCGGACAACGCCGACCCGCCGCACACCGATCGGTCGAGGCGGAGCCGTCGCGTGCGTTATCGTCTCGCACGATCGCCGCCCCTCGCGCCTCTCCGGCAGTCGCGCCGGGAAACGGGGACTCGGAAAGCGGAAGACGGACCGGCCCTGTCTAAATAGCCGGTCGTAATTCTCGAACCCCTAATTTGGCTCTCCGGTTGTGGCTCATCAAGTAGTAGACAACCTCATTCATCCGTTCCTCGATGCCGCGGCATCGGTGGTTCACGGTCACGTTCGCGTGCATCTCCCGCCACACCTTTCGTTCGATCCGGTTGTCGTCGGGACAGTACGGCGGCAGGAAGTGCAACCGGAACTTCTGCCCGAACTCTTCGAGCCACAGCCGCGTCTGCCTGCTGCTGTGGATGGTGTAGTTGTCCAGGATCACATGGATCGCCTTCTTGTCCACGTAAGTGGTCAGCAACTTTTTCAGCAGGTCCAGGAACAGGCCGGCGTCATCACCTGCCGCTGCGTCCCCGGCAGCATCCAGTCGAACCCCAAACGCGGGTTCAGGTCCACGTCCGCCTCGTCCTCCCACACTGCCGCCTCTTTCGCAGGCAGCGAGTCGATCAGGGCGTGAATCATCGCGACCCGCTGTTTACGGGCGATTTCGCCCCACGGGCACGGGGCCATCGGCTTGGGCCTGCCGCGACGCACCTTCATCCTTTTCAACAACCGGCCCATCGTCGTGCGGCTGACCGTCACGCCCGTATACCACTCGGCGGTCTCGATCAGCAACGGTTGCGTCCTCGTCGGACGACGATGGGAAAGCCCTGCGGCGACGACTCCAGAATCCACGCCACCGTGTCGGCGTGCCAACCGTCGGCCTTGGTCTGGCCGTTGTCCTCACGCCGGTCGATCAGGCCGGCGTGACCGTAGAATTCCCACCGCGACAGGGTGCGGCTGACGGTCGACGGCGTGCAACCCGATGCCTTGGCGATCCGCTTGCCGCTCCAGTTCTGATCGCTCAGCAGCACGATTCGGTAGCGAACACGCGTGTCGGCGTCTTTGCACGCCCTGGATTTCCTTTGAAGCTTGGCCCGCGTCCGCGGGTGCAGTACGATCCTTCGCGTTACCATTGGCTGGCATCCCTTCCGGCCTCGTTGAAGCGAGGCCCTCGTGTGAAGTGGATGCCAGTTTTATTTGATGTTCGAGATTCGCGCGCTCCTATTCAGAAAGCTGCGTACTACGGCTGTGTCCTCGCTGGTGATGGAGATGAAGACAATCGGGTCATCCTTACATTCCTGAGCCACCGTATTCATGTGGGGCATGGCCGCGACACAGGGACCGCACCAAGTAGCCCAGAACTCGACGACCACGAGTTTACCGTGAAGATGTTGCAGGTCCGCGACCGTGCCCTCCGGCGCCTGAAGAACTCTTTGAAGGTCCAGGTCGACAAAGTCCATGTAGGGCAACGCATATGCCGGCGATTGAGACGTCTTCTGCTTCCCGGCGGGGCGATCGCATCCTGCCGCCAAGGCGATTATCAGCACCGCAACGGTTGTAGGTCGAAAAGCCATCGTGCTTTCATTCCGCGGGGGCTAACGTAATGCCGATCACTGGCCGGGGCCGGCACAAACAGACCCTCGAACCACAAGAAGCTTACGCGCCGGCTCGGTCCACTGCATTGGCGGGTTATGTCGCAGCCGATATGCCGTCAGAATCCCGCGAAGAAGTAGAACACGCCGTGGTCTTGGTCAACCCATACTGTAGACCCCTCGAAATCTGCTCCAACGAGATTGGTTGCACTGGGCAAGTCGAACCAAGTCATATTGCGCAGTAGTCGCCGGTCGTTCTGGATGACGCCATCGCTTAACTGTGTGAAATTGGTGGTCAACGGGGTGCCATGCACGACCTTCTGCGCATAGGCGAGGCACACGGGCGCAGGGGCCTCAAAGCGAACGTAGTGCGACCAGATCATTCCTTTGCTGTGGCCAGCGGCTCGTAGGTTCGAGGCTTCCGGCGGCGGCGTAACCCCCGTGTATTCTTGCACAATTGCCGGCGATGAATTACCGATCGGATCATTTACCTGCAACCGCAAGAACGACCACATCGCCCACCCGATCCCGCCTAACAAGATTACCAGCACAAGCAGGAGTGGCCACCACCGTTGGAAGAAGCGGCGCGTCCTCCGTCCCAGGGTCTCTGCTTGTGCGGAATATTCGAGCGGTTCCTGGGACATAACGTAATGCCGATCAGTGGCCGAGCCGGCGCCGCGCCGACTCTGGATTCACCAGAATCTTACCCGCCGCCTCCGTCCACTGCATTGGCGGGTTATGCGGCACTTCCTGGTCGCTTTGGCCAATCGAAAAACTGCAAGAGCCCGAGTAGTGCCAGCAAGGAAAGCGGCGCATACCAGAATCCTAGAAATCCAAGGAAGCCGAGGAAGCCGAGGAGCCCGAGCCACTTGAAGTCTTGTCGTCTCATGTTCTGTTCCTTCGCCAGACGTGCCACATAACGAACCAACGCTATGCGGCCATGCCTTCGACGCTCAAGCGCTCAACATCCGTTCGTTCGCTCGCGTGTTCAAAGGTGATGGCGCACACGTTTCCATCGACATCCACATCGAGAATCGTATTCTCATCCAGTTCGCGCGACTCGGCGATGGCCCTGTCGCGGAACTCGATGTACAGCGTATCGGTGTCTTGGAAGTATTTTACTTTCATGGCTTAAACCCTCGATCAAAGAAGGCGTTGCGAACCGTCTCGCCGTCGGCAAGCAGAATCACACGGAGGTAGCGACCCTCGAATTCGGGTACTCGTCCCCACAGACGCGTGCGGCCGTCCGTTTGCACAAATTGCACTTCCGGCGAGTCGATCACCCGTTCGATCCATGCCTGCTTGATGATAGCCCGGTCTGGCCGAGAGCGGATGGCGTCGAAATAGGCGGTCGTTTTCAAGGACGCGCTCCGGGCCGCATAACGGATTGCCGTTGAGCGGCCGCGGCGGCGCACGCGCGACGCTCGACCGCGAGAGAAGTATACCGCCGCTGCGGTCCGCTCCAGCGGGTGGTTATGCCCTGACGCGAGCCGATGCAGGCATTTCCGAGTATATTTTTCTTAAGGCCTGAAGATCACGTGATGTCTTCCCAATTGCTGCTCGCAACTGGCGTTTGGACAATTGCCGGGCTCCAAGCTTCCCGCCGGCATGACCTTTGATTGCCTTCCCGCAATGTGGACATTTCATTTCAAGCTCACTGAATCACGATTACGAAGGGAGGGTCATATTTGTTACAACGGAGACGAAATTGCTCCCCCCTTTTTACCCGCTTGATGAAAACCGTTTGCTCTCGGCCATCCCCCTTCACTAGGACTCCGCCTAATTGCTCTTCGGTGACTTCGGTCCAACCGTTCTCGACAAACTGCTCTTTTGTCCAGCGTTTCTTATCCCAATCGCCGTCGCTGTGGCCTTGATACCCGAAGTTACACGCCAGCAGAATCACGCCATCCTTTGACACTTGGAAATCCGCAGCTCCGACGCTTTTGCCCTTACCGACGGAGTAAATTACCGCACGCTTATTTCGAAGCTTCGCCGGAACACGCTGCCATCCTTTCCTATCTTCCTTCTTCGATTCCCGCAAATCCATGGAATCAATAGTCGACGACGTTATCTGCGCCGACTTTAGTAAAAAATGATTCACATCAAGCGCGGCGTCATCTGGTTGCGCTTGCTTGTCGGAGGGTGCAACAGGAGGAGCCGCTTTCTGAGCGGCATCTCGAAGATCTCGAATTGACAAGGCTCGGTCTAAATTGCCGGCCTTGGTCTCGGCTTCAATCGCTTTATTCAGAGCCGCAATATACGCCGAATGTGCTGCTTTAACGGTGTTGTCATAGGTCTTTTGCGCGTCGCCTACCGCCTGTTCATATTTTCGCGTGGCCGCCGTCACGGCCTCTGGCGCAGCAGACGGCTCGGCAAACGCGCCCCCTGAGATTGTAATCGCAAATAGCAAGATGAATGCAGCATTTCGAAACATGCTTAGCTCCAATGGGCCATAACTAGTGATTGATCTGACCGGCGCGCGCCGGTCATCGTTCCCTTTCGTTCAGTCCATTCTGGTACGGTGCCGGACCGGTGTCAATAAAAGGATAATTCGTTGTGTCGCGGTGCTGAGTTGGGTAAGTGTTATCCAATGAAACTGCTCGAACAGATCAAGCGTGTGGGACGCCAGATGCGGCTGGCAGACCGGACGATCGAGGCCTACAGCTACTGGATTCGTCGGTATTTAGCTTACTCGGCCGCGCGGTTCGGGGGGTGGAAGCGGCCGGAGGAATTGTTCACCAAAGACCTGGAACATTTCCTCAGCCATTTGGTGTTGGACAAGCGGCTGTCCGCGTCGTCGCAGAACCAGGCGCTGAACGCGATCGTCTTCCTTTACCGGCGGGTACTGCAGGATGCTATCTCGCCCGGAATAAACGGGGACGCAACTTGTTTTCATCGGTCACACGTCTCGCTATCATCGCGGCATGGCCCGCCGACCCCGCGCCGCCCCCGGTGGCCACGTCTATCACGTCGTTAACCGGGCCGCCGCCCGGCACCGGATGTTCCGCACGGCAAAGGACCACCTCGCGTTCCGGGCCGTGCTCCGCGAAGCGCTGGCCCGCCACCCGACGCGCCTGCTCGCGTGGTGCGTGATGGGCAACCACTGGCACTTCGCGGTCTGGCCGCGGCGGGACGGGGAGCTGACGGAGTTCTTCCGGTGGCTGACGCTCACGCACGCGATGCGGTGGCGGGTCGCGCACGCCAGCGTCGGGTACGGGCCGCTGTACCAGGGGCGGTTCAAGAGCTGCCCCGTGCAGCGGGACGCGTCCGTCGTCCAGGTGTGCCGGTACGTCGAGCGCAACGCGCTGTCGGCCGGGCTGGTCGACCGGGCGGAGGACTGGCGGTGGGGCAGCCTGCACACGCGGCTGTACGGGCCGGACGAGGACCGCGAGATGCTGTCGCCGTGGCCGGTCGAGGTGCCGGACGACTGGACGGCGCTGGTC
>CADDYU010000261.1 GCA_902810705.1 Methylococcaceae bacterium
CGGGTGGGACCCCAGGCGGCTTCCCGCTCACCGCCGAGGTTTGAATTCCTTACTTGGGATCGAGCCGGTCTCGAACGCCGGCTGCGCTACTGTGCTCGCCCGGTGTTCGCCCGCGAACGGCTGGCCTGGCTCGAACCGGAGCAGCGGCTGGTCTACCACCTGCCCAAGCCTGGACCCGCCGGGAAAGCGGCGCTGACCCTGCCCCTGGAGTCTTTGGATCGTCTCGCCGCCCTGGTTTCTCCGCCGCGCAAGCGCCGGCCTCGCTACCACGGCGTGTTGGCGCCGAATTCCCCCCTGCGGCCCGCCGTGACGGCCTATGCCGGCTTGTCAATGGACCTCCCCGGCAGCTCGTTGCCGGATCGGTCTGGCACACCGCCAAAGCCGGCCACGGACGAACCCGCGGCGACGGGACCTGCGCGCGATCTGTGGGCGGCGCTGATGGCCAGACTCTACGCCGTCCTCCCCTTGATCTGTCCGGAATGCGGCGGCGACATGCGGCTGACGCCTTCATCACCGAGGCCGAGCCGCTACGGCGCATCTTGGACCCCCTCGATGAGCCCGTGAAGCCTCCGCCGATTTCGCCGGCCCGCTCCCCACCGGGGATGGACTCCTTCGATTGGGATCAATCCACCACCCGCGATCCGGAACGGGGTGAACCGGCTCCCGAGTTCGAATCGATCAAACGGTGAGTTGGTAGCCCCTGCCCATGCCCCGGACTCTCGCCTGCCGCCTCGGCACTTCGAGCCCGACGAGTCCGGCTTGCGCCGATCTCTCGTCAACCTGCTTGCCAATGTATCTTTCGCCGTCGCGACTCCCTTGGTGGCGCCGGAAAAGGTCATACCTGCCACCTCACTGACCGATCAGGCCCGTTGACAAGCCCCCGTCACAGGCGCACCCTTCGGCCTCAATCGGTACACTACCCATTGGATTTCCTATCCTTCGGAAGACGCGACCATGGATCGCCTGCTCCTTGAGCGTGCGGTTGAAGCGTTCCGCCGCCCCGCTGGTCTGCGGTTCGGCGACGAAGACGGGGCTCTGGGCGATCCCCCGGAACCCGAGCCGGTTGAGGAACTGATCGGCCATGTACCGGGCGCCGTGATCGAAGCGCGGGGAAAGCCCGCGCGCGGCAGACGCCGAGGTCGACCCGAAGCGCCGGGTCAATCCTTGCGCGATGGGCTCCAGGGCGGCAAAGCGGCTGCCGATCCTGACCGCATGCCAGACGACCCATTCGGCGTTGAAATGATCGACCGCCGAGAAGACCCGGACGCGGCCGTCCTCCACGGTTTCGCTGCGGATGCCGTCCGTGCCCCACATCACGTCCGCCGCGGTGGTGATGATCGTGCCGGCGTGGGGATCGGGCAGGCCCTTCGGTAGGCGATGCGGCGAGAGCAGGCGGTTCCCGCGCATCAGGCGACGGATGCGCTTGCGCGCCACCCGGACGCCCGCCAGGCGCTTGGCATACGCGGTGGAGCGGGGAAACTCCAGCACGTCGCCTACCCGCTGGAGACCGTAGCGCTTGTGGGCGCCGGGTGACATCTCGGCACTCATCGCGACGACCTCCTCAAGGCCAAAGGGCGGCGGTGCTCCCGTTCGCGGCGCAGGATCCCGATCTCCATGGCCAGCTCGCCGATGCGATGCCTGGCCTGGTCGAGTTGGCGGGTCAGCGGATCGTCGCCGCGTTCGCGCCTGTCTGCGTGCCTGTCTGCGTGCGTATACGTACAGGCAGGCGTACACGCACAGGCAGGCAGCCCGGAATCAAGTGCAGCCAGGGCGCGCTCGCGCCATTGCTCCAGCCGGTATATCCCGACGCCCAATTCCCGGGAGAGCGCATCGACCGACTCACCGCGCAACAGGCGCAGCACGACTTCCTTCCTGCGATTGGCCGACCAGCGCTTCCCGCCGGCCGCCGTGCCGGGCACAACCCCTTCCTTCTTCTCTTCAGACATCAAAAACCCCTTTCTTTCGGACAACGACTGTTTACCCAAAGATCGTGTCCAAAAAAACCGGGGCCGGGGCAGCCGCTGGCCTCGTTTAGGAGTACAATCGCCACAGTTTCCCTGAAAAACCGTGGCACGAATTCTATGAATTTCAGCATTGAATATGAACAGGAGGAAGACGGTCGATGGCTTGCGGAAGTCTCCCGACTTCCTGGCGTTCTTGCTTATGGCACAACGCCCGACGAAGCCATGGCTAAAGCCGAGGTACTTGCGCTGCGGGTATTGGCTGAGCAACTTGAGCATGGCGAGAGCCGGCCTCAGTTCATCAGCATTTCCTTCGCTGCGGCGTGAGCCAATGGCCATCTTGCAAGGCCAAGCATGTGGCTTGCCGCGCTACTGCTTACAGGTTGGCAGATCAAACGTCAATCGGTGTCTCATCGCACATTATCGCGCGAGGGGTGGCCTGATGTTGTCTTTGCATTCCATGACCAGGAGGAGATTGGACCCCGCATGCTCGCACGCATCGCTAAGCATACCGGTCTTAAGCCGGAAGACCTCCAGCTTCTTTCCGTTCCTGCGGCCAACAAGGCGCCACCGGACGCTCCTGATCGTCGCGCCCGGTGAGCTTGGTCGTTCGGCGTCACAACCATCTGCGCAGCGATTGAGCGCGGACGTCAACCAGATGGAGGAAGTCCATGAAAACGGCGCGTGAGCAGGTCGAGCGTCACTACGGCCGCGGAGCAATCCTCAACTCCATCTGAACCGCTCCGGGTTTCCCGGAGACTGTTGACGTTGAGTCAGGCCGCGAGGTCCGACTCGTTCTGCTGGCGATCATACGCCATCTCCAACTCCGCCGGTGGGATGTTACCGATCGGCTCCCGCAACCGGCGGTGATTGAACCAGTCCCCCCGATTCCAGGGTGGCCTATTCGACGGCATCGAGGTGGCGCCAAGGCCCCAGCGGTGAATGACCTCCGTCTTGTAGAGCCCGATGATCGTCTCGGCCAAGGCGTTGTCGTAGGCATCCGCCACGCTGTCCACGGACGGCACAGCACCCGCTTCGGCCAGGCGCTCGGTATAGCGGATCGAAAGGTACTGGCGGCCTTGATCGCTGTGATGCACGACCCCTTCGATTCCAGAGCGTGACCAACGCGCCTATTCCAGCGCGTCGAGGACGAATTCCCCTTTCATGGAGGACGCGACCCGCCAGCCGATGATGCGGCGGGCGAACACGTCCACGACAAAGGCCACGTAGACGAAGCCGATCCCCGTGGCGACGGACGTAAAATCCGCCACCCAGCGTTGATTAGGTCGGGTGGCGGTGAACTGCCGGTTGACGTGATGGACCGGCCGCTCCGCCCGGCCATCCGCGACGGTGGTTCGGCACCTGGTCCCGCGCCTGACGCCTTGAAGCCCCATGGCGCGCATCAGGCGCTCGACCGTGCAGCGGGCCATGGTGAACCCTTCGCGCCGGAGTTGCCGCCAGACTTTGCGCGCGCCGTAGACCGGGAAGTTCTCGTCATAGACCCGCCGAGTCTCCTTGGAGAGCTCGCGATCCCGCTGGAGACGAGGCGGAGTACAGTCGAGATTACGCGGACGCGCCTTGTGCGTGTAGTACATCGAGGGGCGATCGGCAGCTGGGCAGAGAATCGGCTCGACCCCAGGGTAGCCCAGTGGGCATCGATGAATGCCACCCTCATTTCCGTCGGCGGCCCTGCTCCGCCTGGGCGAAAAAAGCCGAGCTCTAGCGGAGCATCTCGTGGGTCCGCTTCCGCTCCCGATTCTCCCGTTCCAGCGCCTTGAGCCGCTCACGCTCCGAGCTGGAGAGCCCCTCGCGTTCACCGCGGTCCCGCTCGGCCTGGCGCACCCATTTCCGCAAGGTCTCGGCCGTGCCGCCGATCTTGCTCGCGATCGAACCGATGGCCGCCCACTGCGACGCGTGCTCCCCTTGGTGTTCGAACACCCTCCGGGCCGCCCGCTCGCGAACCTGCGGTGAAAACTTCGATATCTTTTGCGTAACTGCAAGCCTCTCAAGAATAAGGAGTCTCCGGAGAACCCGGGGCGGTTCAGTCCACGGTACCTCAGCTATTTGGCATGTTGATATTGATGGGCCTATTGGTTCGGCGGCTCAGCGAAACAGAAACGGTTCTTCCCCTTGACCTCTGTTTCTCCAAAAAGGACCTCTTATTTCCGACTTCTACGCACAATCTGGCCCACCGCGGTGAAATGCAGCCCAAAGAAACTGCCGATCTCCTGGTAGGAGTAATGCCCGCTTCTGTGTGCCGCCAGAATGGCTTGATTGCGGTCCGCGTGCTGGCGGGCAAGCTGCTCAATGGAGGTGCCGGGGTCTGCGCTGTCGCTTAGGGATGTTAACGTCCGTCTAAACGGTAGCGATGCTTGCCTGCATCCGTTTTACAAACGCCTCGTCTCCCAGAGAAATCTGGCCTCTCAGATGATCCCAGGGACTGGCGGCCCCTGTCCCTTCGGCCATAAAGTGCGCCTAGCGCTCCCTGGCCTCCACGACTTGATGGCTGAACTGCGCCAATAGCGCATCGGTTTCCAGCCATGAGGGCGAATCCTCAACCCCGACCATGGCGCGATAGCTGCTCCACGGCCAATCGCCCGGTCTGACCACCCTGTTGGCTCGGACCGGGTTGAGCACGACATACCGGGTCAACTCCAATAGATAAGCATCCTTGTCCACCAGAATCCCCTTGAACCGGCCCTGGAACAAATGGCCGCCACGACGAGGCCGGCGATTCGAGGCCTGGGTGAATACTCCGTTGAGCTGCCGCATGCTTTTGGGCAGATTGCTATCCGGGGTTTCGATTAGGAGATGGTCATGGTTGGTCATCAGGCCATAACCGTGACACAGCCCATTCATCTGCGCGACCACATCGGCCAAGGTCGATAAGAAGACCTTCCAGTCTTCATCATCCTCGTAAATCGGCTCGCGCCGGTCACCACGTGCGGTAACATGATAAAGCGCGCCCGGAAACTCGCTGCGGAGTGGTCTGACCATGAAGGCTAGCTGAGGAGCTATCTAATATCTAGAGCTGACCCCGTTCTTGGTGTAATTCCATTTCTACATCATAGATGAAACAATAAGCCGTGTTTTGTCATGAGGTACGGCAATGGCGAGAACGGCCAGCGGGCGGGAGGTTTTAGAGCAGGCCAAGGCTTGCTTGGCGAAGGCCAAG
>CADDYU010000262.1 GCA_902810705.1 Methylococcaceae bacterium
CGAATGGGCAGGTCGGGCCGGTAGCCATCCGTACGAGGGAGCTCGGAATGGGCTTGCGGCGACTCCGGCCCGCGCGGCTCGTGCGACGCTTGGGCTCAAATCGCCGTCATGGCGATGGGTTGGCGAATCCTGGCGGAAGGCGGGGTCGTCCTGTCGGGGAGCGAGTTTGCGCCTTGACCTACAACGCCGGACGGCGCCGGACCCGGCGGCGTGCCATTTTCACCCGGTCAGGCTCAAGAACAGGGCAGGCAGGCGCTCGGGCAACCGCTGCACGCGATCGACCACGCTGTAGCGGTTGTGGCCGAAGATCCGGGAGACGTAATCGTCGGCCTCGGGGTCGAGGGTCAGGCAGTAGGTCATGACGCCCGCCGTCGCCAGCTCCTCAACCGCCTTCTTGGTGTCGAACCGCAGGTATTGCGGATCGCGCTCGTCGATGTCCGCCGGCTCGCCGTCGGAGATCAGGAGCAGCAGCTTTTTCTGCTGGGGCTGGCGGAGCAGGAACCTGCCGGCGTGGCGCAGGGCCGCGCCCATGCGGGTGGAAAGCCCCCCCGCCATGCCGGCGAGGCGGGACTTGGCCTCGGCGTCGTAAGGCTGGTCGAAGTCCTTGAAGCGGTAGTACTGGACGTCGTGCCGGCCGTCCGAGGCGAAGCCGTGGATGGCGAAGGGATCGCCGATGCCGGCTATAGCCCAGGCCAGGAGACTGGTGGCCTCGCGCGCCAGTTGCAGCACCGGGCGGTCGCTGCCCGGCAGGGTTTCGTTGGTGGATTCGGAGAGGTCCAGCAGCACCAGCACCGAGAGGTCCCGCGTCTTGCGGAGGATGCGGATGTTGATGCGCGGGTCCGGGGTCCGGCCCAGGCGGATGTCCACCATGGCGCGGATGGCGGCGTCGAGGTCGATCTCGTCCCCATCCTCCCGCCGCCGCTGCCGGATCAGCCCCTGGGGCTGCAGGGCGTCGATGATGTGCTTGAGCCGGGAGGCGATGGGCCGGTGCTCGGCTAGAATCCGGTCGATGGCGTCCGGATCGCCCTTCGGCTGGCGCTTCTCCAGCACCGTCGCCCAGTTGGGCCGGTGCAAGGCGACCTGGTAATCCCATTCGGGATAGTGGTAAGGATCGCTGACCGGCTCCTTGCCCTCCAGCTCGTTGATGGTGCAGCCTTCCTGGTCCAGATAGAACGGCGTCTCCAGGGTCCAGACTTCCTGGGCGTCGTCGCCCGCCAGCTCGCAGTCCACCTCCTCGATCATCTCCATCAGCGAGACCTTCCGGCGCACCTGAGGCTGGCCGGCCGAAGCGTATTCCGTCTGCGCCCAGACGGATTCGGTAAAGGTCCAGATATAACGATTGTCGTCGCGGTAGGGAATCCTGAGACCCTCGAGGAGGCGCAACGGGGGAATGGCCGTCCGGGCCTTCAGCCGGTGATAGAGCCCCACCCCCAAATCCCAGCTGATCCGGTTGTCCTCGGGGCGAGCCGCGAAGGCCTCGCGGAAGGAGGCTGCGGTCTCCCGGATCAGCGCGTCCTCGGAGCGGTATTCCTCGTCCAGCAAGGCAAGGGCGAGCCCCTCCAGGAACGCTACCGCCGGATCGATTTCAGCCCCATCCGGGAGAGGGTTCATGGCCGCCCCGTGCAGCGGCAGCCAAAGCTGCTTCAAGCCCGGAAACCTCTGGATGGCGAGCCGCTCGACGCGGGCGTCCTCGAACAGGCCGATGAGGAGCATCTGCGCCGGATTCAAGGCTTCCGCCGAGATCGGCTGCCGCGTATGGATCAAATGCGCCGCGGCGTGGACGGCGGCGGCGCGGTACAGTTCCTTGCCCGAAACCGTTCCCTTATCGCCCGGAAGAGGGTAGTCGTCGAACGCGTCCGGCAGGTGGATCACCGGAAACTCGATGAAGGGCCGAAGGCCCTCGCGCGTTTCGTAGTCCCCGGC
The DNA here is from genome assembly GCA_902810705.1 of Methylococcaceae bacterium. Lineage (GTDB taxonomy): Bacteria > Pseudomonadota > Gammaproteobacteria > Methylococcales > Methylococcaceae > CADDYU01. The sequence goes on from CADDYU010000262.1 coordinate 1,924, forward strand.
GGTGGGCCGCATGAAGAAATCCCGCCCCCACAAGGCACGGAGATAGAAATTGAGCTTCCGCTGGGTGTCGACGAACAGGGTGCCACGCCTTTCCTGTTGCAGAACGGCCTGGCTGTCGGCGGTTTCCAGGGCGAAATACTTGACCAGGGTGCCGAAGTCCCGGCCATGGGCCTGCGCGCCCCACAAGGCCCAACGCCGCAGGCCGCCCAAGGTGAGCATGTGGAACAACTCGTCCAGATGCTGAAGCATGGGCCGGAGGCCGCGCGGCGCCTTGGCGGAAAGCTGATGGATCAGCCCCAGGTACTGACGCAGGAGATCGGCGTCGCCCAGGCGATTGGCCGCCGTGGGGAGGCTGTCGAACAGCGCGGCGATGAGCCCGCCGCTCACCATCGAGGACAGCTTCATCACCGCGCCGACCAGGTCGGGAATGATCTCCTCGCCCACCTCCTTGGCCACCAGCGGCATGCCTTGAATATAGGAAATCACCAGTTCGGTGCCGCGCCCGAGCTCCGAGAGCGCCCGCGCGCCTTCGATGTAGTTGCGCAAACCGCCGGGCGACATGACCCGGCCGGCCTCGTGGAAGCTGGCCTCCAGGGTGTCCTTGACGTGGGGGTCGACCCGTTCCAGGTATTCGCGATAGTCCTCCAGCTGGATGCTCATGGCTCACCCGGGCTCAAAAGAAGGTCGCCACCGCCGCGTCCAGGGTATCCCGCATGTCGGGATCGTCGGTGAGCGGGCGCACCAGGGTCATCTGGCAGGCGGCCTTGGGCTCCACGCCCTTGGCGATCAGCTGCCCGGCGTAGACCAGCAGGCGGGTCGAGATGCCCTCGTCCAAACCATGGCCCTTGAGGTTGCGGGCCCGCTGGGCGATCTGCACCAGTTTTCCGGCGGTCTTGGCGTCCACGCCGGTCTCGTGGGCCACCACCTCGGTCTCGATCGCGGTCTCCGGATAGCCGAAATCCAGCGCGCCGAACCGCTGCTTGGTGGACTGCTTGAGATCCTTGAGGAGGTTCTGATAGCCGGGATTGTAGGAAATCACCAATTGGAAATCCGGGTGGGCGCTGACCAGTTCGCCCTTTTTGTCCAGGGGAATCGCCCGGCGGTGATCGGTCAAGGGATGAATGACCACGGTGGTGTCCTGGCGGGCTTCGACGATTTCATCGAGATAGCAGATGGCGCCGATCCGCGCCGCAGTGGTGAGGGGGCCGTCCTGCCAGCGGGTGCCGGTGGCGTCCAGCAGGAAGCGCCCGACCAGGTCGGAAGCGGTCATGTCCTCGTTACAGGCCACCGTGACCAGCGGCCGCTTGAGCCTGAAGGCCATGTACTCGACGAAGCGGGTTTTGCCGCAGCCGGTCGGCCCCTTCAGCATCACCGGCATCCGGGCGGCGTAGGCCGCCTCGAACAGTTCGACCTCGTTGTCGAGGGGCCGGTAATAGGGTTCTTCCTTTACGAAATATTGCTCGATATCGCTCATGGATGTATTCCTGGCTTGTTTACTGGCAAGTCAACCCGCCGCCGATCTCGGCCGAGAGGCCCTTGTTTCGGCGCCGAGCCGCCGGAGCAGCTGTTCCACCTCCCTTTCCAGCAGGGCCAGGGCGTCCTCGGGCCGGGCGCAGTCGATATCGTCCACGTGCCAGAATTCCACGCGCCCGCACCAGCCGGGAAATCTCCGGTCCAGGAGCGGACGATGCTCGGCTTCCTTGACGGCGATCACGCGCCGCGCCGCGAGAAGATCCGACTCCCGCAACTGTATCGGGTAGCGCAGCGGGTCTCCCGGCGGAATCCCACGCAGCTCCAAGCCTTGCAGGGCATAGGCGGAGATCGGACCGACGTTCCAATCGACCAGATCCACCGCGAGTCCCCGGGAATCCGCCAAGTGGCTCAACCCCAAGGCCGCCGCTCGATGATTGAAGAGAATTTCCGCGAACCGGCTTCGGAAATAATTGCCGGTGCAAAGAAAAAGGACTTCCGGAGGGCTCGCCTTCATCGCTCTCCCCGTTTCGGCATCCCAATCATGGCTCGATCCGGGTGCCCAGCAATTCCAAAAACTTCGCCAGCCAGGCCGGGTGCGCCGTCCAAGTCGGGGCCGACACGAGATTGTCGTCCACCAACACGCCCTCCCAGGGCAGTTCCACGTACTCGGCGCCGGCACGAGTCACTTCCGGCGCGACGGCGGGATAGCAGTTCAGCCGGCGACGCTGGACGACTCCGGCCGCGGCCAGAATCTGGGCGCCGTGGCAAATGGAAGCGACGGGTTTCCCCGATTCCGCGAAGTGGCGCACCATGTCGAGCACCCGTGGGTTGAGCCGAAGGTATTCCGGGGCGCGGCCGCCCGGGATGACCAGTCCGTCGTAATCCTCGGCCCGGATCTCGGCGAACGCGGCATTCAGGGCGAACTGGTGGCCGGGCTTTTCGCTATAGGTCTGGGCGCCGTCGAAATCGTGAATCGCCGTCCGCACCGTCTCGCCGGCTTGTTTGTCGGGACAGACGGCGTGGACGGTGTGCCCCACCATTTGCAGCGCCTGGAATGGGACCATCGCCTCGTAGTCCTCGACGTAATCGCCCACCAACATCAAAATTTTCCTGCCACTCATGGCTCTCCTCCGTTCGGTATAGTCTGTCATCGGTCCAGCAAGGTCTTCAGGATTTTATCGGCATGATCGATAGGCAGGGAAAAATGGCCTTCCTCCGACAGGATGCGGACCGTCGCTCGCGGAATGCCTTTCGCCACCAGATGAGTATGCGAGACCGGGACCGTCATGTCGGCCTCGCCATGCCAAAACGTCACCGGAATCGCAATGTCCATGGGATCGAATCCCCACTCCTCCGAATAAAGTGCCATATCCAGCAGCGGGCCGCGAGTCCCTTGCCGAAAGCCTTCCCGCAGGGAGGCGCACAGGGCCGAGTAGATTTCTTGACGCGCCAGCGTGCGCCGGTCCGCTTCGCCCATGCTGGCCATGAGCATTCCCAAGGCCACCTCCGGATAGAGGTACATGAACTGGCCCACAAACCCGCCATACACCAACTGGGTCAACCAGGGGGTGCCACGGGCGGTGCTGAAGCTGAACCGCGCCGGCCAATGCATGCAGACCAAGGCTTCGGGACGGCAGACCGGCCCCAGGCCGCAGACGATAGCGGCCGCCTCGACCCGATCCGAAAGGGAATGGGCCAGAGCTAGGGCGTAGGGCCCTCCCCCCGATACC
>CADDYU010000263.1 GCA_902810705.1 Methylococcaceae bacterium
CTAGGCGAGTCAACGTCACGTCCTTGATCAGCAAGCGCAGCAGGTGCTTGCGTTCCACGGCGGTGGTGGTATCGGCCTGCCAGAGGGTGGGCAGGTCTTGCGCCAAAGCCAGGATGCGTTCACGTTCTTCGCCGCTGACCCGCGGCACAGCCAAGCCCGGCAGCGCGGCGTACTCCCGTTCCAGCTGCTCGATCGTGGTCAGTTTGTCGTTCCAGTCGCGTTCCAGGTTGCGCGCCACCAAGCGGTTTTCCGGCTCGACGCTCAGGAAGCGACGGCGGGCCACATCGGCCTCATAGCGCGCCCGTTCCAGCCGCAATTGCCATTGCCGGTCGATGCTTCGGGCACGTTCTTCCAATTGCTCCAGGGCTTCCAGCGAGACCGCCAGCTGGGCCGGTGTCATCGCCTCGAGAAAAGCCCGGGCCACGGCGGCATCGATGCCATCGCCGCGGAGGCTTTGGCAGGTTTTCCCAGCCAGGTGGGTATGGACCTGATTGCATTCATACTGTGGGCGGTACCCGTCGTCCAGGTAGCGGACGCTCATCCGTCGGCCACAGACGCCACAGAGCACAATGCCCTGCAGCAAGGCGCGGCCCTCCCGCACGGCACCGCGGTGCTCCGGATGCCGGTCGGTTCGGTTATCCGCGAGTTGGTGCTGATGGCGGAGAAACTGCGCCCAGGTGATGTAGCCGGGAAAGGCATCCATCTGCACGAACGGCCACTCGCTCGGTTGGATCCGGCGGGTGTGGCCCTTGCAGCGCGGTGCGTCCTCCGGCAGCAAGTTTGAGCGGGTCTGGGTGCGGCCATAGACGTACGCGCCGGCATAGGCGGGATTATGCAGCACCGCTAGCACCCGGCTGTGGCGCAGGGGCCCCCAGACGACCTCGTCCGCGTGCCGGCCGCTCCAGAAGCGGGTCGGAAACAGCAAGTGGTTATCGGTAAAGCGCTTGACCACGGCCAGCGCCGAACCGGTGTCGTCAAACACCGCGAACACCAGCCGGACCGCCTGTTGGACTTCCGCGTCGGGATCCAGTCCGATGCGCTGCTCCGCATCGAAGACCAGCCCGACCGGCAGCCGGAAGCGCAATTGCCCTTGCCGGGCCTTCTCCAGCTTGCCGCCCAAGAGACGGCTGCGCAGCCAATGCAACTCCGCCTCGCTCAGCGTGCCCCGGAACCCCAGCAATAGGCGGTCGTTGTACTGGTTGGGATCGTAGAGCCCGTCTTCATCGATGACCAGGGTATCGGTCAGCGCACAGATCTCCAGCAGCCGATACCAATCACTGCACGAGCGGGCCAGGCGCGAGGCTTCCAGGCTCAGGACCGCCCCGGCCCGCCCCATGCCGCCTTCGGTCAGCAGCCGCTCGAAGCCCGCGCGGCCGACGGCCGAGGCGCCGGAGTGCCCTTGATCCTGATCGATGACGCTGATGCGGTCCGGGGGCCAGCCCAGGACGCGGGCCCGCTCCACCAGGTGGTACTGACGGGCGGTGCTCGCGGTGTGTTCGTGGACCTGCAGCAGGGTGGATTGGCAGACATAGATGAACGCCTGGCGGTTGAGATGTTCCGAGCGCAATTTAGCGGGGGTCTGAAGCGTCATGGTGAACCTCCGGCGAAGCGGACTGAACCTGAGTGATCACGAGTTTTACGGCCAGTTGCGCCATCAATCCGATGACCTGACGCTGGCGGTCCAGGGATAACTGGTTCCAAACGGGGGCAGAGGGGCTCGGGAGAACCCCGATGGACACGGGCGGCTTCATGGCGGATCTCTCCGGTTAACAAGGGGTGTGGGCTTCGACTCCGGGAAGCGGCCGGTCTGACGGAGATGGTGAATGAACTCCGTGGCACGCCGTAAGCCGTCCACATCGAGCAGAGGCAAAGGACCGGCCAGGGCTGGATCGGGGCCGGTGATGCCGAGATCGTCGGTCAGGCTTGTGGCAATGGCGGCATGGGTGCCATCGGCCAGACGGATGATGAGATCGGGGTCCACTCCGCGCCGCCGGCGAACGACTTCAACCCGCTGGCCGAAAAGGGGATGGTGGGGATGGGTAATGGTCACCCATCCCGAAGGAGCTGGGGACGAAGGGGTAGTGTGCTGAGGGGATCCCGACCGTCACTGACCGGCTCATCCAGCAGGCGCTACTGCAAGTCCTGCAGCCGTTGATTGACCCGACGTTCTCCGAGTTCAGCTACGGCTTTCGACCGGGCCGATCGACGGCGGATGCCATCGAACAGGTACGCAACGTGCTTGGACGAAAAGCATCTCCGAAGTACGTCCTGGAAGGCGATATCAAGGGGTGTTTGGATGCTGCTTCATACTGCCCCCAGGTTCATGAGGTGTAGGAAAAGAGGTCGGGTTGTTCATCTATCACCTTGATTCGGAGACCTTTTCGGCGTCCTTGGGAGACATGGACGGCATCGAGTTCGCCGCGCTTGACACGCTGCAACACGGTTTGCCGGGATACCCCGAGTAGTCGAGTGGCTTCTTGCATCGCGACATACCCTTCGGGCGCTTCCTCGACAAATTGATGGCGGAGGTCATCGGTCAAGCGAATTTGCCAAGGGGCACCGGGGCTAACCTGTTCGCCGGCGACGAAACCCTCGTTGATCCAGCGGTGCAGAGTGGAGGGTGCCAGGTTGAGGAGCTTGGCCGCTTGTTTGATGCTAAGCAGTTCGCCGTCGGGACCTCCCGGTTTGGGCTCGAAGCGTGGAATCTGCCAATGGCGCCGGGTGTTACCCACGAGATTGGCGGTGAAGCGCAGTCCGCGTGCGGTGGTTCGGCCCTGGCGGTTGAGGATGCCGGCGATGACGTCGTCCGGGTAGTGAGCTGCCAAACGGCGCAAGAGCGCCAGGGTGTCCTCGTCGGTGCGGACGGTGGCAGGGCGGGAGCGCGGCAGGTGGACATCGAGTTCGGTCAGCCGGCCGCCCCGCCAACGCAAGGTCAGATGCGCCCGGTATTCGTCCCGGAAGACGGCGATGATGACTTCTTCCAGCAGGGCCCGCAGGAGTTCCTTTTGGTCGCGGCGCGTCGTCGTGGGGGCCGACCACACCTGCTTTAGGTTTTGACCGAGTGCCAGCAGTGCGTTGCGTTCACTGGCGGTTAAGGCGACCGGGCGCTGCCGTTGGCGGCGGTCCAGTTCGGCCTGGGCATGATCGAGTTCCCGCAAGCGCTCCTCCCACTCCGTTTCGAGCCCACGGGCGACCAGCCGGTTTTCGGGCTCGACGGCGCGATAGCGGCGTTCCGCCCGCTCCGCCTCATAGCGGGCGCGCTCGACGGCCAGCCGCCACTGCGCGAGGGCGGCATCGTGATCGGCTTCGAGTTGCTCCGCAGCGATTAATGCGGCTTTGACACCGGCAGGCTCCAAGGCTTCCAGGAAAGCCTGGGTGACGGCTTCATCGATTTGCACGCCGCCGACGTTGAGGCAGTACACGCCCCGGCCGCTCACGATGTCCTTGCCCGCGCAATGGTAGCCCGGCGTGATGTTCCGGCCCCGATAATGGGTGCGCAGACGACGGCCGCAGTGTCCGCAGGTCGCAAGGCCCTGCAACAACGCCGTGCCCTCGCGCAAGGCGCCGCCTCCCTGGTGAGGCTGGGGGCGGGTATTACCATCGAGCCGCGCTTGATTGGCCTCATAGGTGGCCCAGTCGATATAGCCCTCGTGGTGTTCGGGGATCAGCACCGCCCACTCCGCTTGCGGGAGGTGACGGATGCGCTTCTTGATCTGCCCCTGGTCATCGACATAGCGCTCACGGCGGGTTTTGCCGTAGCAGTAGGCGCCGGCGTACACCGGATTGGTGAGGATGTGGTGGATCGCGGTATAGGTCGGCGGGGTCCAGCGGATGTCATCGCTTTGGTTGAACCGGAGGGGAAGGTTCAGGCCCTCGGTGTGAAACCACAGCCACACCCGGCGCGCCGAACCGAGTTCGGCAAAGCGCTCGAATACCGAGCAGATGGCGGCGACCACGGCGGCATCGGGATGGAAACGCACCTCGCCGTCTTCCTCGCCCCACACGAAGCCGATCGGCAAGCCGCGCCGCCGTTCGCCGCGGGCGGCCTTGTGGCGGATGCCGCCATCGAGCCTGGCCCGCAGGATGTGGAGTTCGGCTTCGCTCATGGTCCCCTTGAGTCCCAGCACGAGGCGATCGTTGAACAAACCGGGATGGTAGACGCCGTCGGCATCACCGATCAAGGTATCGGTCATGCCACAGAGGTCGAGCAATCGATACCAGTCAACATTATTGCGGGCCAGGCGCGAGACTTCGAGCCCCAAGACAATGCCGACATGACCCAGTGCGACTTCGGCGGTCAATTGGGCAAAGCCGGAACGCGGTACCGCGCTGGCCCCGGACAGGCCCAGATCCTGATCGAGGACGGTCACCTGGTCTCGTCGCCACCCGAGTTCTACCGCGCGGTCGGCGAGGGCATATTGACGCGCGGTGGACTCCCGGTTGTGCTCGACCTGATTCGCAGAGGATTGACGAATATAGACGAAGGCGGCCCGGTGCAAGTGAGCGGGACTGATTTTGCTGTGATCACTCATGGCTGGGTTCCTCCTCTCCCGTTTGGGCCGCCGCGGTCCTGGCGATCAGTTGTGCCAGCTTGTCCAGCACGACGGCGCGCTGCGCGTCGCCGAGGTGTTCCCAGATTTCGGGGTTCAGCGGCGGGTTCTCCAGAAAGGGCAGACTCAGTTGCATGGCGGCACTCCTCAGTGGTCGATGAACGATCGAGGAGAGCGTCGACGAGGGTGCGGGTATGGAGCAAGTCGGACAAGGAGCCCAGCCGGGTCCTCTGCCCCTCGGGCGTGGTCGGGACCTCCGGCTGCGCCCAGTCCGTCCAATCGGCGGGCATCAGCGATCGGCTGTGGTCTGGCAGGATCAGCAGGAAGTAGCGCTTGCCGTTTCGATGCGTGCGACGCAGGACCTGCAGTGCTCGGCCTTCAAAGGGATGGCCGCGGCGGATAATGATGACTGACTGCGGAAAGTCTTTGGAACGGGTAGTGTGTGGTGGTTTCCTT
>CADDYU010000264.1 GCA_902810705.1 Methylococcaceae bacterium
CTTCGACGGGTTCGGTGGCCGCGCCCTGGGGCGCCGCCTCGGCCTCGGCGGCTTGGGTCTTGGGCTCGACCGCGCCGGCGAAGGCGGCCGGTCTTTCGTGGTCCGGCCAGATCCGAGATACCGGGAACTGGAGGAGCGTGAGTTCGTGCGCCCAACTGTCCCCGCGGACATCGCAGCGCCACACGGCCCGGCCGGTGGGCGCGGGCATCAGTACCCCATGGTCCTGGAGCACGTCGAACAGCCGGTCGTTGTGCGCGGGCACGCCCGTGTGTCCGGTCTGGGTCAGATGGAGGCGGAGGGCATCCACGGTGCGCTTCGAGACCATCCAGAGCGATTCGCCCACCCGCCAGCCGGCCGCGCCGTTCCGGTTGAGGGGCAGCTCGCCCGTGTCGATGAGATGGCGGAGCGCCGTCACCAGTTTCTCGGGCAGGGGCACCACGGCTGAAACAGCCACGCGCGGCCCCGGCTTGGCCCCGAGATTGGCCGCCACCGAGCGGCCGTCGGCCTTTCCAAGCATCTCCCCGAGAACCCCGGCGCGCAGCGTCTCGCCCTGGGCGAAGGCCAGCCAGGGCGCGAAGACGTCGAGGTCCTGGGCCAGCCAGGCGAGGCCCTCCGCCCCGAGCAGACGCAGCGCCAGCAGCGGCGCGGCCTGTTCATGGAGCCGGTGCTTCCGGTCGCGGGCGAAGGTCATCCGATAGCCCTGGGCGGCGGGCTCGTCGCCGAGTGCCCCGGCCCAGGGGTTCCAGCGCCAGGACCGTCCCCGGACATCGAACACGGTCACGATCATGTCCACGGCCGGCTTGCCGAGATCGTGGATGGGACCACCTCAGAATCCAGTAAAAATCGTACGTTAGCGGCGCTGAGCCATAGGATAACCCTAGTTTGCGATTAATGGAGGTAGACCCAACAGCTTTGCCATAGGCCGCCAAATCCAGAATGCTGGTTGAGATAAACCAGCGCCGGCGCAAGCTTCGGCTTCGGGCTTGCCGTTGCCGCGTAACGGCGTGGCGGCGCTGTGCTGGCGTGGCGGGCTGGCTTGCCGCCAATTCCCGGCGCGGGCCTCCTCATGGCGCGGCCTGCGGTCTTGAACCCCTGCCCTTGGTGCGCGGGCAAGATCGAACACCGATTCATTGTTCTCCTGATCATTGCAGTGTGCGCTGCCATTGCCTGTGCAGAGAGTTGGGAAGACCTTTCCCTCTATGGCCGCAGCAAGCAGGGCTGGTTGCGCCGGTTTCTGGCTTTACCGAATGCTATCCCCTCGCATGACACGTTCCGGCGGGTGTTCATGCTGATCGATCCCGAGGCGTTCGAGGCGTGCTTCATGGCGTGGGCTTAAGGGATCGCGCCGCTGTGGGAGTTCAGGAAGTGGTGGCGATCGACGGCAAGACGATCCGCCGCTCCTTCGATCGGGGCGGGCGCAAGGCCCATTGCATGTAGTGAGCGCCTGGGCGAGTGGCCAAGGACTCGTGTTGGGGCAACGCCAGGTGGATAGCAAGTCCAACGAGATCACCGCCATTCCTGAATTACTCGACGCCTTGGCTCTGGAACACACTCTGGTCACGCTCGATGCCATGGGTGGCCAAAAGGCCATTGCCCAGCGCATTCCCGACCGTCAAGCGGGCTACCTGTTGGTCCTGAAGGCCAATCACGGCCACGCCTACGCAGCCCTGCAACGCCATTTCGATGGTCTCTCTTTCCAGCGCGGAGCGACCCTCCGTCCCGTCGTCGATAAGTTTGACGAGACGCGCGATCGGCTCGTGCGCCGACGCGTGTTTGTCAGTGCCGAGGCGGCCAGACTTCCGGCCTTGGCGGAATGGCCGAACCTGCGGACGGTCTTGGCGATCGAATCGATCCGCAGTGTGAATGGGCACGGCAAGGTGAAGGCCGACATCCGCTACTTTCTGTCCAGCTCCGCCGCGAACGTCCTAGTACTGGCTCAGGCCATTCGCCGCCATGAGTCCATCGGGAACAATCTCCGCGGGGTGCTGGATGTGAATTTTCGGGAAGATGACAGTTGCCTTCGCGATCCCACCGCTGTCCGCAATCTGGCGCTTCTCCGCAAGATCGCTCTGAATCTGGTCGGTAGGGATCGCTCCACCAAAGCCAGTCTGCGGGCCAAACGGAAGCGCGCCGCGTGGGACGATGACTATAATGGGACAGATACTCGCGGCCGATTTCGTGCGTTAACCCTGCCGGCTGCCCATCCTCAAGAAAGCTGAAGGGACACTCACCCGCGCCGATGGCAATCAGAGCGTCGCCTGCGGGGATCATTGGCATTTCGAGGAGGCGCCGAACGAGCCTCTTAGCCGAGGCAAGTACGTCAATTCTTCTGCAGCACCCGACGAGTAATATCCCCAAGCCGCTCGACCGCGGCACAAAAGCTTGCGACATTGGTTGCACCCGAGCACCCGGCGCGCTCCGCCATCTCCTTGATTCTTCCGCACTCCCGATCGTTCTCGGTGATTTCCCGGCAACTTTCGTCGCAGGGGAAAGCGCCAGCTTCTTTGGTTTAAATATTTGATAATAAATAATTTTATTAGATATGCGCCCTCGGCATAAGGCGTGCTTCAGGAAGGGTAAGCCGTGGTTGGTTCTTTTATTGGATGAGACTCACATCTAGGGAACCCCGATCTCGCTCAACCCCTTCTCGGATTCAGAAGATAAAGACATGCACGCATTAACCGCAAAAAACCATGACCGCCCTGGTAAGTCTCACCGCGTTCGGACAGGACGCCGGGGCCGGTCCCGGCAGTTCCCGGCCACCACAACCCGTGATAACAAGCGTGGCGGCCGATTTCAAGGACAACACGATGATTATTTCCGGGCAATATTTCGGCAATGCCGCGCCCGTCGTGCAGCTGATCAATTAGGTTCTGCCGGTGAAAAGTTTCGCCAAGGACCAGGTGGTCGTCAGTCTGCCGCTCAGCATCCCGCCTGCGACTTACGGGCTGACCGTCACGACGACAGAGCCTGCCCGAATTCGGTCGGAGGTGTTCAGTGCCGCACCAGTCGCCTCGAACCCGTAGCGCTTCTCAGCGTTCAACCGCATTCGCAGAGGATTAGACGATGAATAAAGTAATCTCGAGTGCATTTTTGTTCTTTGCCTTCGCTTTCCCGGCGTTATCCCAGGAAACCGGCTCGTCCGATGAGTCAGAGCAGGTTCCGTTCACCACCATCGAACAAGGGCAGGCAAGCCGTTTCATCGAAGATAGTCTCGACGTGCAGCATGTCTTTAACGACCCGGAAAAATGGAAAAGTTTTTGGGAGGCTTATACCGAAGGCCGAGAGCCACGCCCGGAGCTGCCTTATGTCGATTTCAATTCGGAGATGGTCGTCGTCAGCTCGCTGGGTAATATTTCGGGCGTTTACGTGGACCGTAGCCAAGGCATCCTCCGGGTCACTACGGTCGGTAACACGCCTTCCGATTCGCCGGCTAAGGCCACCACCCCTTTCCACATTATCAAGACCGAGAAACTCGAGTTGAAGTCAGTTGCTTTTGAGCACCCGAACCCTGCGAAGGGCGCCGTCACCGGCGAAGAGACGAGCGAAGGGGCCGACCTCGACGCGACCGCGACACCGGATGCCCAAACGCAGGAATTGAACGCGCAGCCTCCGCCGAGCTGCTACCAATTCTGGCGCCACAGTGGCCACACGGATCGGGTGCGCTGGTATCACTGCCACTCGACGAGTAGTGCATACACCAAGAGGGTGCACATTTGCGGAAACAGCGGCTACCTCCATGGCATCAGTGTGGCTAGCCTCCCCGACGGCGTTTGGCTGAGAGCTAGGCATCGGCATGACCGAGGCGGCGAGGGGTGCCGGCGACACTAGGCCGCCGCACGGTGAGACGATCAGGACTGCAGGCTAGGTTGAGGAACGAAACCCAGCACTTCAAGGCGTGGATGGGCTGGGTTTTCCGCAAGGTTTCCACCAGCCTACGGTCCTCATTGCATAGCGCCTGATAAATCATTACAGGATCTATTCAATCAGAAGATGTCAATGGAGCATTCCAAGCATTACGTGATCCGTGGCGGTATCGAAGGAAGAGAGCGCCTACGCGTTCTCGCCCGGGTCATGCATCCCGGCACGATATTCTTATTCGACCGGCTTGATCTGCGTGACGGTCTCACTTGTCTGGATGTCGGTTGCGGCGGTGGGGACGTAACTCTGGACTTGGGTCGCCGAGTGGCGCCTCATGGCAAGGTCGTTGGCACCGATATCGATCCGGTCACGCTCGCGATCGCCCGCCGGGAGGCCCAGCAGCAAGGCATCACGAACGTAGAGTTTCGCCTGTCGGATGTCCGAGACGGCTTCGAGACTTCGGAGTATGACCGCGTGTACGCTCGATTCCTGCTGACTCACCTGCGCGATCCGGCCGGCACCGTCAAGGCCTTCTATCAATGCCTTCGTCCGCAAGGGCGCATTGCGATCGAGGACATCGACTTCAGCGGTTACTTTACCTATCCCGAGTCCAAGGCCTTCCGCCGCTACCATGAGCTCTACTGTGCGGTCGTGCGCCGGCGCGGCGGTGATCCGAACCTCGGACCGCGCTTACCACTGTTCTTGCGGGACAGCGGCTTCGAGGACATCGGCGTCTCGGTCGTGCAGCCGCTCGGGATCGAAGGGGAGGTGAAGCTCATGAATCCCATTACGATGGAAAACATCGCCGATGCCATCCTGGAGGATGATTTGACGACGCGTGAAGAAATCGAGGACGTGATCCGAGAGCTCTATGCGTTCGCTGCCGATCACGGCACCGTGGCCGGCGTACCCCGCGTCGTCCAAGCGTGGGGGCAACGCCCCACCGCCTAGCCCCGTCAGTTGCCATGAGGAAAAAGGAGAGATGCTATGCAAACTTACCTAGCGAAATCGACGAAGACCCTAAGGAAGCTCGGCCCACTGGTGATTAGCCTCGCCATTACCGGAGCACCGGCCTCGTTGGCGTTGGCCCACTCCTCATCCGTTGAGCGTGGGACAGACCGGGGGC
>CADDYU010000265.1 GCA_902810705.1 Methylococcaceae bacterium
CGCCATGCCGGCAAGCCAGCGCACGATGCTTCGCCACCGGCGGGCCAACTCGGCCGCCGACCTCTCGATCGACGCGCCGACGATGAAGCGGTCCAAAACGAAAACGCCCAAAAGGACGAGGCATGCGGCGAAATGAACTGCCCGAACCACCGCAAACCACGCCAGGGTTTCTCCGTCACCGGACATGACCGCACCATCCCTATGGCTTGACGACGAATTTGAAGTCGCCCTGCGTTCGGTGCGTGTCCACCGAGACGACGTGCCAGCTTACCTTGTACGCGCCCGGCGCAAGCTGCGGCGTCGATACGATTAGAACGTAATGGTCCTTGGGATCGACGTGCGAATCCTTCTTGTCCACCTCCTTGCCTGCGGCGTCGAACACCTCGATCTTGCTGAACGCGGGCTCGACCGCTTGGGTGAACCAGACGTGCACCGCGGCCGGTGGCCTGGCAACCGTCGAGCCGACGCGCGGCTCGGCGTGATCCAGGAAGGCGTGGGCTATGGCGATGCCGTGCATGGCCAGGACCAGCAGAAGAGAAAGTAGGACCGATCGAAGCGGAATGCGGTTCATCGTTGTTCTCCGAAAAGCGGATGTCCGAACACGTGGGGGAAGATGTCGTCGATGAAGATCCATGCCTGGATCGTGAAACCGACATGGGCCCCGGACCGGCTGTTGACGGGGATGTTCGCCTCGACCCCGAGCTGAAAATACGGATTCTCGTACAGCACGCCGGGGTTGATCGTGCCGGTGGTGAGGCCGCGGCCGGCACGGTTTTCCGCCGTCTCCATCGAAAACTCGACCAGCGGGATCATGTCACGGAACGGGCGCGGGATGCCCAAGTCCCGGACGTTCTGCATCAGGTAGGGAAGGCTGTACTCCAGAGCAAAGCCCCACTGGAACGTGTTGGAGTTGTCCGCCTGAGTGGGAAAGCTTTGGCCGAACTCGCCGGTCAGAGCGAACGGCCTCAAGGCGCTTACCGCATCGGGCAGGTCTCCGAAGCCCTTCCCGAAGTACAGCTTGGGTGTGAACGTGCTGAAGGAATCCGCCCCGATGCTCTGCGCGCCGGTACCGCCGATGTCCGACTCTAGCCCCGCTGCCAGGATGAACTCGTGCTGCGGTTGAATCCAGAGCTCGTACTTGGCCGTCACCGCCAGGTTATCCCAGCCGTGAACCGAGGGGCCGTGGTCCGGCTTCTGATAGATATAGGTGTCCGACACGCCGATCGCGAAGTGGGGGAAAATCTCCTTGTCAAACTCGAACCCGGCATCGATCTCATGGTTGCCGGGACTTCCCGCATTCTTTACGTACGAAACGGTCGGGAAGGCAAATTCGTCGACGGCAAACGGATCGTCCGTTGCGATGGTGGGCGGAAAGAAACGGTCGCCGGCGAAGCCATGCCCGGCGGCGACGCGGGTCGAGGCGAGCGCAGCGGCGAAGGCCGCGCAGGTCAGACCCGTGCAAAATAACTTTCGCATGGAAGGTTTCTCCGAGACGTTGGGAACCAGGTGCGTGTCCGACTGACACGTGCGACCGAGTGTGCGGCCGCCTCAATGCGCCGCGCTATCGGGCGCCAAGCGCGCCGATCGAAAAGGATCGGTGGCAGGTGTCTTTCGAAGGACCCAAATAGTGCTCAGGCGCATTGCGGCTGCGGCGGCCCCCGGCCATCGTACGTGGCAAGAAAGGACATGCGAGGAGCGACTTCGGCCGGCCGCGGAGGGAGGATCCCGGCAAGGCCGAGAGGCGGATGCGTGAAGTCAACGGCGACCGGGACTGATAGGCGGGCGGCAAAATGACAAATCGCGCAGTGCTGTGCCGGATCCCCGGACTTGGGAAGCGGTCGCCGGTCGGTACCCGAACCGCCCTGATGATTGAGACAACAGGAGCGAACAGGCGGGAGCTCCGAGTCGAGATCACAAGCGGAGCATTGCTCGCCGGGCAGCGCAACGATCCCGCGCGTGTGGCCGGGAACGATGACATTCAGCCACAACGCCTGAAACAGCAGAATCGCGATTCGCAGTGCCCGCGAATGCATGGCAAAGAACGGTAACGGTGTGGGCGTCGCGACGCAACTCCAAGCGCGCCGCCGCCGCCCGGTCCGATCAGACCAAGGGCTGGCTCATCCAGGTCTCGGTCCGCAACCCTTGATCGTACCCTGTCATGATCACCAGCCGGCCATCCAGCAGATCGCCCGCCGGGTCCTCGCGCGGCGCGGGGAGTGGATCGGCGACGCTCGACCACGTGTTGGTGGTGGGATCGTATGCGATGACGCTTGCCAATAGCGTGAGGCCGGTCGTTACCCCATCCGCCACCACGATTTTCCCGTCCACCGCCACGGCCACCGCGTGTGAGCGCGGCTGAGGAAGGCTGGGCAGAACCGTCCACGAAGAAGGATTGGCCGAGTCCCACATCAGAAAGTCGCTGCTGGGAGACCCGTCATCATTACCCGGCTGTCCACCAATCACGTAAATCTTGCCGTTCAGGACGGCGGCCGCGATGTGATTGTCACTGAACGGCAACGGGGTCGATGCGACCCACTGCGGATTCGGGTCGTCGAGATTCAAAACCCAGTGCTCGGTCGTGCCGACTCGGTTGATGTCATTGCCGTCAACGTAGTGGAGCTCGCGCCCGATGATCAGCAGGGCGCCGGCAGATCGGGGCGCAGGAAGCCGAACGAAGGCGGTCCACTCGTTGGTTATCGTGTCGAAACGCCACACGTCCTGGGTCGCGAAGGTCTGCCACCCCGTGGCGTAGTTGCTGACGTATCCGCCGGCCGCATAGATGTAGCGCCCGTCGGTAGCCGCTCCGATGTGGGTCAACCCTTCCGGCGTGTCTGCAAGTCGGGCCCAGGTGTTGGTGGCGGGATCGTAAACGTCGGTCTCCTTGGTCGCCAGCCAATTTGGATCGTCGACGCCGTATCCGCCGAACACGTATAACTTCCCTCCGACTGTTACGGCACTCGCTTCCAGCCGTCCAACAGGCGAGCTCGCGACTTGCTGCCAGTTCAGTTGAAGCGGATTGGATGAGGGCGGCGGCTGGGAGGGCGGCTGCGGGTCCGGCGGCGGCGTGGACGGAGGCGGCGTCTGGGTCTGCACGATCTGTGCGATGTCCACGAAATCCAGCTTCCCGCTCTGGACCTGTGGCCCGAGCGTGATGCGGAGCATCCCGTCCGTGACGCTAACCTGCTGCGTTCCGTCAACCCATCGCTGCGCGCGGGTGGCGCGCCCGTCCACGACGAGCACGCCGTTGGCTTCAATGCGGTACCGACCGGTAAATACCCGGGCGTCACCCGAGACGACGTGAACCTGGTAAGTCCCGTCGGGAACGGCAATCTCCCAATCGCTGCCCCGGCCGCGGGCGTGCATCACAGCGAACGTGTCGTAACGCTCGTCCGGGCCATCGGAGGGATGCCGGGCGTGATGTTCTAGCACCTGCACCGGGCGCGGTCCGTTCCACCCGTAGCTCAGGCCATTGCCACGATCGGCAAAAATCGCTCCGCTGTCGGGCAGGTAGCCCGCGGGCGGCGGCACTGCCGCCGGCTGGAAGTCGACCGACGCGGAAAAGCCGCTCAGCAGCCCGCGCGCTTCCAGCGCCTCTGCCGAGACGCTCCATCCGCGCGAGTTCGTCGCACTTGCACGCGTTTTCACGCAAACGTGTCGCCACAGCAGCGGCCGTTTCGCATGGGCCATTCTTGAATTATATACCCAGAATCGCTTGCGCGCCGAGTGGTGCTTTCCGGACGGGCCAGGTCACAAATCGGCCGCAGAACCCAAAATTCTGAACCGGCACGCGCGCTTAGCGGCCCTCAAGGATCGAAGTGGCAGAGCGGATCGCCATAGGCATCGTCTTGGCGACGGCACGGTAATCGACCGTCATGAACTTGCCGTGGCCCGACGTGTCGCGGGTTGAGCACCATCCGAAGTTTGCGTCGATCAGTTTCTGATCAACCTGCCTCGACAACAAATAATCGATGAGGCGTTCGGCCGCCTGGGGGTGGGGCGCGCCGGCGACGAGACCCACAGTGCAGGGCATTGCCAGTGTGCCGTCATCTCCCTGGCCCTGATCGGGCAGAGTTGTGTCGAGCGGGCCGACATTGGCTCCTGCATCCGCGGCATCGTCGTTGTCGCATAGGCCCGACCACAGGTCGCCGCGCGCGACCGATTCGGCGACGATCGAATTACCTCCCACCAACGTTATCCCGTTGTCGTGCAGCTCTCGAAAGAACGCCTCGGCGCGGTCTCTTCCCCACAGAACATAGAGCGCGGCGACTTGCCCCCCGGTCGTGCCGGCGGTCGGACGGGCAAGAGCGATATGCCCCTTGAGTTCCGGGCGTAGCAAGTCGCGCAGGCGCGTGGGTTTGATCGCGACGCCCGGGCTCGATCGCGACGAGACCAATACGCGAACCCGCAGCACGGAGCCGGCCCAGCGATGTTCCGGGTCCTTAAACCGGTTGGGGATGTCGGACGCGCCGGGAGAATCATACGGCGCGAGCACGCCCTCGTCGGCGAGATTGATCGTTAGGAAGCATTCGTTGCTCCACCACACATCGGCTTGCGGATGCTCCTTCTCCGCGCGGAGCTTTTCGGAAAGTCCTACGCTCTTACTCGCCTCCGCGTCGGTAATCAGCGTGACCCGAATCCCAGTCCGCCGCTGGAACTGTTCGATCAGCGGACGGACGTAAGGCTCGTCCACGCTGGTATAGAGGACGACCGTGCCATTATCGGTGGACGCGTTGCGTTTGCACCCGACCAGCAGACCGGAGAAAGCCCAAAAAGCGATCAGCAAACTCATTTGCAGAATTCGCGTGACTTTCATGCGGTCGCCCTCTATGTCGCAATGCCCGCTCTCATGCTCGGCCAGGTAAATGCTTTGCGGCGGGCATAGAGTCCCAGGACCACGCCGAAGAAAACGTGAGCGGACAACGTGACCGCCACGAAAAGCGCCGTCAGACGGATGCCGAAGAAACCGGTGTACGG
>CADDYU010000266.1 GCA_902810705.1 Methylococcaceae bacterium
CATCACTGCGACATCCTCGAAACCGGAAACGATTCCTACCGCTTCAAACAGCGGAAAAATTCGGCCTAACCCCTGGGTAATTTTGGACGCTGTTTGCTGGATACTTTTCAATGCTGATTGACAGTCCGACCCATCGCTGAGCTAAGGTTTTTGAGTAAACATTCCCGGAATACCTTCCCCACAGCCAAAAGTTCATAACGCGCTCTAATAATGTCCAGATTCCATTTAACGTCTCTAATCATGGGCACGTTCAGTGCCAAGGGGAACGCGCCAAACCGCATCATCCCGCGAGCGAAGTTCAATAAAGCCGTTGTGCTGCCTGGACAGCAAGCCATAAGCATAAGGTGTTGCAGCGACAACAATGCTCGCAAAAAACGCCGGGAATTCCGCCCCTATGATTGGTACAGCCCCTGCTGGGTACATAAGTTCAGGAGTGGAGGCGTATGCTCGGCGTGCACTTCCAGTAATCGCGCGCCGTTCGTCGAACGCTATCCGGAACGGCTAGCAGCTGTGCTGGAAGAAATCGAACGCGCCGGTGCAGCAACCCTGAAACTCAGTCCCTACAAGGAGCAGCAATCATGAACTTGTTCTGGTTCTTACCTACGCATGGTGATGGCCGTTTCCTCGGCACTTCCAAGGGTGGACGCGCGGCTGATTACGGCTATCTCCGCCAGGTAGCTCAAGCCGCCGACTAACTGGGATTCGGCGGCGTCCTGATGCCAACTGGCAGGACCTGCGAAGATGCCTGGATCGCCGCATCGTCCCTGATTCTGGCTACGGAGCGACTGAAGTTCCTCGTAGCCTTGCGGCCCGGTGTAGTTTCTCCCAGCCAGGCGGCGCGTCAGACCGCCACTTTCGACCGGCTGTCGGGAGGCCGCCTGCTCAACAACGTAGTAACCGGCAGCGACCCGGTCGAACTGGCCGGCGACGGCGGGTTTCTGGCCCACGCCGAACGCTATGCGAATACTGCTGAATTTCTTACCGTCTGGCGGCGGCTTCTCGCCGGCGATACCGTCGATTTCGAAGGCAAACACATTTGCGTGAAAGGCGCGAAGCTCCTGTTTCCGCCGGTGCAGAGCCCGTATCCCCCGCTTTATATTGGGGGCTCGTCGGCGGCCGCGCATGAACTGGCCGCCGAACAGATCAATGTTTACCTCACCTCGGGTGAACCGCCCGCTGCGGTGGCACAGAAGATCGCCGATGTCAGGCAGCGGACAACGGCGCTTGGGCGCGGTATTCGCTTCGGCATCCGGCTCCATGTCATCGTTCGAGAGACCAATGCCGAAGCCTGGCGAGCGGCGGAAAGCCTGATTAGCCGCCTGGACGACGCCACCATCGAACGGGCGCAGCAAGCCTTTGCCCGCTCCGACTCGGAAGGCCAGCGAGGCATGGCGCAATTGCACGGAGGTTCACGCACCGCCTTGGAAATCAGCCCAAACCTCTGGGCTGGCGTCGGTTTGGTGCGAGGAGGCGCGGGGGCGGCCCTCGTAGGCGATCCGGAAACTGTGGCGGCCCGCTTCAAAGAATATGCCGCGCTCGGCATCGATACTTTCGTCCTGTCCGGTTATCCGCACCCAGAGGAAGCCTATCAAGTCGCTGAGCGCTTGTTCCCTCTGTTACCCGTGGAAAGCCGGACACCGAAGGCCAGCCCAGCGCTCTATCCGAGCCCATTGGGCGACACCGGCACCTTGGAACATGCCCGCAGTCGTGAGACCATTGACTGATCGCCTTTGACGAAAACGGGCGGGCTGCTGACCAAAGCGGTAGTCTTCTCCTGGTGCATCGTACCGACATTCGACTAGCTCATCCCGACGCCGGGAGTGCGCGCCGCCACGGTCAAGCGATGCCATTTCACGCGGTCTATGCCAGCTTCTGTTGACATATTGCCGTAGCCAGAAAGACGGCGGCCAAGAACGACCGGCATCGCTCCTTGCAGTCCAAACGGATTTGTGGGCTACCAGAATGGCCTAAATCACGTCCCGGTCCGCGTCACTGATTTCCAGTCGGTTAGCCATTCGAAATCGGCACACTGTCAACGCAGCGATGCCATAGTATCAACAGAACCTAACACCTTCTCCACCGCCTCGACCCAAAACTTGGGAGTGCAGCTTGCTTCCGCTCCATTCCTTTAGGTCAGAGTCGATTCGGGAAGCACCGTGGTGTTCCACGAATCCCAAGACTGGCGGAGCCGAGTGAAATCATCGGGACGTGCGTCGTTTAGGTTGGCCTGTTCGCGCACATCTTTCGAAAGATCGAATAGGAATTCGGTTCCGCGGAGGGTCGCCGGTAAGCCTCCGAGCGTGACGACCTGATCGAGTCGAGCCAGTTTGATATATTTGAGGTCGCCGTCGCGCACCGCGTGCTGTCCTCCTATTCGCCAGAATAAAGTTCGGGGCTGTGTTTGTTCTTTCGCGCCCGCCGTCGCCAGATATGGCAGGAGATCAATCCCATCCAGCGGATAGGCGGGATCGGGCGCGAGGCCCGCCGCAGCCAAAAGGGTTGCGGTCCAGTCGAAGGTTATCGCGACCTGCTGGCTGACCCGGTTCGAAGGCAAATACTTGGGCCAACGCACGATCGCGGGGACGCGGTTGCTGCCTTCATAGACACCGCCTTTACTTCCGATGAACGGCCAAATGTCGGAAAAGCGCTCTCCGCCGTTGTCGCTGGCGAAGATAACCAGAGTATTTTCGGACAGGCCGCTGCGCTCCAGCTGTCTCAGCAATTTTCCGATGCCGGAATCCAAGCTCGTGACGATGTTCGCATAGATTTGGGGAGAGCCGCCATCCAGGTGAAACAAATTTTTCAAATGGCGGCTGGTCTCTTCATCCCCCGGCCCTTCCCAAGGCCAATGAGGCGCCGTGTAATGAACGCTCGCGTAGAATGGCTGTCGGGCGTGAGACGCCCTTTGGAGAAATCCGACGGCGCGTTCGGTGATCAAGTCGGTGATATAGCCGGTTTTTTCGATGGGCGTTTCGTCTTCCCATAGGTCGTCCTCGCCGTTATTGTCCTTATGGGTAAAATAATCCACGCCCCCGCTGAAAATCCCGAAGAATTCGTTGAACCCGCTCTTCAGTGGGCTGAAGGCGGGAAGATAACCCGCATGCCATTTGCCGATCAGAACAGTTTGGTAGCCGCCGTCCCGCAGCAAGGATGCAATCGTCGGGTGCTCGGGAGGAAGTCCCAACTTAGTGAGCTGACCGTTCACTTCGAGTTGCTTGCGATAGGGCAAGGGTTCCTGCAGGCCGACCGGAAGGCGTTGCTGATAACGTCCGGTGAAGAATGCGATCCGGGTCGGCGTGCAGACCGAAGAATTGGAATACGCCTGAGTGAGCCGAACACCCTGTTTGGCCAGTCTGTCGATGTTCGGAGTCGAATAGTCGGATCGGCCATACACGCTCAGATCGGCCCACCCTAGATCATCCGCGAGAATGAAGAGGATATTGGGTGGATGCCCTTTCTTCGACCTTGGGCTATTACCCGGCTCGCTCCTAGGGCCCTCGTAAGCCAGCGAGTTGCCCGGAAGGTATGAAAGGCCGAATGCAGCGGCAGTCGCTACGGCGTGACCAAGAAACTTGCGGCGGGAGATTCTCGTTTTACTCATAACAACTCACTTTTCCAAAATGATTTCAGTGCATCAAAGGGGATATGGGAAAGGCTAAAGAACCAATCCGCGAAGCGGCCGACATTGGCGAAACGAACGCATCAGCCCGGCAGGCTTCGCCTCAGTAACTTTCCAAAACCGCTGTAAGCCGGATATGTGCCAAAATGCAAGTCTATGTTTTTATGAACTATCCCGAGCTTCCGAATGAGAAACCAGTGTATTTTAGGGACAGTCCTGCTGAATCCATGCTTGCAGGGCAGCAGTTCCTGACGCTTTAACTAGCTCCGCGCCAACGGCTTTAACTTTGAGCCCTACGTCTCGAAGGAATGCCAGCAGACCAGTATCCAAGGTTACGGCCCTGGCTACGACCAACGCCATCAGGTTCCGACGAACCAACTGGATGTCTCGCCAGTAGCGATTAAGCACGGCGTGAAGACACCGAATGCCGTCCGGAAGGCAGTGGATACGAGGCGATGAGCGGGCTATCGCCTGGATCGTACCGAACACCAAGGACGCGCCAGTGAAGCACCTTGATCACTATCTCGTGACCATAGGCGAAATCGAGAAGCTCACCGTGGAGAAGCTGTCGGTGACGGGGGATGCCAAGTGGAGACGTCGATGCGATACTCCTAGTCACGTACCAGCCGACGCCCTTGCATCAGCCAGCCGAACGAGCGCTCAACCCCCCCGGCGCCTTGGTAAAGGAAAGCAGCTGGGCTGATTGATCAGCTTGCGCACCCCGTCAACGACAAAGCCCCGCATCGTGGCCTCGTCCATCAGCCGGCGCCTGTCATAGGCGGCGCCGGCAAACAGGGGCTTCACCTCTGGCCAGCGCTTCTTCAGGGCCCCCGTACCCATTCGGCCCCGGTGGAATCAGCCATGTCAGCTGGTGTCCGGTGGACCATGAGCCGTCTGCCATCTGCCTCCACGGCAAAAGGCTCCTGCCGGCCTTTCTACTGCCTGTCCAGCCTCAGCGCCACACCGTGAATCACCTTGAACAACAGTCGGCGCACAAACCGCCTGAACCCCCAGTACACCGTCTGCCAAGGGGGGGCAATGCACCGGCAGCCTGCGCCATTCACCTCCGGAGCGCATCAGGTAGCGAATCGCACTCACCCCCTCACGTAAGTCCGTTGCCCGGCGCCGCCCGGTTACGGCAGGACGTGACAACAACGGTTCCATCGCTTCCCCTTCCGCCTCCGTCAAGTTACTCGGAGAACGCTTTACCCTTGTGCTCGTGCCGACCCTGTTTCGCTCGAGGGCGCGCTGTCCCCATGGAAAACCGCCTGCGCTTTTCGCGCATCAGGTTTCCAACTTACTTCCCTTTTATCGAGTTTTCAAAGAGGCTGTA
>CADDYU010000267.1 GCA_902810705.1 Methylococcaceae bacterium
GTCGGGCTCATGGTGGAAAGCTTCCGCCTCGCCGTGTCCGACTGGCTGGAGCAGCTCCTGCAGGCGGATGTGTATGTGGTGCGCCCGGCCGAAACCGGCCAGTTCGGCGCGCCGCTTCCCGCCGGCCTGGTGCGGGCCGCCGCCCGTCTGTCCGGCGTGGAAGCCTACAGTCTGGCCCGGTACGGCTCGATCGAATCGGCGGTGGGACGGATCGAACTCCTGGCGATGCAGCCGGCCTACGCCGAGCGGCCCGCCTTCCGCTTCAAGTCCGCCGATGGGCGGGACGTCTGGCGCCGGTTCATGCAGGAGGAGGTTCTGGTGGTCTCGGAACCCTTCGCCACCCGCCACGGGCTCGAGGTCGGAGATTCGCTGGCGCTGAGCACGCCGCGAGGCGAGCGCCGCTTTCCCATCGTCGGAATCTTTTTCGACTACCGCTCCGATCAGGGCCTGGCCGTGCTGCGGCGGGACGTGTACGAGCGGATCTGGGGAGATTCCGAGATCACCTCCCTGGGCCTTTTT
Organism: Methylococcaceae bacterium; assembly: GCA_902810705.1. GTDB lineage: Bacteria > Pseudomonadota > Gammaproteobacteria > Methylococcales > Methylococcaceae > CADDYU01. Next base: position 520 of record CADDYU010000267.1, read on the forward strand.
CTCAGGAAGGATACGCCGGTGGAGGCGGTCCGCCGCAATCTGCTCGCTCTCGGCTCCGACGCGGGCGCCCTGACCATCCGCTCCAACCGGGAAATCCGCGACGCCTCCATGGAAACCTTCCGGCGCACCTTCGCCGTCACCCACGTGCTGCGCCTTCTGGCCATCGCCGTCGCCTTCATCGGCATACTCAGCGCCCTCCTGGCCCTGCAGCTGGAGCGCACCCGCGAGTTCGCCATCCTCCGCGCGGTGGGCCTCACCCCCCGGCAACTGGCGGCCCTGGTCCTGGGCCAGACCGGCTTCCTGGGCCTCGCCGCCGGGCTTCTGGCCGTGCCGCTCGGGCGGCTCCTGGCCTACGCGCTGGTCACCGTCATCAATCTCCGCTCCTTCGGTTGGAGCATGGAACTGGCGGCGCCGACGCTCATGCTCTGGCAGGCGCCGCTCCTGGCCCTGGCCGCGGCGCTGCTCGCCGGTCTTTACCCCGCCTGGCGGGCCGGGCGGATGAAGGTGGGGGAGGGGCTTCGGGAAGAGTGAGGATGGAGTGTTGGATTGCGGCAGGCGTACCCTTCAACGTAGGTTGGGTTGGCCGAGCCAACCCAACAAAAGCGGGCTCCGATCGGGTTTTCCCACCCCGTAGGTTGGGTTGGCGAAGACAACCCAACGAAAGCGCTCGAAGTTGAAGGAATCAAAGCATGCCGAGTCATAAAAAGGTATAAAAAAGGTTGCGTAACTGTTCTTTTCCTGCCATATCTCAAGCATGGGCTTCGAATATGATCGAGATAAAAGCGCCACTAACAAGCATAAGCACGGAATTGACTTCGAAGAAGCGCAAGCCTTATGGGACGATCCCGACCTTGTGGAGATTCCCGCGAAAACGGTGGATGAGCCGCGCTATTTAGTCATTGGCTCGATCGGCGGCAAGCATTGGTCGGCCGTCGTCACCTATCGAAACGGGAACATCCGCCTGATTTCGGTCAGGCGCTCCCGGAAAGAAGAGATAGAAATCTATGAAAGCCTCTGAATTTGACAAGAAGTTCGATGAGGGCGAGGACCTGACGGCGTGGCTTGACCTGGAAAAGGCGCATCGCCCCGGCCTTGGACAGAAGCGTGTCAATGTGGATTTTCCCGTCTGGATGGTGCGTTCGCTCGATCGCGAGGCGCGCCGGCTGGGCGTGACCCGCCAAGCTCTCATCAAGCTGTGGCTGGCGGATAAATTGCAACACCGCTGAGTGGAACGTTGGGTTGCGGTCCCGCAACCCAACCTACTCCGGGGCTTCAACGTAGGTTGGGTTGGCCGAGCCAACCCAACAAAAGCGGGCTCCGATCGGGTTTTCCCACCCCGTAGGTTGGGTTGGCGGCGCCAACCCAACATAAAGCTCTACAACCCCCGCAAATCCGCCTCGATCATTCCCTGAAGCCGCTCGATTTCCTTGGGATAGTCCAGCGTCTTCCAGCGCTCGTACGGCCGGGGCTCGGCGCTCGCCAGAGGCCGCACCGCATCCAGCAGCCGCAGGGCTTCGGCGTAGCAGCGGTGGGAGGCGAGGATGGAAACCTCCAGCAATCCCGCGCTGATGTCGGGCCGAAGGCGTAGGGAGACCTCGAATTCCCGGAGGGCTTCGCCGCCCGCGCCTTGCCGCGCGTACAGCAAGCCCCTGAGGTGATGAATCTGCCGGCGGGCTCCGCTATCGGCGGCGCCGGGATTTTGCTCCAGGGCGTTCAGCAGGGCGTGCAGCCGCTCGAAGTCCAAGGCTTGGCAATCCTCATCGGGAAAGGTCTCCATCACGCTCTCGAAAAAGGGAAAGCTGCGGAACTCGAACGGGGTCCGCCGGAATTTCTCCAGGGCCAGGTCGAAGTCGTCCGCCCGGAGAGTGCCCGTGAAGCACGCCTGCACCAGATAGTGCAGATGGAGATGCAGGTCGGCGGGCCGCCGTTCCACCGCCCGCTCGAGAATGTCGAGGGCCAGCCGGGCATGGCCCAGCCGGCTCAAAGCCGAGGCGGCGGCGCCCTGGGCGCGGCCGGAGTGGGGATTTTGCTCCGCCCAGTGGAGCGCCAGGCGGGTTTCGTCCGACCAGATTCGGGCCAGCCGGTGCGTGGAGAAGGCCATGCCCAGCAGGAGCACGCCGAGAAGCACGGGCAGAAGGCGCAGCTTTCCCGCGTTCGCCACACAGTACTCGGCGGCCGGCAGGAACAGGAACATCGCGGGCAGGTAATTGCGGTGCTCGAAATAGATTTCGAGCGGAATCGAGGTCGATTCGACGAGATGCCCGCCGAGGAAGAACAGGATGGCCAGCGCCAGGGCGGGAGAAGCCTTGCGCCGCCGGAGCGCCAGGACGAGCGCCCCGGACCCGGCGATCAGGGCGAGGAGGGTCGTCGGCGGCGAGAGGAGGCCCTTCGACACGGGATAATCTTCGGTGAAAAGCCCCCGCGGCGGCGCGAACGGCAGAAGCCAATGGAAGAGGTAATCGAAAAGCACCCGGCTCTCGGTCAAGAGCCTCTCGGAGACGGTGAAGGGCCGCCCGCCGTGGCCGCCGACCAGGGCTTGCCAAAAGAGATAGGCGAGAAGCGCCGCCGTTGGCAGCCAGAGAAACACCGCCCGCCAGGCTTTCGAAGGTTTCCTCTCCGCCGTGGCCAAAACCGTCGATTCCAGAACGAGCGCGAGGACCGGCAGCACCGCGCCGTTTTCCTTGCCGAGCACGGCGAGGGGCGTGAAAAGCCCGATGGCGAGGCTCATCCAGAGATAGGCCCTGGGCCGCCCCCGCGCCAGAAGGGCCCGGCCATGCACATAGGCCAGGAGGCCCGCGAGGCTGAAGAGCGCCGAAAGGATCGCCATGCGCTGCACGACGTACAGGGTCGTCGAGACGTTCAGGGGATGGAGGAGCCAGAATCCCGCCACCCACAGGGCCGTCCACGCGACGGCGCTTTCGCTCCGCCCGCGGAGCAGCGCGACGCGGAAGACCAGCCAGAACAACAGGCACCCGGCGAGGAGGTGCAGCATCAGGTTGGTGTATTTGAAGCGCCAGGGATCGGACGGCCAGGTGTTGCCGTCGATGAGAAAGCCGAGGAGCGACAGGGGCCGGCCGGTGGGCCCCGCGATGCCGTTCAGAAGGTAGAGCCGGAGCGAATCGAAATCCCGTACCCCGCCGAAATCGGCGAGGGCGGGGAGGTTCGCGAAGTCGTCGAAGAGGAAGGGCCCCCGCAATCCGAGCCAGTAAACGGCCAGGGTCAGGAGCAGGAGAAAGGGAAACAGGGCGGCCGTTCGAATCATGGGCGGATTCGGGAAGGGAAACGGCCGTTTGAACCGGGTGTTCGCCAGGGCGCGGCCGTTTCAGGGGTTGAATTGGCGGAGACCACCCGACGCGGCGCCGGCGCGGGCGGGCGTGGGATCGCGGGCGTAGGTTGGGTTGCGGGTGCCGCAGCCCGACCCTCCGCTACGGAGCTGCGGTCCTTAACTACTACAGTTGGTTGGGTAGTATTTGGCATCAGCAGGGGCACCGCCTCTTTTGCATTTCCATTGCACTGCACCAGCGGAAGTGGTTGGGCTCAAGGCTATGGTTTTGCTCGCTATACCCGCCGCAGTCCCTGAAGCCTTCATGGTTGCTGTAATAAGCCCTCCAGTGCCAACTTCGACCTGAGCGACATATTTGCCGGTTATCGTGGTATTCGTAGGTAAACCCGCTGCCGTATTGCTCGTGGGAAAGACTCCGTTATTCGACCAATATTCCGTGACGGTCGTTTTCGCCCCATCCATCAGGCTAAGGCCTTCCGACATCTGAGCTCTCGCTGTGTAATCCTGATACGCCGGAATCGCAATCGCCGCCAAAATACCGACGATCGCGACCACGATCATCAACTCGATCAATGTGAAACCTTGCTGGGCTTGGGGATGATGGTTCATGGAAATGCCTTTTCTTGTAGCCAAAGGGAGGAAGGGAAACGCCGGAGCGAATCCGACAGCCATTTATCGCAAGTGCCGTGCCAGCCGAAAAACTTCCCCGAGCCCGCCGTTTCCGCCGCCTCCGGCGAGTTGCCGGGGAAAAGGTTGCGAAAAAGTGTCAAATCCGCCGTCGAAATGTGACGTAAGGCGTCAGTGACAGTGGGGTTGCGGAAGAGTAGGCCGGGTTGGCGAACCCGCGAAATGTTGGGTAGCGGTATCCCGCAATCCAATTACCCGTAGGTTGGGTTGGCGGAGACAACCCAACACGAAGCCGATCCCGGCGGATGTTGGATTGCGGAGAGAAGAGTAGGTTGGGTTGGCGGAGACAACCCAACATGAAGCCGATGAATGTTGGGTTGCGGAGTACCGCAACCCAACCTACGTATAGACTACG
>CADDYU010000268.1 GCA_902810705.1 Methylococcaceae bacterium
ACGTAGACTGCCGCACGTCGATGCGCGGCAGCAGGTAAAAGTCCGTCGGCGCCTGATTTGTCGCGTCCATCCGCACAACGACGGTAACGTCAGCCATGGCGGGCTGGTCCAAATTGATGAGCCAGCGGAGCATGCCGCCGGGCGTCTGCTGGCAGCGGGAAAAAACAATATCCGCCGTGTATTCGCCGTTGATGACCAGTTGTCCCGTCTCCGCCTTTCGCGTGATGCGCGCGCCCATCTTCTCCAGCTGCTTGATGATGTCTTCCTCAAACGGCGGCTGCAGCGTGCGAAGGTGGCGGTTAATCTCCACGTACGCGTAGTCACGGCCTGGCGTGAATCCAACGCGATGATATGCCTTGATAAGACTGCCGAAGCGGCTCTGATACGCTGAACTGGACGGCATCGCCTCGGCGTCGTCAATCAGCTCGGCCGTCAATGTTCCGTGCTTCGCCAATAATTCCTTAAGCTTCGCTAGCATTTCCTCGTCAGAGTATCGGCGGCTGCGCTCCACGATGATGCCCCGCGCCATGTGGAAGACCGATGGATCGACGATCGGTGGGAAGGCTCCGTCGCGACGGACCCACATTGGCGGTGCGTTGCGGACGCGCTTCTTTTTCAGCTTGAACGAGACGCGGTTGTAGACGTTGTTCCCGATGTACTTCTCGTTCGTCAAAACCTGATGGACCATTGCCGCGCTCCACGGCCGCGACAACTCCGTCTGCATGATCCCCTCGCTGTTCAGCCGTTGTGCGATCTGGCGCTCGGTCAGACCGTCGCGCGTGAGCAGGTCGTACATCCGTCGCACGTTCTGGATCTCGTCTTCCGGCCCCGGAACGAGCACAACGCGATCCGTCTGAAGGCTCTTGTGCTCGCCTCGTTTCAGCACACCTTTTTCGTCGCCGGTGATGCTGACGAGCATCCGGCGCAGCCCGTAGCCTGCTGGCCCGCCCTGACGGTACCCCAACTCGATCAGCTTGCATTGCCCCTTGAACACCTTGGCGGACAACTCTCGGCTGTATTCGCCGGCCATCGCGCGCTTCACGCTCTTGATGATTGTGGCCGTTGGGCTGCCGTCATTGTCAAACTGCTCGGCGCAGTATTCGACGGTGATGCCGGTACGCTTGCAGATGTACTCGTAATAGGCGCTTTCGTCGGCGTCTTGGAATCGCCCCCAGCGGCTCACGTCGTAGACAAGAATGGTCTTGAAGTCGGCCTTTCCGCTCTGCACGTCGGCAATTAGTCGCTGGAGCGCCTCGCGACCCTGGATGTTCAAGCCACTCTTGCCGGCATCGGCGTATGTGCGAACGATCTCGCGGCCGCGCTTGCCGGCGTAGTCGCGAAGCACATCCGCTTGGTTCTCTGTCGAGTATTGCTGGTGCTCGGTGGACATTCTGATGTACTGCGCCGCCGGCACCCGCGGCTGCGCTTCTGCGTCTTCACTCATGCTTCTCTCCGTGCTCTTGATCGTCAGCTCCATTGCGGGCGATGATGATGCGGGATTGTCCACAAAAACCGTTGGGTCGCCGTGGGACCATGGTTGGATTTCCGTTGGATTCTGACGCGGCTACGCCTGAGCCTTAAGCATCAGCGCGTAGGACTTCTTCTGCCCGCGAATCGAGGAAGCCAACCTCCGCATTCCGTTCTTGCGCAGTCGATCGCGGAGTTCCTTGACCACGCTTCGGATGGCCTCGTCCGACTTTGGATGACCGTCCCATACGTCTCGGATAAGCCGATCGAATGAGACGAACTGATTTGGACGGCGGGCAAGTCTCTCGATCATTCGGAACACCAACGTATTGCCAAGACAGCAGGTGCCACCTCGGTAGGTTACGGTCTTCGCCGCCGCGTCCACGATGAGTTGCGCGAACATGGCATCCGGATCTACCGTGCGGCTTCCAAGTAAGTTCTCAAGCAAATCACGACCGCGTTGACCGGCATCGCTCGGCTCCACGTGTTCCGCGAGGTCTGCGACTTTCTGCACAACCAAGGCGCACGACTGCGCCAAAGAGCGCACCAATGAACGGATCTCTTCAAAATTTGGATTGTGTGTCATGCCGTTGGTTTCGGCACGGGAGCGCAGATGCTTCAGCCTCTGGCTCGGGTCGATCTATCCGGATCGTTGCTGCGAGGCATAGCAGTTCATCGACGTCAATCGACTTCCATTCTTTCGAGTGATAGCCGGATGTGTTGGCGCAAAAAAAGATCGGCGGTTGGAAAAGGAGGGGGGGAACCTTTTCCGGGGATACCGCCGATGCGCTGCCAATTATGCGAACGTTCTCGGTGGGATGCAAGTCAATTCTAGTGCCGCGACAGCGCTGAGGAACCGCGATATGGAGTGACGTGCTGCGCGGATCACCACGTTATCAGCGCCTCTCGGACTGTCTCAATTTGTTGTCTGCGAATTGGGCCGTAGCAACGGCTATCGAAGCTGTTGGAAATGCGATTAGAGAAAACAACGAATTCGTCTCCCGCCAGTACACGGCTCTCTCGCCAGACGGGGAGCGGGCGGCCGTTCCCGTCCGTTCGCGGCGGCATCAGTGCGATTCGGCGGCCATTGATGACGAGCCATTCACTCGTCGTGTCTACGCGATCTCCTGGTCCGGCAAGAATGGGCTTGAGGATGTACCAGTTTTCGCCGCTGTTCCCGGTTCGTCCGCGCACGTAATCACGTGCGGCGGGAGGAATGCAAAAATCCACGAGCTTCCCGACGGCGGGTTCGTCCGAAGAGCGCACGTACAGGCCCGGTGCCACGCTTGGGGACGTGTTGATGACGAGAACTCGGCGCGTACCCAGCTCCGGGATAATCGCGAGCGCTATGAGGATCGCCCCAAGGCGCAGCAGAATACGACGGCGCCGATCACCGTGGGACAAATTACGCCAGCGGAAGAACGTCATGCGCGACATGCCAAGCTCTCAACGTCACACGATTCCAAGGATTCATCGCAGAGGAGTAGCTGCTGTACTGCTTCGGTCCAGAAGGCAGTGGGCATTTCTGCCGGATTGCGCCCGCGGCAGTTCAATTCCTCTATCAAATCGAGCAGTCGATCCACCGCCTCGTCCTGGCCGGCCGGTCCGTGCTGTCGAACAAGGACGTGAACCGCAACGCCGGGATGAATACCAGGAAGAAATCGGCCCCGTTTCCCGGCTGGTAGCGATTCGAGCACGGCGAAGGTGCGATGCTGACGGTCGTGCGAGTATCGCCGCCACCAAACCACGGCGAACAACTGGCCGGGCCGGAAGTAATGACTGATGCAGCCATTACGGCCGATCCGCCGATGGACCGCATCGCCGAAACAAAGGCGGTCGGCCCTTGATCCGGCGACGCGCTGGGCTACAAATCGCGTAAGATTTTCTGGACGCACGCGCCGCCTCCTTCTATTTTTCTGCTTGCCTTTTGGCTGTCCAAACATTACCCTAACGATGTTGATGGAGTCAAGAACTATTCCATTTTGCCCTCATTTTGGATTTGAAGGGCAGTAAAACAGATTTGCACGGAGGTTGAATCCGGCATGCGAAACGGATCGCGCACAGTGAAGGTTTCAGGCGAGCGTCTCGCGGAGGTCTGGCGCGACAGCATGATGTCCAAGGAAACCTTCGCGCAAGCTGCCGGCATGAAGCGCTCCGGCGTCTTTCGGCTCATGCGCCCGGGTGTTCACGGCATGTTTGCCGACAACTTCCGCCGAATGGCGGAAGTCTTAAAGATCACTCCGACGGACCTGCAACGCCGGATCGCGCCGGATGGTGCTGGAAACGACGACGATTCAAACCTCTCAAGCGGCGTTTCGGGGCCGGCACGGGCGTTGGCCGAGGTGCCGGGTTATCACAGCATCAGCGCCGGCGTGCGCAGCGAACGCTTGGCGATTGAAGTCGGCGTCGTGAAGGTGCCGGAAGGTCTGTGCGATTTCTGCGTGCGCGTGGACGGCGAATCAATGATGCCGACTTACCCGAACGCGGCGACGGCGCTGTTTGAGAACGTCGAGGACCAGGGTTTTGTTTACGGCAAGGATTACATCACCTGGTTCACCAACGACGAGTGTTATTTCAGCCGCGTCTTTGAGAGCGATGATGACCGCGATGTGCTGCTGTTGAGGAAACTGAATCCAGACCGAACACGATACCCGGACCGCATGGTTCATCGGCGTGAGATTGCTCGCGTGGCCCGTTGCATAGGAGTGCTGACTTTGACGAAATGATGTTTCCAACAAGGAAAGACGATGTCGAGGCTTGTTCAATGGCTCGACCATCGCAGGGAAGTGGTGGGATTTGAAGAGTGGAAGGATCTGGCAAAGTTCTACGGCGTGTCGCTGCAAACGATGCGCGACGTGCAGGCGTATCACACGCTGAAAATGCTGAACCGCTCCGAGCGGCGCCTGCTCGCCGGCGCGCTTCGCGTGTCGCTTCGCAAGCTGGAACAGCTTAACGACGGCGACATTGACTGGATCGAGGACAAATACGTTTTCGACCTCGAAGCCCGCGGCCGCGCGCTTCCTTGGCAGGAGAACGATCCGGCTTACTGGGTGCCGAAAGAGACGCGGGCGGAAGACCGTGGCACGCCTCTCCTGGGCCGAATCAAGCTGACCGGCCAAGCGGAAACTGATGAAGATTGGCAAGAAGAATGGGGACGGCATCTGCCTGCGCGCTTCGGCAAGGGTTACGACATTTACGCGCTGGAAATGGAAGGGGTCGGCCAGTCCATCGTGTTCCGCAACATACCTCCTTGGGAATTCCGTGAGGGACCGGCCGCCGTCTACTGCTGGAATGGGTGGGAAGCGCGCGGCCTTTACGGCCAGGTCCAGCTATC
>CADDYU010000269.1 GCA_902810705.1 Methylococcaceae bacterium
ATAAGGGGCAACAAACGCCCACTCGTCGTCAGACACATCGCTCGGATACGGTTTTCGGGAAGTCGGAGTAGTCATGCCTACTCCTGACTCCTGCCTCAGAAAAAGTTCACAACAGCCTCTAGGCGCAAAACGATGATCGACCACGATCACCGCCTACCGATCACTCGGCAGGCCGAACTGCTCGGGATCAGCCGGGCCAGCGTGTACTACGTTCCGAGGCCGACGCTGAATTCGGACCTCGCGCTGATGCGGCGGATCGACGCACTGCACCTGGAGCATCCCTTCATGGGCGCCCGGCAATTGCCGGACATGCTGCGCCGCGAGGGCTTCACGGTTGCTCGTCGGCGTGTGGCCACGCTGATGCGGAAGATGGGCGTCGAGCCACTCTGCCGGCGGACCAACACCAGCCGCAAGCATCCCGCTCACCCGGCCTACCCGTACCTCCTGCGGGGGCGCGCCATCGACCGGCCCAACGAGGTTGGGCGCTGGACATCACGTACGTGCCAATGGCCAAGGGTTTCGTGTACCTGTGCGCCGTGCTCGACTAGGCCAGCCGCTTTTGTCCTGGCCCATCGGATCTCGATCTCCCTGGACGAGATTTCTGTGCCGAGGCCTTGGAGGAGGCGTTCCGCCCTTCGGACATCCGGAGATCGTGAATACGGACCAGGGCGCCCAGTTGACCAGCCACGCCTTCATTGAGGCGCTGACGAGTCGGAACATCCGTGTCAGCCTGGATGGCAAGGACGCTTAGTGCGACAACGTCTTCGTCGAACGCCTCTGGTGGACGGTGAAATACGAGGAGGTCTACCTCAAGGCCTACGATTCGGTCCGAGACGCCCGCGAATCCATTGGGCGATCCCTGGACTTCTACAACACCCGGCGACCCCATTCGAGCCTAGACAGTAATACCCCGGATGAGGTCTACTTTGAATCGCTCACGACCTTCCCAAAGGCCGCTTAACCCAGCAGGCATCCACTTCTCCCGGTTCAAATCTTGTTCAAACAACCGGGGCCACCTCTAGGATTGATTAAGTTCTGTACATAGATTCTCAAGATGCGTATCGCCTACCTTATTATCGCCCACGATCTTCCCGAGCAAGTCGTGCGATTGGCGGCGATCCTTACCGAGGGCAGCCCAAGCTCCCGGGTTTTCGTGCATTACGATGCCAAAGCCGCTCCGTCGGAGCCGGATCGCCTTCGGGCGCTGGAGCGAGTGGCTCTCGTGCCCGATCCGGTCGCCGTCGAGTGGGGTGACTTTTCCCAAGTCGAGGCTACGCTCCGCAGTCTCGCCTTCATCAGGCGCACCATGGATTTCGACTGGTTCATATTGATCTCCGGCCGAGATTTTCCCATCAAGCCCATTGCCGAACTGGAGCGGTTTCTTGAAGCAACCGAGTACGAGGGTTTTGTGGAAGGGGCGATAATGGAGGAATGCCAGCGTCCTTCCCATGTTTACGCCCGATATTACTATCGGTACTGGACGTTGCCGCGGTTTCCTTATGCCTATCGCCTCCCAGCCTGGCTGCTCCGCGGGTGGCGTCAAAGGCTCGCCGGCCTTAGCGAGAAAAAGTTGTGGATCAATTACATGTGGATGCCCAGGGGTTTGCCAGGTCGGATCGGCATCCATACCTATCGGCATCCCTACCGCAAGAAGCTCCGGTGTTATATGGGGAGCCAATGGCTCAACCTGTCCCGGCGCGCCGTCGATTATCTCCTAACCTTCCTTGAGCGGAATCCGGATGTTTTGGAGCATTATCGCCATAGCATTATTCCGGACGAGGGGCTCGTGCAGAGCATTCTTTGCAGCGCGGAAAATCTGCGGATCAGCCCGAGGAATCTCCGTTTCATTCTGTTCGAGGACGACGACGCGCCGCATCCCGTTACCTTGACTTGCGAGCACTGGGAGCAAATTATCGCATCGGATGGTTACTTCGCCCGCAAGTTCGACGGGCGGGTCGACGGAGCAATACTCGATCGGCTCGAACGGCATATTACGTCGGGTCGACAGGCGGGGTCTTCGGAACCGGCTATCCACACCGCGAGAGTCCAAAAGCCTCCTGATTAGCGGCTTGAAAATCGAACGCTCAACCCAAATATAAACGGCACCATTGCCACTCCATTCATTAACCTTCATTAACCAGAGAGGAATCGTACCGCCATGACCGTCGCCGAAAACAAGGTCACCTTGGGCTTCGAAGCGGAAGTCAAGCAGCTTCTGCAGCTCATGATTCACTCCTTGTACAGCAACAAGGAGATATTCCTACGCGAACTCATCTCCAACGCCTCCGACGCGACGGACAAGCTCCGGTTCAGCGCCCTCGGCGACGACGCGCTGTACGAGGGCGATGCCGAGCTCAAGATTCGCGTCGAATTCGACAAGGCCGCCCGCACCCTGACCGTCACCGATAACGGCATCGGCATGGACCGCGATGAGGTCCGCGACAACATCGGCACCATCGCCCGCTCGGGCACCCGCCGGTTCTTCGAATCCCTGACCGGGGATCAGGCCAAGGACAGTCAGCTCATCGGGCAGTTCGGCGTGGGCTTCTATTCCGCCTTCATCGTCGCCGACAAGGTCACCCTCGAAACCCGCAAGGCCGGCCTCTCGGCGGAACACGGGGTGCGTTGGGAGTCGCAGGGCGAAGGCGAGTACACCCTGGAAACCATTCATAAACCCGAGCGCGGCACCAAGGTCACCCTCCACCTTCGCGACGGCGAGGACGAGTTCCTGGACGGCTGGCGGTTGCGCGCCATCATCCGCAAATTCTCCGATCACATCTCCCTTCCCATCATGATGCCGAAGGAAAGCCATGGCGAGGAAGAGGGCGAAGAAAAGGCCGTGGAATGGGAAACGGTCAACAGCGCGTCCGCCCTCTGGGCAAAAAGCCGGGACGAGATTTCCGAGGAGCAATACAACGAGTTCTACAAGCATGTCTCCCACGATTTCCAGGAACCCCTGGCGCGGCTGCACAGCCGGGTGGAAGGCACCAACGAATATACCCTCCTGCTGTACATTCCCGCTCATGCGCCATTCGACCTATGGGATCGGGAGGCCAAGCACAGCGTGAAGCTGTATGTGCGCAAGGTGTTCATCATGGAAGGCTCGGAGAAGCTCATGCCGCGCTATCTCCGCTTCATGCGCGGCGTGATCGATTCCGATTCCCTGCCACTCAACGTCTCCCGCGAAATCCTTCAGGAAGATAAGCTCCTGGAGAAAATCCGCTCGGGCGCCGTGAAGAAGGTGTTAGGGCTTTTGGAAGATCTCGCCAAAAACGAGCCCGACAAGTACAAAGCCTTCTGGAAGGAATTCGGGCAGGTGCTCAAGGAGGGTCCCATCGAGGACTTCAAGAATCGCGAGCGCATCGCGAAGCTCTTGCGTTTCGCCTCCACCCACACGGACACGGACGAGCAGAACGTCTCCTTGGACGACTACATTGGCCGCATGAAGGAGGGGCAGGACAAGATTTATTACATCACCGCCGAAAGCTTCGCCGCCGCCAAGCACAGTCCGCACCTCGAGATCTTCCGCAAGAAAGGCATCGAAGTGCTGTTGCTAACCGACCGGGTGGACGATTGGTTGGTCGGTTATCTTACCGAGTACGAGGGCAAGCACCTGCAGTCGGTGACGAAGGGCGACCTGGATCTGGGCTCCTTGGCCGGCGAAGAGGACAAGAAGCACGTCGAGGAGGCCGCCAAGGAATTGCAGCCCCTGATCGAGCGGATCAAGGCCGTGCTGGGCGATAAGATCAGCGAGGTTAAAGTCTCGGGACGCCTGACCGACTCCCCCGCCTGTCTGGTCAGCGAGACCTATGGCATGACCCGCACCATGGAGCGCATCATGAAATCCGTGGGTCAGGGGGTTCCGTCCAGCAAGCCGATTTTCGAGATTAACCCGGATCACCCCTTGGTGGTGAGGCTCAAGTTCGAGCCGAACGATCTCCGGTTCAAGGACCTGACGCATATCCTGTACGATCAGGCCGTGTTGAGCGAAGGCGCGCAATTGGACGATCCCGCGGCTTTCGTGAAAAGGCTCAATGAGCTGTTGCAGAGCGTCTGCTAGTGTCCTGTCCCATTAATGCTCTGACATAGCCGTTGAAGTTTGGCCAGAATGGACTCTGCCGTGGCGGTTCATTAATAAGAGGCGGCAGGACTAGTTGTAATGGCAGATGAAGTGGGCGATCTTGTGGACTCGTTCCCGAACGCTGGCAAACGAGCCGCGCCGGATCGTCTTGTCGGTGATGAGGGCGAAGAAGCGTTCGACCTGGCTGAGCCAACGGGTGTACGTTGGGGGAAATGGACCTGCCATCGGGGACGGGCTGCCAACCACGCCTTCACCTTCGCATGCTTGTGGGTGGCATAGTTGTCACCGATTAAATGAACGTCCAGGCCCGCCGGCACGGCCGCTTCGATCGTATGCAGGAACGCCAGGAACTCCTGATGCCGGTGATAGGGTTTGCACGGCGCGATGACCGAGCCGTCCAGCACATTCAAGGCGGCACACCGCGTGGCGGTGCCATGCCGTTCATAATCATGAGTGACGCCCTTGGCGTAACCGAAACCCCGGGGCAGCAGCGGTTGCGTCCGCTCCAGGGCCTGTACCTGGCTCTTTTCATCCACGCACAGCACGAGGGCCTGCTCGGGCGGAGATAAATACAGCCCCACCACGTCACGGACTTTCTCAATGAAGCCCGGCTCGGTGGACAGCTTGAAACTCTCCGGTCGCTGGGGCTTCAAGCCGAACAACGGCCAGAAACGATGTACGGCCGACTTGGAA
>CADDYU010000270.1 GCA_902810705.1 Methylococcaceae bacterium
CCGCCGTTTGGCGCGCGATTACGAGCGGCTGCCGGAGACCTTGGCCGGCCTGCATTTTCTCGCACTCCTGTGTTTGATGTTGCCCAAAGCCATCCCGCTGCTCGCTTTGAGTACATAACAGGCTCTAAGCCGCCTGTAAGGAGGTGCAGTATGAACAAGGCATCGGAATGCCCAATGGGCGTTTTCCGCCGTTCGCTTTGGGGATGTGAATCCGGCGTAGAGGGGCGGGGCGATAACCCTTGCTGCGCAGATTATGCGCGGCGTGCCACTTGTCTTCCGGGGTACTCCAGGTCTGGCCGTCGACGCCAGGCGTCTTTCGACCTTGATTCTCCGTGACGCGCTTGACCGCCAGCACTTTCGCGCTGGTGGAGCGGGTCAGAAGGGACTGCAAGCGTCTGACTCGTCGCCAGTTGCCTGCTTTCGTTGATTTCGCGATGCGTGTCTGCAACCTTCCGACTACACGATGGGCGTCGGACCACGATATTTCGTGCCAACCCGATCCTGCAGCGGAAGCGGCATCACTCTTTGGAAATTGGAAAAGCGTCCATATCAGCCTCCGATATGGAGCGGGTGATGGGAATCGAACCCACGTTATCAGGTTGGGAACCTGGAGTTCTACCATTGAACTACACCCGCCCGATTCCGTCGGAAACGGACGCATTTCTCCCCCGAAGCAATGCATCCATCCCCTTGGGGTTGGTTGACAGACCTATCTCGCGATAGGCCACCACGCGGAAGCCAGCACCTCAGCACCCTTTCGGGTCGAGGCAATCGTTTCATCCCCTATCCGGTCCATTACAGACCAGCCTTCGCTTTTTCCGCGATCCTTTACCCACACCGGTATTAGTCCACCTTGCGGCTGACCTTGTTCCGTTGCCGGAACACCCGTTGGGCTTACCACGTTCCGTTCAAGTAGCAAAAGTCGTTAGGGTTCCGCCTCTTCGCCAGTGGTGTTGTTTGTCAGCGTGCCCCTGCCAAGCAGAAGAGCAACCCACCACGTCCCATTTTGGGGCAAGCCTATCAGTCGCTTTGGCTTGTATGGGCTTCACGACGTTTACCAGCGGTTCGCTTACGCTAACCCTTCGACTCAGCCTAGCGCCTCAACCGAGTTGCGACTCCCAGTATCACACTAGGCTCCTCACGGAGCTAGTGTACCCCGTAAGGTGGCTACATTGTCAGTACGCTCAGCACGAGGTCGTTACCAACCCCGCACCGTACCTAGGCTACCGGTGGCTGAACACCGGGTCTTGTTAAATCCTGCAATCTGCAAGACAACTACTTAAAAGGCCTTCGCCGCTTTGTCGATACAAAGCCTGATTCAGAACTACGAACATCTTAGGTGTCTTACTAAGAGGTTGTGATCCTACCACCTGGAGCGCAGGCACGCTGGTGGTAAGGGCGCTGTTTTCCTCACAATGACATTGTGAGTAGGCCAGCTACCGACACGACTCGTGTCGCACGCTTTGGAAAGCCCGAGGGAAGTAAAAGCCATTGGTCTTTTTTCCGAGCTCTCGCCTGCCGATCGAGATGCACGGCACCGGTTGATCGTGAGCGATGGGGTTGAGATGACCACAGGGTCGTCCAAGACGGACTTACCGCGTGCGATTTGCAGGAGGAGGCGGGATTAACAGGTGCCTCGCGGCATGGACTGTGGGCGGGGAATTCCGTATCCTCGTGGCGAAGACCGGTCTTGGGCCGCGACAAACTGAGGTCAGGATACCTGCTTTCTTTGGAAAGATATAACTATTTAGATTGTTAGATTGCCGATCGCTGGACATCTCTCCGGTAAAGGCGCACTGTGGTAAGACTTAAGGACAATTCGTACAGGAAAGCTATGGATCACTCGGAGGTGCAACGCCCGATCGTCACCATCGTTCGCTACAAGCCAAAGCAGTTCGGTATTGATACTGCCCGGTATGTTGGCCAGAAGGCTTTGGTCAGTCGGTATTCATGTTCAAAAACCCGGCATCCGATCCCGCTACTGAACGAGCGTTTGATCAAGTTTGCATCCGGTGTCATCTTGCCGGCGCCCGAAAACGATATTGAGCTATCCGGAGAGAAATAGCCGCAGCATCCTTTGCCGGTTTGTTCCCTTGACTCAGCGCCCCCATACTGAGGGCAAGCAACCCTTGGCGACACGGCCGGAATGCCGTAACTAGTCTTACATTTCGGCTTTTTCGGAAGCGAGGTGGCCGGACGTAAGCTCATATTCAATACGCAATTAACCAAGCTTCGGGTAAGCCCCCCACGGGCAGGTTGATCGCGAACCAAACTTCAGAGGTTGAGATGCCATCCGCGAGCTTAGCATCCTGCGATCTTCCCCTCACGGCCAGCAATTTTCAACAAACCTGCGGCTTTTGCGGCTGCGTGTTTCGTGTGGAAATCACGTGGCGGATATCCTACTCCTATTCCTCCAAGTCGCCCCGGGACACACAAGGCTATTCCTGTCCGGAGTGCCGGCGCGATTCCCAAGTCAAGACCTCTAGCGCACCACGGGTGATTTTGATCTCAAAACGCACCGATGGCCGCACCAGTCGATGCCCGTCTACTTGAAAAACATTGCTAAAACCTATGGCTTTTTTATAGCGGGCGTCAGCACCGGTTCCAGAGTGGAAACCCCATGAAGTTCTATGACTTGAGCCGACGCATGTGCGAATGGGAGCGTCTGGACGAATGGCGCGGAAAAATCCGCGCCATTCTCGTCCGAAACGAAGCGGGCGCGGTTTCGCCGTTTCACTTGCTGTCCCTGCCCCGGATGAGCGCGAGCGAGCAGCGCGCCTGCGCCGATCTCTGGATGAAAGCGCGCTTCGAGGCGTCCGCGTCGGAGCGGGCCAACCTGGCGTTTACGTTCCGCGCCTCAGTCAAGCCGAAAATACGTTTGGGATACTTGTCCTGTGACTTTCACGAGCATGCCACGTCCCTGCTGCTGGTGGAATTACTCGAATCCCACGACCGGGAACGCTTCGAGATATTCGCCTATTCGTACGGTCCGGATGACGGCAAGGGCATGCGGGAGCTTCTCCAGAAAAGTTTCGACCGCTTCCTCGACATTCAGACGTTGTCCATGTCCGAAGCGGCCCGCGCCATTCATCAGGACGAGGTGGATATTCTCATTGATCTCAAGGGCTACACCCAGGCCACCCGCACCGCGATTCTCACGTACCGCCCCGCGCCCATCCAGGTGAATTACCTGGGGTATCCCGGCACCTTGGGCGGCAATTTCTGCGACTACCTCATCACCGATCCCTTTCTGACGCCGCCCGGTAGCGCAGACGACTACAGCGAGGCCTTCGCGTACCTGCCCGACACCTACCAGCCTCATGGCCGCCAAGGCCCGATTGGTGCGCGGCCCACGCGCACCGAGGCCGGCTTGGCAGAACAGGGATTCGTGTTTTGCTGCTTCAATCAGGCTTACAAACTCACACCGGATATTTTTGACATCTGGTGCAGACTGCTTGCCAACGTCCCCAAAAGCGTGCTCTGGCTGCTCAAGAGCGAGCTGGCGGAGGGCAATCTCAGAAACGAAGCCTATCAGCGCGGCATCGCTCCGGACCGGCTTGTTTTCGCGGACGACAAGCCGCAAGCCGAGCACCTGGGCCGCCTCGGGTTGGCGGATCTGGTGTTGGACACGCTGCCCTACAATGCGCACACCACGGCCAGCGATGCGCTCTGGGCCGGCGTACCGCTCGTGACCTGTCCAGGCGAGACCTTTCCGTCGCGGGTGGCCGGGAGTCTGTTGCATGCGATCGGCCTGCCCGAACTGATTGCCGGCGATCTCGACGGTTACTACGACTGGCTTTCGACCTGGCCACCCGTCCGGAGCACTTGGCCCGGATCAAGAGCCAGCTTGCCGCGAACCGGCTTAGCGCGCCGCTGTTCGACATCCGGACTTATACGCGCCATCTGGAAGGCTTATATGAAACGATATGGCGGCGGTATCGCGATGGCGTAGCGCCGGCGGTCATCGGTTGGGCAACGACCGGGCCGGCGGACCCTCCCAGCATCACGGAGCTGGCATCACTCGGATGCGAACCGGTGTGAAGCCCACCTGATCGTCCTGTTATTAATTCCATTTCGCGATCGGAAGGATACCAATAGGGTCTGTTGTTTCAGAGGTGAACGGCCATGGCAAGACCGGCGGTGGACGGGCTGTTTTGGCGCAGGCCAAAGAGGTTCTGGAAGCTGGACACCCACCGCATGGGGGCCTTTCTTGAGAAACCCCGTTTCATCCGTCACCGCCACCGCGTCGGGATAACCCAATGCCTCGACCATCCCGTCCCGCAGGTCATCCCGCACCGCCTCGGCGTCCCACACCGACCCCGACAGGGCCCGTTGCATGCCATACGGTGTGGCATCGCCCGCCGCTTCCGCCAACGGCCACCCGTTCTTCCGGGCCGCCGTCCCGAGTAATCCCCGTAAATACGTCAACGCCCGACGGCGCGGTTCACCCCGGGAAAATCGAGCCGCTAGACGGACCTCCGCCGCGAACTCGCGCTCCCAAGGGGCCACCACCCCCATGTCCGCTCGCTCGCCGGACCGCGCTCTCCCGCTGCCCTTCAGGTTCGCCTGACCTCCTCAAGGATCTCTCCTGAGAGATCAGGCTCGGCTTCGGCTACAGAACTGCAACTGTAGTGCTAAGTCCTTCCATTAAAGTCTGGGGAAAGGGAAAGTGGGGACATTGATGGCATGACAGCCATCCTCATCCCCCCGTTGAGCCACGCTCGACAAGACGAATTGGATAGACTGTAGCAAGACGAAAGGGCACG
>CADDYU010000271.1 GCA_902810705.1 Methylococcaceae bacterium
CATTTTGCGGCGCGCGTTGGCGCTGCCCACAAGACCTAGCCTTTCGGCCGAGCCTGGTGAATCGGCTCTGTTCCGACTTGGCCGGCACCGGGCCTTCGTGAAAGTCCAGGACGGTTGCCGGTATCGCTGCACTTATTGCATTGTCACCGTCGCCCGCGGCGAGGAGCGCAGCCGCGCGCCCGGCGAAATCATCGACGAGATCAACATCCTGCACCGGCAGGGCCTCCAGGAAGCGGTGCTTACCGGAGTGCACCTGGGCGGCTACGGTAGCGACTCGGGCTCGAATCTCGCCGAACTCGTCGGCGCGATCTTGAAGCACACCGATATTCCGCGCCTGCGCCTAGGCTCGCTGGAACCCTGGGACTTGCCCGACACCTTTATTCGGCTCTTCGAGAATCGGCGCCTCATGCCGCATCTGCACCTGCCTTTGCAAAGCGGTTCGGACTCGGTGCTGAAGCGCATGGCCCGGCGCTGTAAGACCTTCGAGTTTGCCGCACTGGTGGAACGCCTCCGGAGCGCCGTGCCGGACCTCAATATCACCACGGATATCATCGTCGGCTTTCCCGGCGAAAGCGAGACCGAGTGGATGGAGACCCTGGCTTATGTCGAGCGGATCGGCTTCGGCAGCATCCACATTTTCACCTTCTCGCCCCGCGCGGGCACTCCGGCCGCCGCCATGCCGAATTCAATCGATGCCAAGACAAAGAAGCTGCGCAGCCAGACTCTGCGCGAACTGGCGGAGCGGCAGAAGCGAGCGCTGTATTCGAGCTATCTGGGAGGAGAATTTCCTATCCTGTGGGAAGGAACGAAGACGGGAGCGGACGGCCGGGCGGAAATTTACGGCTATACGCCGAATTATCTGAAGGTGGGAATGGCCGCCGAGAACGGGCCCGAACTCGGCTACCGCATCACTCACGCGCGGCTGGCGAGTCTCGCCGAATCGGGCGAATATCTTCGGGTCGAGGCCCTTTAAGGGGACACTCGAGATCGGCTCTCGCTCACGTAGAGTGCCGCTCCGATCACGGCCGCGGGGGGGATCAAGACGTTCAGGCCGGGCACCGCGAGCCCGAGCAGGGCCGCGCCGCCAAAACTCAACACGCCAGTCCGCATCCCGCTCGCGAGCCGCCGCTGCTCATCGAACCCGATGCCTTGCTCTTCAAGCGGATAAGCGAGGTACTCCATCGCGAGAAACCAGGCATTAAACCACAGCCAGAGGAACGGCGCGACCAGGTTGAGACCAGGAATCACAAACAGGATCAGCAAGGGAATGGCGCGCGCCAGAAAATACCGAAGCCGTCCGAATTCCGCCGCCAATCCGCTAGTCAGCGCCTTTCCCCAAGGCTGTTCCGGAGATGCCGCCATCCCTCCGAGCTGCGCCATTATCTTCTCGGCAAGCCGGCCGTAAAAGGGCGCGCCGATCAGGTTCGCCATGAGGGTAAAGCTGAAATACATAATCAGAATAAACGCGACGGCAAACGCCAGCCAAAGCACCCAGCTCAGAAAGCCCAGCCAAGCGGGCAGCAGGTCGTGCACGAAAACCGAAAAATAATGGATTCCGATCAACAACGCGGCCGCGTACAGCACCAAGTTCGTCAAGAGGGGAATCCAGATAAACTGCCGCAGTTCCGGAGTGGCGAGTAACTTCAGTCCACGAAGGAGGTAAGTCGCCGATAGGGAAGGATGATTGAGTCTTTCGAGGGTCATGGAGAGGGCGTCATGGGAAGGCAAACAAGCCTCCATTGTCCCTCAAATTCCAGCCGCCACGCCAGAGAATGACCCGGCGGCTGTTTTTACATCAGGCGGCCATATCGCTCAAGACATCCGAATAGCCGGAATAACAGTAAAAACTCCTACGGGGCCGGTTGAGCATCAAATGGGTTCGAAATGAGGCCTGGGAGACGTGGTCGAAGGCCGTGGTTAGGTTCATCCAGTAAGGAACGCGTACCCCGCGAAACACACAGGCTGACCCTATGGGCTCCATGGCGATACCCAAGCCGCTCAAAATCCGACGGATCGATCGGCGACAAAGGAATACCCAGTGCTCGATGTTGATGTCTCGGCAGTATTCCTTTGCCGCCCGGATCAGTCCTAACAGGATCTCCGGCTCCGACTGCTTAGCGCCATTGGAACTGCGGTAGTTATCCAAGATCAGCAAGCGTGAAAACTCAGCAATGATTGCTCCGGGTGCTACGTCCGGCAGATTGATTTCTGCGACCCGATTGATGGGGAGAAAGTCCATGGGTCCAATCACCAGCCGTGCGGCGGCGATCCATTGGTTTCGCCTCTTATCCCTGACTAGAAAGTGCACGGCATCGTCATCGTATCCGTCTTTCTCCATTTGATCCTTGAAACGCTCCGCATCTTCGAAGCCTTTCTCGAGACAAAACACGCGATAACGCAAATGATAGTGGATAGCTCTGCTACTCGCAGTATCAGCCAATACTACCTCGTAACGATCGTCAAACATCATCATAGGCCCTCCGTACTCGGGTATGCGTCGATGAGACCTGAACCACGGATCGACCGCCGTACGGCAAGCCTTATTAAATAATTAGTATTTTCGCTGAGTGCGGTATAGGCACGCTTTCCGGCGATTTTAGGATTCGTGGCGACCACGTCTGGCGCTTAAATTTAGGCGCCGGAAGGCCAAAAGCAGAAATCGTGCCTAAATAATTTTCTTACCAAAATCAGCCAATTATCAAAGAGGACCTGGCTTTAGGCCGCAGCCTCGTGTCGCCGATCGGGAACGCATCCGGCCTTAGTAAAATAAGGCTCTGATAAAATTGGCTTTTTTTGTCTTTATGAGGAGACGTCCTGAGAAGTCTTAAACAAGGAAGGGATCATGCCATGTCGATTGAGCAAGCGGTAGAACTCGGTTCGGTTGCGCTTTGCCAGTTTCGCGGCTTGAGTGACGTTGCCGTTGGTCATTTGCAAAAGTCGAATCAGGTAATTCCGCTCAAATTGATCACGAGCCTCTTGGAGGGAGAGGAAAGAAGAAGGCTCATCACGTAAGGCGCGTTGAACAAGAGTCAATGGAATGAGCGGGGTGGAAGATAAGGCCACGCACTGCTCCACCACGTTTTGAAGCTGCCGCACGTTTCCTGGCCATTCAAAACTGACTAGGGCTTCCAGGGCTTCCGGCGAGAATCCCTTGACCCTTTCCTCGTAGACTTCGGCCAACTCTCGGAGAAAAGCGGTCGCCAGCAGAGGAATGTCCTCCGGGCGCTTGGAAAGCGGCGGCAGACACAAAGTCACCACGTTTAAGCGATAGTAAAGATCTTCACGGAAACCACCCTCGGCCATGGCTTTGTCCAAATCCGTGTGGGTTGCGGAAATGATCCGCACATCCACGGGTTCATCCTCGGTGGCGCCGACCGGGCGCACTTTCATCTCCTGGAGCGTGCGCAGCAATTTGGCCTGAAACGATTTGGGCATGTCGCCGATTTCGTCGAGGAACAAGGTGCCCCCATCGGCCGCGCGAAACAAGCCTTTGTGATCGCGGGTGGCCCCGGTAAATGCCCCTTTGCGGTGTCCGAATAGCTCGGATTCAAAAAGATTTTCCGGGATCGCACTACAGTTGACTGCAACAAACGGCCCCTCGGAACGGGTGCTAGCGGCGTGGATCGCTCGGGCGAGCAATTCCTTGCCGGTGCCGCTTTCGCCACTGATGAACACGCTGGCTTTGCTTTGGGCAATCCTTTGAGCCTGATTTAGCAGTTCCTCCATGAGAGTGCTCTGGGTAAGGATCAGCCGGCGCCAATCACTGAAATCCCCCACCGCGGTGTTACTGAGACCGATACGAGTCGCCTCGCTCACCAGGCTGATCAACTCGGTCTTGTCTATCGGCTTCGACAAAAAGCCGAAGACGCCCCGCTGGGTGGCGTTGACGGCGTCACTGATCGTCCCATGCGCGGTCATGAGGATGACGGGCAAGGTTGGATATTGTTCGTGCAAGGCGTCGAACAGCGCGAGACCATCCATGTCTTCCATCCTGAGGTCCGCCACCACGACGTGAGGGCGGAATACTGAGACTCTCGATAATGCGGCCACCCCGCTGGAAACGCTCTCCACCTCGTACCCGACGGCGGCTAGGCGCAAGCCCAGGAGGCGCAGCAAGTCAGGATCATCGTCTACCAATAAGACCCGTGTTTGGTTGGCTTTCATAGAATCAATGTCCGTCGTTTGGTTCACCCAAGCCCTGCTCGATCACCTTCAGCGCTTCCAGCTTTTTTTGGAGTATTTGTAATTCGCGTTCCTGCAGTTGCAATCGGCGAGCTGCTTTCAGGTCGCTGGCGCGCGCCTGCGCGATTCGTTTTTCCAACAGTTTGCGCCTTTCCACCTCGCGGGCGAAGCGGGCCAGGAGGGTTTTGTGATAAATCAAAAAAGATTTAAGACTCTCGTCATTAGCTTCAGCCAGAGCAGCTTCGGTAATTGCGGTGGATTCGCCGATTCCGGTGCAGGCACCGGCCGGCGACCTCGCGACCAACAAACGCAAACGGACCCCAAGACTGGACTCGGTCTGCTGGAGCTGCCGCAGGTGTCGGCATTCCGCGACTCGCGCGCTAGGCGACAGTTCCGCGAATTCCGCCGCGAAGCGGAGCAGTTCGTTCAGATCCGTGCTCGTATAAGGCGGCGGTGGTGGATTGACGGGGACAACCGCGATCTTCTCGCGGTTTTCTTGGCCGGCGCATCCCGGTATCCCGAAAAACATAAGGAGCAGGACCGTACAGCGATAAGCTTTCATCGGTCAACCACTT
>CADDYU010000272.1 GCA_902810705.1 Methylococcaceae bacterium
AGGAAGGGGCGGCGCACGGCATCCGGGCCAACGTCATTTGCCCCGGCTTTGTCCGCACGCCCTTGGTGGACAAGCAGATTCCCGAACAGGCCCAGGCGCTGGGTCTCAGCGAGGCGGAGGTCATCCGGAACGTCCTGTTGAAGGAGACGGTGGACGGAGAGTTCACCACCAGCGACGACGTGGCGCGGGTCGCGGTGTTCCTCGCCGCCTTTCCGACCAGCGCCCTGACCGGTCAGTCGATCATCGTCAGCCACGGCTGGCACATGCAATGAGCGCAGTCGATTACCTGATCGTCGGCGGCGGCCTGGCGGGGGCGACCGCCGCCGAAACCCTGCGCCGCGAGGGAGCCCAGGGTTCTGTCGCGCTGCTGTGCGCGGAGGACGTGCTGCCCTATCATCGTCCGCCGCTTTCCAAGGAATTCCTGCTGTCGAAGCGGAATCGGGAAAGCGTCCTGATCCACGACACAGCCTTCTACCGGGAGCGCGACATCGAGGTTAGGCTGGGAACCCGCGCGCTCCGCGTCGATCCGCTCGGCAATAGGGTCGAGACCGATACGGCGGGAGAGCTGCGTTTCAATCAATTGCTGATCGCCACCGGTGCCCGCCTCCGCAAACTGGATCTGCCTGGCGCCGACCTGGATGGAGTTTTCTACCTGCGCCGCCTGGCCGATGCCGAAGCCTTGAAACAGGCCATGGCCGTAGCCCGGCGCGCCGTCGTGGTGGGGGCCAGCTTCATCGCGATGGAAGTCACGGCCAGCCTGATCACGAAAGGCATCGCCACGACCCTGGTGGCGAAGACCGATCAGCTTTACTGCCGGCTGGATTCGCCCGAGCTTTCAGCGTTCATGGCCGATTATTTCCGGGCCCAGGGGGCGACGATCGTCCTCAGTGACACACTATCCCGCATCGACGGTAACGGACGGATCGGGAGCGTCACCACCCACGCGGGGCGGACCCTGCCCTGCGACCTGCTGGCGATAGGCGTGGGCGTGGAGCCGGAAATCGACTGGTTGCGCGACAGCGGCCTCCGGCTAGACCGGGGTGTCGTGGTGGACCCGCACATGCGGACCAGCCAGCCCGATATTTACGCCGCCGGGGACATCGCCCGCTTCTTCGACCCCATCTTCAAGCGCTACCGCCGCATCGAGCATTGGGACAATGCGGTCAAGCAGGGCCGCCTCGCCGCCCGGAACATGCTGGGCAACCGGCAGACCTACCGGGCCGTGTCGTATTTCTTCTCCGACGTGTTCGACCTCAGCTTTAACGTGGTGGGCGATGTGGCGGAGGCGGACGAGCGGATCGTCCGGGGCAATCCGGCGGACAAATCCTTTTCCATCCTGTACCTGAAGGACAAGCGGCTCCATGCGGCCCTGCTGCTGGAGCGGCCGCTGATGGAGCAGAAGGCGGCGGGTTCGTTGATCGTGAACCGCATCGGCCTGGCTTCCTGCGGGCCGGAATTGGCGGACCCCGCGTTTCCGCTGGAAAAGACGGCCACCCAGACCGTGCTGATTCTCCAGGGGGGCGGCGCGCTGGGCGCCTTCGAGTGCGGCGTGGTCAAGGCCATGGAGGAAAAGGGTATTTATCCCGATATTGTGGCCGGCATTTCCATCGGCGCGTTCAACGCGGCGATCATCGCCGGCCATCCCCGCCAAGCCGCGCCGGCCCTGGAAGCTTTTTGGAACGAGTTAAGCCTGGATACGCCGCCCGCGCTCACCGAGGCCTTGCGCCGGATGTTCTCGGCCAACCAGGCGCTGGTGTTCGGGTCGCCCAATTTCTTCCGGCCACGCTGGCTGATGCCGATGCTGGCTCCGCAGCAATGGCCGGTGAATTGGACCAGTTTCTACGATCCCTCGCCGGTCATCGGGTTGCTGCGCCGCTACGTGGAATTCGAGAAGCTGAAGGATGGCCCGGTGCGCCTGATGGTCGGGGCGGTCAATGTGGAGACTGCCGAGCTGGAAACCTTCGACAGCTTCATCGACGAGTTAACCCCAGACCATGTCCTGGCGAGCGGCAGCCTGCCGCCGGGATTTCCCTGGACGACTATCGACGGCAAACACTACTGGGATGGTGGGATCGTGAGTAACTCGCCTCTGGACCAAGTGGCCGAAAGCACCGGCTTGACAAGCAAGAAGGTCTATATCGTCAACCTTTATCCGGGTCGCAAGCCACTGCCGCGCCAGATGCTGGAAGTCCTCACCCGGCGGGACGAAATCCTCTACGCCGAGAGGATCAATCGGAGCCTCCGCACCCGCGAGTTGATCGAGAATCTGCGCGGTTTGGTGGAGGATATCACCGGCTGCCTGGACTCTGCCGTCGCCGATCAAATCCGGCAGCGGCCGAACTACATCGAGGCCATGGGGGAGTCCTGCGCTTTGTCCATCACCCGCATCCTCCACGAGGGCGAGCCCGAGGAATCGGCGTCCAAGGATTACGACTTCTCGCGCCAGACCATCAAGGAACACATCGAACACGGCTACCGCGCCGCCCAGGCCGCCCTGGAGAAGAAGACGTCATAGAGTTCGGCACGCTCCGGCGGTGACCCTCGATTCGCGCCGCGCGACTCCGATCGAGGACTCCGATCGAGTGTGAAGTGAGGGGCGTCCCGCGTCTCGATTCCCCGGCGGCGATCCCGCGAGTTCGGGCCTGATCTGCCCGGAACCGGCCCCGTCCGCCTCGGCCCTTGCTAGAAGGTCCGCCTAACGCTTCGCGGTGGATTCGCGCGGACGCACCTGGCTCAAAATCCGCTCCAGCGCCCGTAAATCCGCTTCACCCAGTTGGAGGATTTCAGGGGGTGCCCGATGGTACTCGGTGTCTAGGGCCGACCGCTGGCACAGGCCCTCGCCCGGCTCCAGCGCTGGTTTCGGGATACGAGCGGAACGCTTCCCCCGCCCGTCGACACGGTCGAGGATTATGATGTCGTCCTGGGACAGCGCTACCGGGAGGGTGCCTTGATTCCGGAAAAAAGCGCCGATGATCGGCCGTTTGCCGACCATCGTACGTTGTCGGGGGTCCCGGGAACCCGGCTGCCGCACCGCCCCATCATGCAATCGCACCAACGGCTGTCGACGCTGGACCTCTGCCATCGAGAGTTCGTCCTGTTGAGCGGGGCCGACGAGCGCTGGCGGGAGGCGGCAAAGCGTATCGCCGCCGGACCAGGCCTGATCGGCGACTCGTTGCGTATCGTCGACGGACTTGCCACCGTCGAAGGGGGCTGGCCTGAGGCTTTCGGCGTGCGGGCGGATGGCGCCGTGCTCGTGCGGCCGGATGGCTTCGGCGCCTGGCGGAGCGAGCGCGTTCCGGCCGAGCCGGAGACGGTTCTCCGCGATGTTTTCCGCCGGCTGGCGCTGAAATGGTAGTCCTGCATCGGGCGATGCGTGAACGCTCTCCCGCGAGGTCAACGATGTGTTCCGCGTGTTACCGTCGAGTGCGGTGCATGGGGATCGTGCTCGCTCAAGGGCGCCACCGACCGTCTGTGCGCGGGTGCCGCAGTTCGATGCCATTCAAGCCCCGGCCGGCTCCGGAAACTCGGCGCTTGACCTTCCCACCCGGGCAAGGTTCACGCTATCGGCTCCCGAAACCTTATTCCTAGGAGTCGATGATGAACCCCTCGAAGCCCTGTCATTCGGCCGGCCCGGCTCGGCCATCCCTCAATGCCATAGCGGCGGCGGCGACGTTGCACTGCCTGTCGGGGTGCGCGGTCGGCGAAGTGGCCGGCATGATCATCGGAACGGCGCTCGGCTGGAGCAATGCCGGAACGGTCCTGCTCGCCGTCGTGCTCGCATTCCTGTCCAGCTACTCCTTGACCTTGCGGCCCTTGCTACAATCCGGTCTCGGCGTGGCGGGCGCCCTGCGCATCGCTTTGGCCGCCGATACGCTTTCCATCGCGGTCATGGAAGCGGTCGACAATGCCCTCATGCTGGCGATCCCCGGTGCCATGGCGGCGACGCTGGACTCCGGGCTGTTCTGGGCCAGCCTGGCGCTGTCCTTGGCGGTCGCGGGTCTTGCCGCGTTTCCGGTGAACCGCTGGCTCATCGGCCGGGGCCGTGGCCATGCGCTCGCGCATGCCCATCATCCGTGAAGCATCTGACGATTGAAGGAGTCCATCATGACCATCGGTGAAGCGGCGGAGCGCGCGGGCGTATCCGCCAAGAGGATCCGGCACTACGAGGCCGCCGGCCTGCTGGGCCGGGCTCAACGTTCGTATGCCGGCTACCGCCTCTACAATGAGGCGGACGTCGAGCGCGTGAGATTCATCGGGCGCGCCCGGCACGTGGGGTTTTCCATCCCGCAAATCCGGCACTTGCTGTCGCTGTGGGACGATCGGAGCCGCCCCGCCCAGGACGTCCGGCGGCTGGCCTTGGCGCACTGGCACGCGCTCGACACCCAGATCTCGGAACTCCAGACGCTCGCCGATACGCTGGCCCGCTTGATCGAGCACTGCCAGGGCGACGAGCGCCCCGACTGCCCGATCCTGGCGGCGTTGGCGGGCGGGGACCCGATCCTCTCCGGGACCACCCCCGTCGGCGGACCGCCCCGGCCCGCTATGGACAATCCGCCGGAACGATCCCGGAACCTCCGACCGGAGCCCCTCGAATGACCGCCCTGGACCCCGCCCGAACCCGCGCGGCCGCCGCCTACAACGCCGCGGCGGACCACTTCGATCATCCCGCCAATGCGTTCTGGGACCGCTTCGGCCGCGCGACGGTGGCGCGGCTCGCGCTTCGGCCGGGCGATCGCGTGCTCGACGTCGGT
>CADDYU010000273.1 GCA_902810705.1 Methylococcaceae bacterium
CGTTTGGCGCGCGATTACGAGCGGCTGCCGGAGACCTTGGCCGGCCTGCATTTTCTCGCACTCCTGTGTTTGATGTTGCCCAAAGCCATCCCGCTGCTCGCTTTGAGTACATAACAGGCTCTAGGGAGAGAGGGGCCGAAAGTCATAAATAAATCATTAAATTTTTGTAAGATTTTGGTAAGAGGCGGGGGCGTGGCGAATCCGTTAATCTCATCGCCGTGGGCGTGGCGGATCCAGATCGAATTTAGGGAAATTTTCGCTCAAGCAGAGCCATAGCAATGGCCAATCACTCAAAACGTGAGGCCGAGGAGAGAGACCCATGGACCCCGTTTACTTCGGAGCTTTCAGTGTCGACCCCGTGAATGCCAGACTGCAGCGGGATGGGACAACCATCTTTCTAACCCCAAAGGCATTCTCGGTCTTGCATCATCTCGTTCGACATCCCCAACAGTTGGTCACCAAAAAGGAGTTGCTGGAAGTCGTCTGGCCGAAGCGCTGCGTCGGGGAGGCGGTCATCAAGGTATGCGTGCGGGAAATCCGCAAGGCAATCGGGGATGAGGCCAAGTCACCGCATTTCATCGAGACGGTTCATACCCGAGGCTATCGTTTCATCGGTGAGATCACGGGCAACGGCCAGTTCATCCCTCATCCAAGTTACTGGAAAAGATCGTCGCGGTGGAGTTAGTTCGGCCGGTATCGCCTTGAGACCTTTGAGATCTTTAAGAAGGGATGAACGGCTCAAAGCCGGTTCATTTCGATGCGCGTGCCGCCGCCTACCGATACTTGGCTCAAGCGCCGTTCCACGTCCGCCGCGGCGCGATCGTTTCCGCGCTTCCGATGCACCTCGGCGAGGCCTTGGAGCGCCCAAGCGTCGTTAGGCGTCGAGGCCAGGGAAGCGTCGAGGTCCCGCTCGGCGCCGGCCAGATCCCCAGCGAGAAAGCGCGCTGCACCGAGCGACCGGCGTACCGAGTGATGCCAGTACGGCGGCTCCATGTAAGGCAGCCGATCCTGGAGAGCCGCCGCCTTCTCCAGCGAAGCGATGGCCTGCCCGTACTCGCCGCCCGCCTGGGCGATGCGGGCCGTGAGGACCGCCTGGGCGATCTGGACGATGTCGGCGGCGGGAATGCCGGCGGCGGCCAGGCTGGAAAAGTCCGCCGTTCGGGCGATGCCGGCCAGCGCGTCGAGCTCGGCCCGCGCCTCCCGATCGGCACCTCGATCGGTCAAGGCGACGCCTCGCGCATAGTGCCACAGAGCCTGCACATAGGGAAACTCCGTGCCGGGATCGGGAAGCTTCAGAACGGCTTCCGGCGCGCCGAACTGGGCATAGGCGAAATACGGCGCAACCTTGAGCGGCTGCGCCAGGGGCACCTTGCGGATCGCTTCGTCGGGGATCAGCCCGGCGAGTTTATCCGCCGCACTGAGGGCGGTTTCGCGATCCCCGGCCATCTGCGCCGAGGCCAGCAGAAAGTGCACGTTGTGCGGATAGTAGGCGTGCGCGTAGAAGCCCGAGGCCCCAGTCTCCTTGAAATAGGCTTCATCCACCGCGATGGCGGCGCGGTTGGTTTTCAGAGCGTCCAGGTAGCGGCCGAGCCGATAATAAAGGTGCCCCGGCATGTGCACCAGATGACCCGCGCCCGGCATCGCCTGGGGCAAGCGGCCGGCGTAGGGCTCCGCCCGCTCGGGCTGATCGGAGGCCTCGACCAGATGGATGTAGTAATGAATCGCGCCGGGATGGTCGGGATTTTTCGCCAGCACCTTTTCCAGCACCTTTAGAGCGTCCGCCGTGCGGCCTTTGGGCTTTCGTCCCCCGTCCCGCCAATAATCCCAAGGCGAGAGGTCCATCAAGCTCTCGGCGTACAGTACGGCGATTTCACTGTCCTTGGGATAGCGCGCGTGAAGCTTGCCCATCGCCACGGCATAGGCCCGGTCCAGGGATTTTCGATCGGCCTTGGGGGCCTGGGCGTAACGCTTGGAGAGCGCCTCGATTAGGGCCCTTTCCTTGGGGCTGGCGCGCTTGGCCAGCGCCTTGGCTTTTCTGATGGCGGTCCAGGCCGGCTTGATGGCCGAGGGCTCCATCGGCGCGTTGATGTTCGGCCCGAGCACCAGGGCCTCGCCCCAAAAACACATCGCGCACTTGGGATCGAGCTTCTGCGCCATGCGGAAGGCGCGCTGCGCCTCCAGATGATTGAAGGCGTAAGCCAATCTAAGCCCCTGATCGAAGTATCGCTGAGCGCGCGGTTGGCGGGTCGCGATCCTGTAGCTCAGGGTACCGAGGTTATTCCACAAGGGCGGTTCGCTGTCCACGTAAGCCGCTTGGGGAGGGGTCGTTTCCGGAGGCAAATGGCCTGCTTCGCCGTGAGCATGGCCAGCGGGTTCCGCCGCGAACGCGGTTTGACAGAGAATCAGCAGCGCGGCCGTGATTCCGGCTCGGAGGGAGGTACCTTTGCTCTGAATATTCATCGATGAAGACTCCAGGTCCAGCCAGGGACCGCCTCGACAACCACGACCGCGCCCTCAGGGGCATCCATGACACTCCGTGAGTGTGCCATTACTCCCATCGAAATTCATCTATTGAGAGCGTGGTGATGCTCCGTCAGCTTAAAGCAGACGGCTTCTTGGGTCATGCCGACCCACGTCGGCATTAAGACCCACTGGCCGCATCCCGGCCAGCAAGCCACGCGCAAGGATCACTTGCGCAGCGGCTTGATCTCGGTGCGCGGTGTAACCGCAGGCGCAGACATGTCGGCGCTGCGCCAAGGTTTTCTTGGCGACCGCTCCGCAAGCCGGGCAAGTCTGCGAGGTACCTCGCGCATTGACTTCTCGGAACTGAACACCGGCGCCTGCCGCCTTGTGCTTCAGGATTGTCAGGAACTGGCCCCAGCCAGCATCCGACACCGCGCGGGCGAGCTTGGGGTTCTTGACCATCCCTCGGATGTTCAAGCTCTCCACAACGATCCCGCCGTAGCGGTGGGTGAGTTTCGCCGCGAGCTTGTGATGCTCATCGCGGCGCGTGTTGGCGACCTTGGCGTGGAGCGCGGCCACCTTAAGCTTTTGCTTTCGGCGATTGGAGCCGCCGAGTTTCTTGCGGGACAGGCTCCGCTGTGCCACGCGCAGGTGCTTGAGCACCCGCTTGAGCGGCTGCAAGGGCGGTTCGGCATCGCCTTCGTCATGGGTGACAAAGGATTCCAGGCCGACATCGAGGCCCGCGATCGGCCTGTCGCTCGGGCGGATTTCGACATCCGGCAATTCGCAGGCGGCCACCCCATACCACTTGCCGCCCTGCCGCTTGACCGAGAGCGTTTTGATTTCACCCTCGATTTCCCGATGCAGGTTGATCCGCACCAGACCAATATGTTGGAGCCTCAGCTTGTTGCCGATGATTCTTGCGCCGTCGCCGACGCTCGGGTAGGTGAAGCCGTCGAAGCGATCCCTTCCTTTGAATCTTGGGTAGCCTGGCTCTTCTCCGGCCTTGACGCGGCGAAAGAAGGCCTGAAACGCCTTATCCAGGCGTCGCATCGTGGCTTGGGCGCTGCTGAAATTGAGACGGGCGAAGAACGGATTCACGGCCCGCTCGGCTTTGAATCAGGCGGACTGGTCGGTGTATTTGACCGACTTCTGTTCGGCTTCGTAGGCCGACTTGCGCTGTTCCAGGCAAGCGTTGTACAAGCGGCGGTGAGACTCCAGCGCGATTTCCAGTTCGCGGGTCTGGTTGACATTGGGCTCAAGCCGGAACTTGTAGGCACGAAACATCTACTTTCCCTTCTGGTTTTCGATGTAGGCACGTATCGTGGCCTCCGAGACCTGCCCCACGCTGCCGGCGTAGTAGCTTCGGCTCCAGAGGGTCGGCAAGCGCGAACGGAGCGCCGGGAACTCCTGACGCAATACACGCGACGTGAAGCCTTTCAGCCGGTTCACGATCTCGGCCACGCTGTAGATCGGCTCGTGCTCCACGAACAGGTGGACGTGATCCGGCCTGACTTCCAGGGCATGCACGGTCATGCCCAATTCATCGGCCTTGTCGCGAAGCAACGCGGAAAAGCGTTCAGCCACCGGACCCGTCAACACTCGACGGCGGTATTTGGGACACCACACGAGATGCAGTTTCAGGCTAAACACCGCTCCGGCATTCTTGGCGTATCGGTTCATGACGGCATTATACGTCCGGCAGATACTTACTTCAACGCTAACCTAAACGGAGGGGCGACGCTTCCGCTGTCCGCTAAAGCAGGCAGTCCCCGCGTCGCTTAATTTATGGAAATTCCCATGGCGGTTCAGTTCTTGAATCGAGGCGGTGAAATAAACCCGCATGGCACAGGTATGTTTTATTCTTGATACATATTACCCGTTCCATTCACTTTCTCCGAATCCTATGGCAAGATTCTTAAAACTTTAATCGCCAGCAACCCGGCTCCTGCAATATTCCGACCTTTTTCCCGGAAACTCTGTCTTAGCTCTAGAGATGAGCGTACAGGTGCAATTTGTTATTTTTTAGGCTCAATTATTTGAGGCACGCCAATACGCTTCTAGTTTTCTACCGATAAAGACGATCATTTCAAAAACAGGTGTCACTTATTTTATATATTTGGCCAATATCGCCATGGAATAACGCCCTAAAGCCCAGCCCCTAGAGCCTGTTATGTACTCAAAGCGAGCAGCGGGATGGCTTTGGGCAACATCAAACACAGGAGTGCGAGAAAATGCAGGCCGGCCAAGGTCTCCGGCAGCCGCTCGTAATCGCGCGCCAAAC
>CADDYU010000274.1 GCA_902810705.1 Methylococcaceae bacterium
GAGATAAGGGGCAACAAACGCCCACTCGTCGTCAGACACATCGCTCGGATACGGTTTTCGGGAAGTCGGAGTAGTCATGCCTACTCCTGACTCCTGCCTCAGAAAAAGTTCACAACAGCCTCTAGAGAGGGGGGTGACGGCTGAGATGAGGCTGGAACGGAACCGCCGAGGATCCGCTCAAAGTTTGGCGGCGTCCGCCCGAACCTCCACAGCCACTTTCCAGGAGTCGATCATGAACACTATTTCAAGCGCCGACCCAGCCGGTGCCGTCTTGCGCCCACGGGAGGTCGAGCAACTCGTTGCCGGGCGAGCCACTTCCGACGGCGCCGGCGTGAAATTGCTCCGCGTCCTGAATCAGCCGCTGCAACGCCGGCTCGACCCGTTCCTGATGCTCGATGCCTTTCGCAGCGACTCGCCGGAAGATTATCTGGCCGGCTTTCCCGACCACCCGCACCGCGGCTTCGAAACCATCACCTACATGATCGCCGGACGGATGCGCCATCGCGATAGCGCCGGCCACGAGGGACTCATCCAAAACGGCGGCGTGCAATGGATGATCGCGGGGCGGGGCCTCATCCATTCCGAGATGCCCGAGCAGGAGCAGGGAACGATGGAGGGCTTTCAGCTTTGGCTGAACCTGCCCGCGCAAGACAAGCTGACCGCGCCCTGGTACCGGGACATTCCAAGCGAGGAGATTCCGGAAGTCGCCACGGCCGAGGGGGTGACCGCGCGGGTCATCGCCGGCCAGAGTCACGGCCTGGCCGGCGCCGTGCAGCGCCCCCATACCGAGCCGCTCGTGTTGGACCTGCATTTCGCCGCGGGAAGCCGTTTCGACCAAGTCTTGCCCGAGCAGCACAACGCCTTCGTCTACGTGTACCGTGGCGAAGTAATGATCCGGGCGCGGGCGGTGCCGGAGCAGCGCATGGCGATACTCGCCAACGGGGCCGGCGCCGATGGCGTGATTCTTAGCGCCGAGCAGCCCAGCCGCGCGCTGCTGATGGCGGGGCGTCCACTCCACGAACCGATCGTCCAGTATGGACCGTTCGTCATGAACACCCAAGAGGAGATCGAACAGGCGCTCCGTGACATCAAGTCGGGCCGCTTCGGCGCCAAAGCCTGAACGCGTGGCTTTGATAGCCGTTAATCGCGATCGAGTATCCCCTCCCTCAACATGTCGAACTCGTTGAACGCCATGCCCAGGCTGAATCTCAGGCTGAGTATGGCGGCCAGCGCCGTGCTGGCGAAAATGCAGAGCATGATGGCGATCTGGTACTTCACCGCCACCCAGGGTTCGCCGCCGCCCAATATCTGGCCGGTCATCATGCCGGGAAGGGATACCAGCCCCATGGTGGCCATGCCGGCGAGGGTCGGGTTCACCGCCGCCTTGATCGCCTCCCGAAAATAGGGCCGCAAGGCCTCCCAACGGGACGCTCCCAACAGCAGATAGGTCAGGTATTCGTTCTCGTTTTTCCGCAGCGCCGAAAAGAAGCGCTCCAGCCCGATGACGTTGCCCTGCTGGCAGTTGCCGAGAATCATGCCCGTCAAGGGCACCAAATACCGGGCGTCGTAAAACAACGGCGGCCGGATGACCAGAAGGATGAGATAAGCGACGGAAAACAGGGCGCTGAGGGCGACCGCCATGAAGATCGAGACGAAGAACACGCGCCGCGCGAGACCCGCGCGGCGCAGGATGGCGAGATCGGCCACCGCCAGCATCGCCAGGATCCAAAGCCCGTTCAGCCAGGGATTGTTGAGCGCGAACAAGGTCTTGAGATAAACGCCCACCAGCGCCAGCTGAAGGCTCATGCGCAAAATGCCGACGCCGATGTCCTTCGACAGGCGGAGGCCGATCAGCTCGAGGAGCAGCCAAGGCGCCAGGACCACGCCGAACAGCACCGCCATTCCAGAAGCCCCGATATCAAGCGTTTCCACCACGACTCTCCTTCGCCAGGCGGCCGTCCTGCAAGTCGTAAATCACCCCGCAGCGCGCGATCCAATCGGGATCGTGGGCCACCGAGAGAATCGTGAGGTTCGAGTCCGCGAACAGCTTGAACACGGCCCGCTTGCTCTCCCCGTCCAAGGCGCTGGTCACCTCGTCCAGCAAATACAGGTTTTTGCGAAGGAGCAAGGCCCGGGCCAGCGCGACGCGCTGCTTTTCCCCTCCGGAAATCCGGCGGCATTCCAGGTCCAGGATGTGGCTGGGCAAATCGAGGCTGTTCAGCGTCTCGATCAATTGAGATTCGGAAGGCCTGCGGCTTCTGTGCGCCTTGAACCAAAATGGCAGCAACAGGGCCTCGCGCACGGTCTCGGCGCCCAGCACGGGCTCCTGGCCGATGTAGGCCGCGCAGGTCCGAAGGTCTTGCACGGCCACCCGGTCGAGCGGGCGGCCTTGAAAATAGATCGCACCCTCGACCACCGGGTAGAGGCCGAGCAGGGATTTGAGCACGGTGCTCTTGCCCGAGCCCGATCGGCCTCGCAACACCGCTTTCTCGCCGGGGTTGACCGCAAAGCTGAGGTCGGTGAGAAGGACTTTCCCGCGCACGGCGACCGTCACGCGATCGAAGCGAATGAGCGGCGAAACCGTGAGGCCCATCAAGCCGGCTGATCCTGAGCGAGAAGTCTCCGAGCCGGGCTCGCTGGGCCATCGCTTTCCTCCAGGCCCGGAATTCCGATGTTCTGAATGCGCCGGGCATTGCCACCCTGCTCGTAGCGGGGCAGCTTGCCATCCGTCCGCCACAACCGGTAAGCCAGGGCCCCGGTAAGCACGCGGATCGGATAATCGCGGGGAAGATTTTGCAAATAAGGCTGGATGGTGACGAAATCGCGGGCGCCGTACTGGCTCATGATGGAACGTAGGCCGCCGTTCCTGGGGCCGATGTTGTAGGCGAGCAGGCCCAGGAACAAATCGCCCTTCATGTCCTGAAGATAGTGGCGGAAGGTCGCCGCCGCCAGATAGGCGTTATGGATCGGATTGTGGGGGTCAGGCTGGGCGGCGAGCTGTTTTTTAACGGCTTCGATGGCGCTCTTGGGCGGGACCGTGATCTGGAAGAGGCCGCGGCCGCCGTCCTTGCTGTCGCGCGGATAGAACGAGGATTCCGCCGCGCCGATGCCGACCATGACCTCGCCGTCGACACCGTTGGCCGCGGCGGCTTGTTGAATCGCCGGCAGATAGGTTCGGGCGCGGCCGATGAGGCGCTCCATCTGCGTCAGATCGGAGCGGCGATAGGCGGCGAAAACCTGGTGCGCGATCGTGGTCCGGCCGGCCTCCTCGGTGCCACCCACGAGGGTGCGGAGATTCCTGAGTTCGCGCCGGAAGGCATCCTGCAACGTGAAAACGCCCGCGCCGGCGGCGACGCCCAGCGCCAGCGCCGCGGGCAGCAGGGCCGCCTTCCGGCGCAGCCGAGCGCGGACCCATAGCCAGCCCCGGATCAGTACCGATCCCGCCAGGGCGAGCCCCAGTACCATCCCCGCGAACGGCAGAAGGCTCCCGGCGAGCCCGGTACCGGCGAACCATTCCGCCGCCTGGCCCAGCACTGCGATGGTCCCGATCAATCCGGCGGCGATGAGAGCGCATACTTCAGAACCGATTAGCAACGGCCAGCGCCAAGCGGGCGGGCGCGCCGGTGTCGGGGCTGATTTCCGGGCCGAAGCCGGTTTGCCCTTGCAGGATTTATTCGCCGAATTCTTGCCGGGCGACTTCGTCACCGCTTGCCGTGCTGCCACTTCGCTGCCTCATCTCTAACGATCGAGCGATGTTAGCAAAGCGGTTGGGAAAAATCCCACCGCGTTCCCGGCGAAGGCGTTCGCCTCGTCCGGGTAACTACGGGAGGCGCGTAGGGACAGGGCCAACCATCGGGCCACCGAGCTTGGGCAAAAACTAAGACGTTAATTTATAAGTTAGAAATCTGAGAGAGCGCGCCAGCGAAGAGGCGCCCGCGCGCTCTTTCCGGTCACCTGCTTACGACGGCAACGCCATGCGGCCGCGCGGGGCCAGTCGGAATGTCGCGGTTAAAATCGAGGTTGAAACGAGGGTCAAGAACCAGCTGATCCCCAACGATGTTCAATGCATGGATCTTGCGATCTCCGTCCACCCGGACGACTCCGCTCGAAAAGAGATCCTGCACGAGGAAGTAGTCGGCGACGACGATGCGGTCTTCGTTCGGGCTGAAGCCTACGTAGTGCGGCCCCGAGTTCTCGCCCAATTCCACGACGCTGAGAATGGCCGGATGCTCCGGGTCCTCGATGTTGAGCCACACCACCTTCCCGTCGAGCCCCTTGTAGTTCAGCGTGACGACAAGCCGCGTGCCGGCCCGATTGATCTTGAACAAGTGCGGCCACGGGTCGGGGGCGCCCGGCAGCGCGAATTGATTGAAATCGACGACGGGCTGCGCCGTTCCGGCCCCAGGATCGACGAGGT
Organism: Methylococcaceae bacterium; assembly: GCA_902810705.1. Taxonomy (GTDB): domain Bacteria; phylum Pseudomonadota; class Gammaproteobacteria; order Methylococcales; family Methylococcaceae; genus CADDYU01. The sequence continues at coordinate 4,418 of CADDYU010000274.1, forward strand.
AAAGCTTGCCGTCGAATACGCCGGTGACAAAGGCGCGCAGTTTCGGATCATTCGGAATCAGCTCGACGTTGATCGTGCCAGGCGGGTTGTTCGGATCGCCTACCGTGATCTTCTTCTTGATCGTTCGTTTGGCAAGGTCCCAAACGCGCACGCTGCCGCGCGCGTCGATCTTGCCGTTGACGACGCCGGGGACGGTATTGTGATCTGGCTAGACTATCCCGGACACACAACTTCACACTATTACGAAATTACTAGATGAGGCGTGTGTCAGCATGAGCGAGAAATCAAAACCCAAGACCTATCCGGCGGAGTTCAAGGCGTCGGC
>CADDYU010000275.1 GCA_902810705.1 Methylococcaceae bacterium
GTCGTGGACCGCCACCGTGACGACGCGGCGGCCGTGCGGACGCGTGACGGGCGGCTGTACGTCGGCACGTCGGGGCTGTCGCCGGGCAAGCCGAAGTACGTCGGCGTGCGGGTCCTCGTGCCGGCGGGGAAGTCGGCGGGGGACTGGGCGGTCGAATCGGTCCGCGTGCTCAAACCGTAGGGGATGCCCCATGTCCGCCTTCACGCCCGACGCCGCCGCCGCTGCCTCCTCCGACGCCGACCTCGACGCCGCGCGCTTCCTCGGCCAGACCTACCACCAGCTCCAGGCCGAACTGGCGAAGGTCATCGTCGGCCAGGAGCGCGTGATCGAGGAACTGCTGATCGCGATCTTCGCGCGCGGCCACTCGCTGATGCAGGGCGTGCCGGGGCTGGCCAAGACGCTGCTCGTCTCGACGCTCGCGCAGGCGATGGACCTGAGCTTCGCCCGCATCCAGTTCACGCCCGACCTGATGCCGAGCGACATCACCGGCACCGACATCCTGCAGGAAGACCCGGACACCGGCCGGCGGCGGTTCGAGTTCCAGGAGGGCCCGGTCTTCGCCAACCTGCTGCTGGCCGACGAGATCAACCGCACGCCGCCCAAGACGCAGGCCGCGCTCCTGCAGGCCATGCAGGAGCGTCAGGTGACGGCCGGCAACAAGACGTTCGACTTGCCGCAGCCGTTCTTCGTGCTCGCGACGCAGAACCCGATCGAGCAGGAGGGGACCTACCCGCTGCCCGAGGCGCAGCTCGACCGGTTCATGTTCATGGTGACCGTGAACTACCCGAAGCGCGACGAGGAGCTGGAGGTGCTGAAGCGGACGACCGGTGCCCCGGCGGCGCGGGTGGCGAAGCTGGTCGACGCCGCCCGGGTGATGCGGCTGCAGGAGACCGTCCGCCGCGTGCCGGTCGGCGACCACGTCTACCACTTCGCGCTCGACGTCGTCCGCGCGACCCGCCCGAACGAGCCCGGCGCCAGCGACTTCGTCCGCCACTGGCTCAGCTGGGGCGCCGGCCCCCGCGCGGGGCAGTACCTGATTTTGGCCGGCAAGGCCCGCGCGCTGATGCGCGGGCGGCTGTTCGTCACGCTCGAGGACGTCGAGGCCGTCGCGCCCGCCGTCCTCCGCCACCGCCTCGTCCCCAACTTCAACGCCGAGGCCGAGGGGATCACCGTCGAGCAGATCGTCGACAAGGTCCTGACCCTCATCCCCCGCGGCAAGGGCGAACGCCTGCTGTAGCGGCGGCGCCCATGCGCCGGCCACCGTCACGGGGCTTCGCCGCGAAGACGCGCACCCCCCGTCACCCGGGCGAACGAACCGCGACCTGGGTCCTGTCCGAGAACCCGTAGCACGGGCTTCCAGCCCGTGTTGATCCCTCGACCAACACGGGCTGGAAGCCCGTGCTACGATCGGCGCGGACGCGTTTTTAAGCCGCAACTTAGTTGAGAACATCGCGCGCGCACGGAGCAGGGGCGCGCGCCCGTGTTCCACGTGGAACATGCGCCTGTTCCACGTGGAACACCGGCCGCGGCCACGCCGGCGGGTCGAAAACGCTGGTTTTTGATCGTGCCTGCGCGTGTGCCACGTGGCACACGTGTTGGTTCCGTCTGTTCGCCGCGTCGTTTCAGCACGGATTGCGCTGAGACTGACCCCGATTCCGCGCGATTCACGCGAAATGCCGCGGATAAAACCCAACATATGTCGGCCGTTTGGCTGCCGCCCGCCCGAGCCCACGCCCTCCGCCCCGGCCCGATCCCACGTGCGATACAAACTCCTCCGGAGCCCGAAAACCGAGTGCGGCGGCCGGGAAGGCTCCCGCACGAAGTGGAAGAATTCATCGTAGATGTAAAAATGGGTCGCGCAGACCTCTCCGAGAGTCGCGCAGACGTCAATCAAAGACGCGCAGACGTCTCCCAAAAACACGTAGACATCTCCGAGAGACGCGCAGACATCTACGAGAGAGGCGTAGGGGTGAAAATGAGACGCGAAGACGTCTGGCAGAGACGCGTAGAGGTAGGAAGAGGACGCACAGACGTCTTCGAGGGACGTACGGCTTCAGAAAAGCTGCATGTTCCCTTATCCGCCCCTCGGGCATTCGGATTCCCCGCCCGGGCGCGGGACTCCCCCGCGCAAGCCGCAGAACCGCCCGCGCGCGGAGGCGAGACCCGACGCGCACACTGTCGAGAGACGGAGAAAGCAGCCCGGGAAGAACTCGATGTTCCGTTGTCCGCTCCGTTCCCGTCCGCTCTTTGGCATGGAACTCAGCGCCTGTTAGGCTGTGCCAGACTGGCCAACAGGAGGACAGGGCATGCGGCAGACCCGAATACGTACGATCGTAATGGTCCTAGCGACCGCGTCGCAGGTGACTGCAGACGAGACGTCAAAACCCACCGGGCTACCGGTAGACGCCGTCTCCGCCGAACGCCAATGTGTCGCCGTCGTACAGCGTGCCGAGAAGGAGTACAGCGATAAGGTCACGGCCGCTCGCGCAAACTACGTGAAGCGGCTTGAGGAGATCGTGACCGCGGAGACCCGAAAGGGAAACCTTGACGGCGCGCTCGCTACGCGTGCGGAACTAATGAAAGCACGTGACGCCGGTCCCGTCGCGCCGGCGGATGTGGCGGCCGGCGACCCGTTCCTGGGTCGCTGGCAGATGCGGCCGTTCCACACGACCGGCACATGGGTTCACCAGTTCACCCAGAAAGGCATGACCAAGGGCGACGACCTCGTGATCGCAACGACGCGGCGCGACGGCCAATCTCTACATACACGCAACTCCCGTTCGTCTCGCGGTACTGGCGGTGTGGGGACTATCTGATCGGCATGGAATGGAAGTCGCAAGACGCCTTCACCGCCGGCGGCCCGTGCAGCGGCCTCCTCGTCGGGACTCGTATTCCTTGACTGGTACTTGAAACGGTAAGGGACGGAAAAGGAGACTATCCTGCTCTGTCTCAACCCTCGGTTTCAGCCCCGGCCTGGCACTCGGAGGTCTCGACCACCGTGCCGTTTCCCCACGAATTGGTGTGGTGCCGGTGCCCTCCTAGCACCGCGGCAGCCTGGGAACCGAGGGTTGAGACAGAGCAAGACTATCCCCAGTCCCCCGGCCGTTATCCCCGGGTCTTGACGACGATGGATATCACCTCTTTCCCTACCCGGCTAACTGTGGCGGCTCAAGATCCCACGACAGTCAGGTCCACAAGGCGTGACAGCAATAGCGGTCATTGCCATAAGCTCGACCAAGGGCTTGAAGTCGGGCCTCGCGGCGATGATCTCACTTCGAAGAGCAGCGCGAACGTTCATGAGATCGAAGCCCCTAATGCGGTTCTCGCCTTCCCAGACGTAGCGAAACTGTTCAAATGCCCTGCTGGACTCCTTTAGCGTCTCTTCAATCGTTGGCAGAGCCGGGCGGCTCATTCGAGACGCCCGCGCGGCCGTGACGCGGTTCGACGCCCTCACCTTTTCGAATCGGGATCGGACCGATGACTGCCGCGTCGTACCGAGTCCTGTGTAAAGCTTGTGAAGGTCATGTCCGCGAGGCGCATTCCTGCTGACGTCGTCGATCGAGTGGAGGCACTTGAAGTACAATTCGACCGCGAAGCTTTCGTTGACGATTGTAGGAACCGTCAGAAGGTGTTCGCGGTCGACGCCTTTCGCCACGTTCGCCGACTCGTTGGATGCCTGCATAATCGCATTCACACTGGCAGAGAACGCCTCAGCCATTGAGAATACGGTGTATGGGATTTCGGCGGCCTGCAGCGGTGTGCATGTCATCGGCCTCCCTTGTCTGAGAAGCGGTGGAGTAGGGGACAGTCCCGCGCGCGTCGGATACGCGTGCAGTCTACCGGCGGTGGTGGCGGCGGGCGAACAATCGGGGGTCGTGCCGGGCTGCACCGGCGACGTTGTATCGGCGTTCGTCGGGGGGCGCCTGCGGGCCGGCGGGTGGACGGATCAGCGCTCCGCGTTGGGCTGGAAACGGTCCGTCTTCATTCGCACACGCAACCCCGGGGGGAGGGCGGGTCACTCGGCTTGCTCGAAGCTGACGCTCCGGTCGAACTCGTCGGGGAAGAGGTCAATTCTTCCGTAACGCGCGCGATCTCAAACTCGGCGTCGCCGAGGGCGCTGAGCTTCACCTCAACCATCTGCTTGCCGATGCGGACCTTCAAGTCCTGCACGGCCCACGCGTGGCTGGGGGAGTGAGACGACGTGCAACGGGACGATCGTGGCGGCTTCTCGCCGGTCTGCGCCGCGCGGCGGCGTTGACTCCGGTCGGCTCGGCGGTAGCATCGCCGATTCGTTTCTCCGACCGGTCCCGGCCCTTTCTGGCGGAAAGGGGTTGCATGGCGACGACGGCCGACGCCCCCAATACGGCCACGCCGCCCGGCGAGATCGCCGGGTATCGGGTGGTTCGCGCGCTGGCGCCGGCGTCCCACCTCGCGCTGTCGGCGGCGGACCGGTACGTCGTGCTCAAGCCGCTCGACGACGACTGCCTGCACCGCGGCCAGCTCCACCCGGCGATCAAGCAGCGCCTCGCCCGCGTGCGGGAGCTGGCGCACGCCGGCGTGGCGAATTTGCACTCGATCGAGCGCGAGCCGGGCGGGGCGGGGCCGGCGTACCTCGTGTGGGAGTACGCCGCGGGGCGGACGTTCGACGAATTCCTGGCCGCGAACCCGTCGCCGCGCGAGTTGTGGCTGGCGGGGCGGGAGCTGATCCTGACCGTCGAGGCGCTGCACG
>CADDYU010000276.1 GCA_902810705.1 Methylococcaceae bacterium
TTGGCCCGGTCGCCGTGGGTTTCGAGCGTGGCCCGCGCCCCGTCGAGCCTCGTCGCGGGTCAGCCCAGGTCGCGCACGGCGAGCGCGATCTCGGCCTCGGCGACGACGCATCGCGCGTGGGCCACGGCCTCATTTTGACCAAAGGCGCGCGCCGCACGCCGCACGAGCACCTTCGCGCGCTCGAGATCGCCGAGCTGCGCCAGCGCGATGCCGCGCAATGCGAGCGCCGGCGCATCGTCGCGCAAGGCCATCCGGTCGGGGCGCCAAGGGGATCACCCGCGGCCAGCGCGCGCCGCGGCCATGATTGCCGTGTCCATCGGAATCCCGCCACACTTGTCACTCCCGCCGTTCGATGCCGGACGCTAGTCTAGTGGACGACCAGCAACCGATGTAAAGCACTCAGAGGAGAGAAAACCATAACGACCCACAAGATCGGCACACGTGAAGAGTGGTTGGCGGCGCGGCTCGAGCTGCTCGAGGCGGAGAAGGCGCTCACCCGGCGGAGCGACGAACTGGCGCGCCAACGTCAGGCCCTGCCGTGGGTACGGATCGACAAGGCGTACCGATTCGCGACCGACGAGGGGAACGCCTCGCTGGCGGACCTCTTTCGAGGGCGCTCGCAGCTCCTCGTCTATCACTTCATGTTCGGACCTGACTGGACGGCAGGCTGCCCATCCTGCTCGGCGATCGCGGACGGCTTCGACGGCATTGCCGTCCATCTGGCCAATCATGACGTGATGCTCTGGGCGGTGTCGCGGGCGCCGCTCGAGAAACTCCAGGCGTACAGGCGGCGGATGGGCTGGACGTTTCCCTGGACGTCCTCGTTCGGCACCGACTCCAACGCCGATTTCAACGTCTGGTTCACCGAAGAGCAGGCGGGCGGGCCTTGAATATAACTACCAGCGTGGACCAGGATACGCTCGGGCTACCGCGGCATATTCTGACGCTTTTCAGTGGCGCGAGGGGCAGGCGATGGGCGAGGGAGCAGAGGAGATGTTTGCCGCCATGTGCGGAACCAACGTGCCCACGTACGATCGCGATAGGCCAGGCCTGAGCGCGTTCGTGCTGGAGGATGGCGTTATCTACCACACCTATTCCACCTACGCGCGGACTAGACGCCCTCTGGGGCATGTACCCATGGCTCGCCGTGCGCCCAAGGGGCTCAACGAGACGGGCGTGTGATGGCGCCGCCACGATGAATCCGACAAGTCTTGAGCCAACTCCTGGGTGTTGTTGACAGGGGCGGTCGTACTCGCCGCGAAGTAGCTCGAGGCGGGCGACCGCATACCGACCGCTGTAGCCAAGCGCCAGTCTCGATGAGCGTGGTCCTGCCACGCTGTTCCCGGTCCCGTATCCATCAATCTGGTCCTGTGCTTAATGAATCCGGTCCCAAGGTCGGGCTTGATCTCCATCGATGTGGTCCCCAACGGGCGGATATCCTCGTCCGGGGCGCGGATGAAATTAAGTCGCTACATCTATTGGGAATACTGAACATGGTTATCCAAAACTTAGTGTAATCGTACTTGATGTAGTCGCATTTGGGATCCGTGCGGTACTGCAGGGCGTACGCTGCGAGCCAGGGGTCAATGCCATAGAGAGCGAACCGAATAGTCCCCAAAAGCCCAAGGCCCGAGCGCATTCCCTGAGGGAATTGGCAAGGCCTGCGCCGGACATCGAGTCACCGAGAGCGAGCGGTTCCGGCATTGAGCGGCAGGATAGGGGGGACTCCGAAAGAGTTCCTGTTTGCGATTGGACCGGCCGGGGCCGCCGAAGGCCATCACCGCGTCGGCGGAAGGATCCTTTGGACGCCCCCCGGAGGACCGGTGGCGCAAGAAAGGTGATTCGGGCTTGGCCGCGCTGAATCTGATCTATTCTTCATAACAATGAAGGAGCACAAGGAAGTCGAGGCCGCGCTAGCGGACGAGCGGAGTGCGACGATCCCCGCGTAGCCGGAGGGCCGGATGTTTTGTCGGAGTCGGAGCACCAGCGGAGGCGGAGACAAAACATAAGGCCACCGAACCGGCGTCAAGTCAGTGTGGGAGCCATGGTGCGGTGCGCAGCGTAGCGGAGTAGGGAGACGTGGCGGACGCAGGACGAGCGCGGGCCGCCGCAGGCAATAACCCGTCGCCAATTTTTTGCTCCTTTTGGTGACAGGGAAGTCCCAAAAGGTTTCGCAAAAAATGACGACGCAATCGCTGAGAGATTCTCGAGAGAGAACTGAAAGTCCTCATTCGCGGTAAAATGACTTATCGGTTATAGCCGCGCTCAGTTGCATGGTAAGTAACACCAAGTAACCACGATTTTTGCTTTCTGAGCATAGCTTATTCCTTCTGAATGCTGACCGTAGCGCAAGTATTGGCGATTGCGCGGCAAAATAAATCGTCAGCTTTTTTACTATCCATTATAAACGGCACCATTTTATGGCAACACCCGTAAGTGTACCTCGATCGGGATGCCTCCCGATCGCAGGATTGCCCTCTCCAATAGCCAAATGCTGCTGGGGTACAACGTACCAGCGCGTATCACGAATACTTGGGCGCCCCTGTTCACCGCCTCCCAAGCGTAGAAAGCGGAAGCCGCCCTCCACACCCAAGGCTGCAGCTGCAGCGGTACTCTCAGGTTTTGCAGAGCGTTTTGCAGAGCATTAAGAAACGCTCCGCCAGGCGTTTGAGCGAGAATACCTCCAAGTCGGAGCCCCTCGGCGTACTTGCTGACGAGGGTGGGCGTTACCGATGTCCCCAGACCGGCATAAAAGCCCGGTCTACCACCGAGTTCAAAACCCAACCTAGCCGCTGTACGCATTGCGACAGACGATACAAGAGATTCAAGATATGGCTGACCCAGCATGAAGAGATCCACCCCGGCGAGCCCTATATACGGCAGCGCCATTCCGGTCGCGAATCCCCCACTAGTTATGAGCGCGGGCAGTCCAATCGTGCCCGGTCCCGCCATACCTTCACCATAAATCCCTAGATTCTGTACACCCATCCTGCTGATTGGATCGTAGCTCCCCCATTGGCGCTGGGTCCCGCCACCACCCCGCCCGCTTCCAGAAGGCGTCGTGCAGGCTGTCGTGCTGCCACTGTCGTCGTGCTTACCGCCGGTCCCGACGTTGCCCTGGTCCGGATTGCGCGGCGGTGCCGGGGACACGTCGACGACGCCGATCGTCGGCTCGAAGGTTACGCCCCCAGAGCCAACGCAGATGAAAAAGCAAACCTTTGTCCCGCCCCCCGACGATGATTGGCTTCCAGAGCCCCCACCACTGCTGCTACCGCCCTCGCCTGGGCCACCCTGGACGGTGCCGGCCTGGAGACCGAAAAGATCGACTAGCGAAAGGGGGTTGTTCAGGGCATACGCATAACGATTGTGTCCCTCCGCGAGCAGCGGCTCCGTCAGCAGCGGGTCGGGCGTCAGGAAGTGTGCCGCCTGCGGGTCGTACATCCGGCCCGTCATGTTGATCAGACCCAGCTCGGTGTCATGCTCGTGCCCGGTGAAACCCCGGCGCATTGACGCCGGCAGGCCGCTGCCGGGCTGCGCGGGGTTGGCCGGATAGGCTACGCTGCCGAACGGATCGAACCGCACATGCCCCAACACCATCCCATCGCCGCGCGTGACCGCCTCCGTCGATCCCAGGTGATCGTCGTGCAGGTACTGCATCTCCTCGGCGACGATCCGCCCACCCACCTCCTCCCACACGATCTGGGCCACATCCCGCTCGGCAGCCGCGACGTGGAACACGTGGTGCACGGACGAGCCGCTCCGCTGCCGCTCGTACAGTTTGTCCAGGTAGACCGTCTCGTCATCTCCGGTTCGCTTGGCCGCCCGCGCCCCTAAACCGTCGTACAGGAACTCCGTGGTTCCGGCGGCAGAGCGCACGCGCTTGGGTAGGTCGAACTGCGTGTAGTCGATCGTCAGCCCGCCTCCAGCGGTCCGGTTGCCGATCGAATCATACTGATAGGAGGCGACGCGGGTTCCCGCGACCGTCAGTCCGGTGATCGCCTGAGGACCCGCCCCCTGGCTTGCGCCCTCGTGGCTGAAGATCATATCGCCGCCGGTCCCCGCCTCCAAACGTCGCTCGGACAAGCTGCCGAAGGCGTCGTAGAGATACCGGAACCGCGCGGTGCCGCCTGGCGTGTTGATGTTCCAGAGCGAAAGACGATCGAGGTCGTCGTACTCGAAGGTCTCGTTTACCCCAAGGCGCAGGTCGCGGCGCGAATTCAAGTTTCGGTTCGCGTCGTAGCCGAACACCAACGCCTGCACGAGGGGGGCGGCGAGGTCCAAGCCTGGAGTCATCGCGCCCGGCTGCTCGGGATCGAAACCGCTGCCCTCTGGACCGGAAGAGACGAACCCCGCCTTCAGTTCCCGCAGCTGGCCCAGCTTCGGATCGATGCCCCGGATCGTCCGGAGCCGGTTGCCGAAGATCTCCTGCGCTACGAAGCCGAAGGGGGAGCGGTCCTCCGCCTGCCACAGCCGCGTGCCTGAGGCGACCTCGGTGACCTTCAGTAGTTCGGCACCGGCATCGGCGCTGATCTGGCAAGAGTTTTCCGGACACAAAATTAAGCCGTTTTGCGGTACAGCTGTTCGAACTCGATGGGAGTCCGATATCCGAGCGTCGAATGCTTGCGCTGCCGGTTATAAAAGACTTCGATGT
>CADDYU010000277.1 GCA_902810705.1 Methylococcaceae bacterium
AACGAACTACATCGGGGCTTTCACAATATTTGCAACGAACGAGTTGATGCGCCATGGTTGTGCTTCTGATAAACGAACGAAAGCAAAGTGAATATTCTAGCCATTAAATCAAATTAACCCACCACCCAATAAGGAATGCTTAAGGATACGGCCAAAAGTAACTTCCTTAAACTTAAGGAGAGCATTTGCAGGGCTGACTTATGTTGCCAGGGCGGACAAATTCGCTCCTACATAATCACTGATTTCATCTGCTAATTGAAAAAAGATTTTTGGCCAAATTCTCATCGGTTCATCAGAAATCTATACTTATCGATGCATCGTTAGAAAAAAACCAGGCCGACATGCGAAAATCAAGGAGTTCCGGCTTCACGCTACTCGAGCTCATCATAGTCATCGCAATCATCGCTATTCTAGCGGCGCTGGCTGTCCCTTCATTCAAGACCACCGTCGAAAAGCAGCGCACCATCGGGACGGCGGAAGCCGTGCTAGCCGATTTACGCTGGGCGCGGGCTGAAGCCATTAAACGTAACCTCAAAGTCAGAGTAACTTTTATCACCGGCAGTTCATGGAGTTACACCATTAATGTAGACCCGACCGGCAGCAATACGCTGCTCAAAACTGTGAATGGCAGCGATTTTCCTTCAACAACGTTATCGGCGGCCTTTGGGGGCGTCTATACTACCTTTGATCCGATAAGAGGCACCAACCCCAATAACGGCACAGCCACAATCGCCTCCGATAATTTTAGCGCCGGCGTAATAGTGAGTACGCTAGGCCGCATCCGGATTTGCGGTATAGAGGGATACGAAGCATGTCCTCCAAAACCCATAAACGACAGACAGGCGTAACATTGGTTGAACTGATGATAGGCCTGCTGATCGGACTAATCGTCGTCGCCGGCGGCCTCAGCGTCTTTATTACCGCGCTCAAGGGTCAGGCTGACAACATTAAACTCACTCGATTAAATCAGGACCTACGCGCCATGATGGACATTATGGTGCGCGATATTAGGCGGGCGGGGTTTGTAACCTCCCATCCTGATACTTATATTGCTTCACTACAAGACAATCCTTTTTTTGATGAAACCACAGACATTGCCGTATTGGATTACGACGGAGGCAGCCAAAACTGTATTCTTTACGCCTATAATCTCGATGACGATCCAGTACGAGTACCAATTGATCCCAAAGAAAGGCTCGGATTTAGATTGAATAGTAGTGGCGAACTGGCTATGCGAGTAAGCGATAAGTTAGACAATACAACTTGCAATACCGAGCCGAACGATCGTGTGTGGGAAAGAATCACCGAACCCGAAGTAGAAATCACCAGCTTGATGTTCACGCTGAAGTCAGCAAAGCTCGACGTCAGCAGCATGAGCACCGACAGCGATAATGACGGTTGCTATGATGGCGATGATGGCGATGATGGCGATGATCAAGATCCCATTACGGTTGGCTTGAGCTGCAAAACGGGCACTTACGGTAATAATCTATGCGACGATCTATGCGACGACAATCTATGCGACGACAAAGGCGAAAGCTGCAATATCCGCATCGGGGACGGCAGACCGGATCATGCACGTTTATATGTTCGCAAGGTCGCCATTTCGCTGACCGGCCGTTTGCGCGACGACAACGCCGTCACGCAGACCATCGCCGAACAGGTGCGGGTGCGCAACGACAAATATCTGGCCCCTCGGTAATCGTTTTGCCCTATCGAGTCAATCATGACATTTTCGAATTTCAAATCAAAAGCCCGCCAACAAGGCGCGGCTACCTTGCTGGTAGTGACGATGCTGGCGCTGGCGATGACGGTAATCTCGCTCACCACGGCGCGCACCGGGATTATGGAGCAACAAATTGTCGGCAACGATCTGCGGGCGAGAGAGGCTTTTGAAGCCGCCAATGCGGGAATAGAATACGGTATCGCTTATCTGACAAACGATAGCGCTTACAGTAACTATAAGAGATTAACCTGGACTAATTCCGACGGTAATCAATCCTCGTTACCCAATACCGCAAGCGAAAATATCACACTAGGCGATTTTTCTTATATGCTCAATGTAACTTATCAGCGGGAATTAAAATCTAGTTATATTAAGGTTCTTTCAATCGCGACGGAAACGCACGACAACACCATTACGGCAACAAACGAGCAATACGTTAAAGTTCAATTTAATGCTCCACCACTGGTAATCGATGGCTGTTTGGATGGCGTAGTTGGCGGGCCCGATCTTTATATTGGCACGCGTGCTGACAGCATTGCCGTGGGAACATCCAATAGCTCGGCGAATCAAGGTGTATGGGGTGATGGTAACGATGCTGACAATCCGTGCTTGAAACAAGGACATTTAAATGCGCATGGCGGTCAACCCGTAGGCGCATTGTTTCCACCCGGAAAAGCTTGGGAATATATCTTTGGTACGACAACGCGCGAACAGATCAAGGCGAGAGCCGATGCGGAAGTTGCCGCCCGTATTGCTGACAGTGATCGCAATTATGTCTGGGTATCGGACTCGGGCAATTATCACACATCATGGGGATCTCCGACCCACCCGGTTATTTTAGTATTTGATGCAGCTGCTGATTGCCCAAGGATCAATGGTAGCCCTACCATTTATGGTATCGTTTTTGTCGATGCACCTTGTAGCGCTAATGGCTGGGGCGGGGCGGCTATTTATGGCTCCGTTGTGATAAATGGAAATGTTTCCAAGCTGAATGCAAATACCGCCATTCATGATTGGACGGATGCAAGTGGCACTGTCAAGAGTTTAGGTAACAGCTTTAGCTTTATTAATGATGGAATTTATAAAATCCCCGGCACCTGGAAAGATTTCTAAAGGAAAATTACCGTGAAAAAATGGCTCTCCCCCACGCAACGCGGCTTTACCCTGATAGAGGCATTGATCGCCTCGCTGGTCGGAGCTGTGGCGATCCTGGGGCTGGCAAAATTGCAGGGCTTTACCCTAAGCAACAGCGCCGATAGCCGCATGAAAACTCATGCCGTGAATTTTGCACAAGACAAAATCGAAGAACTGCGTTGGTTTGCCAATGAAAATGCTTATACCGGTTATTCCGGTTCGGATAATGATACCCCTCCTGGTGTCAACAGCAACTTTACCCGAACTTGGACCATCACACCCTGTGCGCATTCGGTCAATTGCAAGCAAGCCGACGTCACTGTGACGTGGGCAGATGCGAGCAACGCTATCCAGGCCGTGCAACTTACCTCGTACATCGCAGGGACTGATCCGGTGAAATCAGGGGTTATGCTGTTAAGGACGGCTACACCCTAGCCCCAGCCCAACGCCCACGCCAACGCCGACGCCGACACCAATCAGCCCGCCGATCACGGCCTGGACAGGGACTGACCCCAAAGCCATCGCTTGGTCAGCCATTACAAGTGCAACGCAGTACAAGATTTATAGCTGCATGATGAGTAACCAGCGGACGCTAACCCGTTGCGTCCCAACCACTCAGATCGCGATTAGCAGTTCAACAAGCTACACGCCCGGTGATCCGGGAAATAAAGATACCAAATGCTTTGAAGTGGTTGCTTCTGACGGCAGTTCGGATAGCTCGCCCAGCACGGTGATGTGTATTTATAGATTTGGCGGAAGTTACAGTTATTCGTCGTAGCAACATCTCTAGCGCGATTTTCAGCTTAGTCCAAAGCCTAGCCGCAGTGTCAGAAGCAGCCGTGTGCATCGAAAGCGGTAGTCGTGTCGAGGGCCCCCGCAGCCCCTTCCGCCATGCCCTCGCTCGGACGGACGGTATTTTTGGCGGCGGCTAATTCAAAATCATCTGCTCCGCCTGTTTTTGTGCTCTGAACCGCCCTGGTTTTTCCGGAGACTGTTGACGTTGAGTCAGGCCGCTCTGGCTGACTTTTCCTGTTGGCGTTCATCTGCCTGTTCCAACTCCACTGGCGGCACATAGCCAATCGGTTCCAGCAGCCGGCGTGGTTGAACCAATCGACCCATTCGAGGGTCGCGTACTCGACCGCCTTGAGGTGGCGAAGGCCCCAGGTGGTGGATGAGCTCGGCCTTGTATAGCCCAATGATGGCTCGGCCAGGGCGTTGTCGTAGGAATCCCCGACGCGGCCCACCGAGGGCACGGCGCCGACTTCGGCCAGGCGTTCCGAGTAGCGGATCGAGAGGTACTGGCGGCCCTGATCGCTATGGTGCACGACCCCGTCGATTCCAGAGCGTGACCAACGCGCCTGTTCAAGTGCGTCCAGGACGAGTTCCGCTTTCATCGACGACGCCACCCGTCAGCCGATGATGCGGCGGGCGAACACATCGACGACAATAGCCACGTAGACGAAACCCGTCGAGGTCGCGACATACGTGAAATCGGCCGCCCAAGGGTGGTCACGGCGGGTCGCTGCGAACGGCCGGTTCACCTGGTCGGCCGGACGCTGAGCGTTGTCGTCGCCGACGGTCGTCCGGCACTTCCCACCACGCACAGCACCCTTGAGATGTTTCGCGCCCGAGTGGCCGCCAGACCTTGCGCGCGCCGTAGACCTGGAAGTTCTCCGCGTACACCCGTTGGATCTCCTTCGCGAGTTCGAGGTCACGCTGGGCCCGTGGCGGCACCGGGCCGGGTCCGCCTGCCGGGCCTTGTGCTCGTAGTAGGTCGAT
>CADDYU010000278.1 GCA_902810705.1 Methylococcaceae bacterium
GTACAATACAGAGGACTCTGCGCCGGAAACATTGAAGGGGACGCAGCTCTTCACCCGCGTTCCCAGGACAATTTTTCCCGCGCATGTGTTCGCCGCAGTCGTCCGCCGGGGGATGCCGCCTTGACGGGACTGACCGCCCAAAAGCTGCCGCTGCCGTGGACATCGCGTGACCGTGGCGGCCCAAGGAAACGCGGAGGATCATGCGAAGAGCTACGTCCCCTTTCCATCTTTCCCGGTCGGTTCCAGATCGGATCAGCCAGCGCGATGCTCAGAAAAACCAAGCCCGCGCCGACAAGCGCGGTCATGACGCCGTCCGTTCCGCGGCGCAGGCGCAGCGTCACCAATGCCAGCGTCACCGCCAGCGCGACCGACATCAGCCACGGGTGCAGCAGGATCATGCGCAGGCGCATAATAGGGCAGCGGCGCGGTGAGACAAACCGCAGGGACCGGTGAGACAAACCGCGCACGGGCGCTGCCTTGTCCCACCCCATCGCACGACTAAGATCAAAGCATGATCAACCTGACCCCGCGTGAAGTTGTTGCCCAGCTCGACAAGTACATCGTCGGCCAAGCCGACGCCAAGCGTGCCGTTGCCGTCGCGATCCGTAACCGGTGGCGACGCCAGCAACTGCCCGATGACATTCGCGGTGACGTGGCGCCCAAGAACATCCTCATGAGCGGTCCGACCGGCGTTGGCAAAACCGAAATCGCCCGCCGACTCGCGGCCCTGGTGCAGGCGCCGTTCATCAAGGTCGAAGCGACCAAGTACACCGAGGTCGGGTATCATGGTCGTGACGTCGAATCGATGATTCGCGATCTGCTCGAAGTCGCGCTGCAAATGGTACGCGATGAACTAGCCACCACCGTCGAAGGCCCGGCCCAGGCGCAGGTCGAAGAGCGCTTGCTCGACACGCTCGTCCCGGCAGGCATGTCGCCCGCGTACGGTGACGAGGAGGCTACGCAGCGCGCCGCCCGCACGCGAAAAATTCCGCGAGCAACTGCGCGCGGGACAACTTGAAGACCGCGTCATCGAAATCGGCGTGGAACAAAAATCCAGCGCCGCGTCCAGTCTGCTCGGCGCGGCCGGTCTGGATTCGGACCCGGAACTTTCCAGCATGTTCGAAAAAATGATGCCCAGCCGACGCGAGACGCGCCGGCTCAGCGTCAAGGACGCGCGGAGTGTCCTGCTTCAACAGGAGGCGGACAAACTGGTCGACAAGGACCAGGTGACGAAGCTCGCGATCGAGCGCACCGAACAGGCGGGCATTATTTTTCTCGACGAAATCGACAAGATCGCCGGCAGCGACGGTGGCAAGGGACCGGACGTCAGCCGGCAAGGCGTGCAGCGCGATCTGCTGCCCATCGTCGAAGGCAGCACCGTCACGACCAAGCACGGCCAAGTCCGCGCGGACCACATCCTTTTTATCGCCGCCGGCGCGTTCCACAGCGCCAAGCCGTCGGACCTCATGCCCGAACTGCAAGGCCGTTTCCCCATCCGCGTCGAACTGAACGACCTGACCCAGGAGGACTTCGTGCAAATCCTGACCGAGCCGCACAACGCCCTCACGCGTCAGACACAGGCCCTGCTGCTCACCGAAGGCGTCAACGTCGAATTCACCCCCGACGGCGTCGACGAAATCGCCCGGGTCGCCACCGACGCGAACAAACAAACCAACATCGGCGCACGTCGACTGCACACGATCATGGAACAGGTCTTCGAACAAATCAGCTTCGAAGCCCCGGACCTCGAAGACAAAAAGTGCGCATTAACGCGATGTACGTGCGGAATCGGCCGGGAGAATTGGTAAAGGACGAACGGAAGGGATGGTTCAAGCTGTAAACCATTTCCGCCATGCCGTGAGTATAAACCGCGTCACCCCGGCCCATTTTCCGAAGTGCCGATTCTCATGGTGAGACATTGCGCTCAACGCTTTATTTAGCGAATTTGTCTTCCCACACTCGGGACAGCAGTGCGTTAACGCCTGCAAGTCGTAGCCAAAAACTTCACAGAAACCTTGACGGTGCCGCGACTTTCGCCAGTGCCACTCACGAGCTAAACCGATCGGGCCAATGAGCTTGCCTGTGTATTCGTCGCAGTATAACCGGCACGACTTCACGCTGCCGCGGGTGGGGGTAAAGATCGCCGACATCCCGACCGTTAAGGGACGGTCGCACGGGGTGGACTACTGGTCAAGCGGCGGCGGCGCTATCTCGACCAGACGTCCCCGACCTCGCGCCCCCTCCGAAGCAAATTATGCACGCCGCCGACGCATCAACGCGAGGCCCAGTCCCGCGCCCAGCATGCCAAGGCTGGCCGGCTCGGGGACAACCTGGAAATTGTCGAAATTAGCCGTGGTCGTATGCTGGGTTATGCTCGAGCCATCGGACGTCTGCGCATCATAAATACGGAGCGCGAATTCAGGATTCGTGATTGCGTCACCGGCACTAAAAGCCGAGGTGGCCGAGAAGCTGCCGACCGCCAGCGTAAGCGTGGGGGTCGTTCCTGATACGGAATAGGTCAGGGTCAGGGTCTTGAACGGGTCGCCCACGGCAACGATCGAGCTAGAACTATCGTTGTTTGATCCGACCTGAGTGCCAGCACTAGAAGTTGACCAGTTTCCATCTTTGAAAAAGCGAATGCGTTCGTTCGTGGCCGAAGCGTCCACGTTTAGCAAAGCGAGAAGCGAGTTAGTGGTCTCGTTGGTAGGATCGATAATATAGACCCCGAACGAATTAGTTGAGGTACCCGTTGTCCCAGCTTGAAAAGCGTAACTGACCGTTATCGGGTTGGTACTCGAGAACGTACTTGCGGTCCCGGACGTCGCATCAGCGGGCGTGGTGTCGTAGAGGAAGGATTTCCCCGCATTTGCGGTCTGCTGATTATTAACAGTTACATAGTCGTTCCCTGCAGCGTCGGCTGTTTGGGCGACGTTTGCATCACCAGTAGATTGCCGGAAATTGTTGGTCAAATCGCCGGCCGTCTCGAAATCGACAAGGGCTGCCCGACCCACTGTCGCCGGAATGGCCGCCACGGCACACATTACAAATATATTCTTCCACTTCCGCATTGCCAGCTTCCTAAAGAGATGGGGTTAAAGTACATCACACCTGTCGTCGCTTAACATATCATGCTTTTCGCCCAAGTCTTTCTCTATCAAAAAATCTTCTTTCGCCACAGCGCAGTAATTGTGCTAACTTACGAGGATGCCGCGGATCGGACTGTTCATTGAAATGCAATTCGGCTATGGGACCGAAATTGCCCAGGGCGTTGCGGAGTTCGCCCGTCTCCGGTCCGACTGGTCGATTGACCTGTTCGACGTGCCCACACGCGATTTAGCGTCCGAGATGGCACCATGGAACGGCCAGGGCGCTATCGCGACCTTGGCAACCCCGGAGACGCTGGAGGTCGCTCGGAAGCTTTCCTGCCCTGTCATCAACGTGACCGGGACTCTGGAATACCCGGACATTCCCACGGTGCGTGGTGACGACGCGGCGATCGGCCGGGCGGCGGGTGAGTATCTGCTGGAAAGGCGTTTCCAGCGCTTGCTGTGCGCCTTCGACTCGGCCGGTGCGGCCTTTCGCAAGCGAGGTGAAGGCTTTATCCGCACCTGCGCCCAAGCCGGCAGGGCCCCGCTGGTGCTCGACCTCCAAGTCATTGGTTATGAGCAGATGATCAAGCAATTCCGCGAGCTGGTTCCACCGATCGCGGCATTCTGTTGCGACGACCGGTTGGCCACGATCGCCCTGCGAGCCGCTCGTGCGGCGAATCTCGAAGTTCCCGATGACGTTGCGATCCTGGGGGCAGGAAACCATGCCGTGCTATGCGAACTGGTCCATCCGACCCTATCCAGCGTGGACGGTGACCTCCACCGTCGCGGGGTTGAGGCTGCGGCGCTGCTGGATCGACTTTTGAAAGGGGAAACCCCACCGGCGAATGCCATCGAGGTGCCGCCGCGCGAAGTGGTTTCACGACAATCCACCAACGTCTACGCGGTGAGCGATCCGGCCATCATCTTGGCGCTGCGGTACATTCGTGAGCACATCGGTTCGGAATTCAAAATTACGGCGGTGGCAGCGGCGGCCGGTATCTCGCGGCGATCGCTCGAGGTGCGGCTGCGCAAAGCGCAGGGGCACAGCGTCCAGGAGGAGATCTGGCACCAGCGCGTGGTGGAAGCCAAGCGCCTGCTGCGCAGGCGCGAGATGAGCATTACCGACATCGCCTATGCCTGTGGTTTTGCCAGTGCCAGTTCGCTGAGCGTGATCTTTCATCGCCAGACGGGGATGACGCCGCGTAGCTTCCGCGCCGCGGTCGCGCCGAGGATGTAAAGCCCTTTTTCACTCAGCGCGCACAGCACCGATGCGCTAACCCGGATTATTCACGCCGCGTCGGTGTAGGGGAAAAAGGGTCATAGGGAAATCAAAGGAGACGGGGATCAAAGGGGGCGGGATTCATTGTTTCGGATCGGCGGTCGGCCGCGGGGGCGGAGCGTGGTTTGCAGGCCGAGCCGCAACAAAGAATCCCGTCGCCTTTGTACCCTTTGTTTGATCCCGGTACGCCCGGAAGACCTTGTCGACGTTCGCCCGGTGGGCGAGGCGGGTCCAGCGGTCGGCGGGGCCGGCGTACCGGCGGGCCAC
>CADDYU010000279.1 GCA_902810705.1 Methylococcaceae bacterium
TCAACGTCGCTTCGGCCGGAACCTACAACATCACCTTCCGCGTGGCCGGCTATTCCGGCGGTTCGATCCATCTGGAGAACCAGTCGGGCACGAACCTGACCGGCGCCGTCGCCATCCCCAGCACCGGTGGTTCGCAGATCTGGACCGACGTCACCGTCAACAATGTATCGCTGACGGCCGGCGTGCAGACGCTCCGGCTGGTGACCGACACCGGCGGGTTTAATCTCAACCACGTCACCTTTACCAGCGCCGCCAGCGCCAGCATGAACACCGATGCCTATGTTCGGGACGGAACCTATGCTGGGCAGAATTTCGGTTCCGATCCGGTATTGATGGTCAAGGCCGACGGCACGTCCTACAGCCGGCAATCCTATTTGAGCTTCAACTTGTCGAACTATACTGGTCCGGTCGGATCCGCCACGCTAAATCTCCCGGTTGTCAGCGCCGGAACCGACTTAGCCGGTATGACCGTCGAAGTCCGGCTCGTCACCGACGATTCCTGGTCTGAGACCGGCATCACCTGGAATAACAAACCGGCAACTAGCACGGTTCTGGCTACCATCGCCGGTTCGTCGATGGCTGTCGGGGGGACCGTTCACATTGACCTGACGAGTGCGGTCAACCAGCAGATCGCGGGCGACAAACGCTTGTCCATTGCCCTCATTGCCGTGAATGCTGCCGGTTCTCAGCGCTACGTCAACTTCGGATCGCGGGAGAACACCGATCCCGCTGCTCGGACGAATCTCTCCACAACCAGCGCCGGCCTGATCAATGGTGGCTTTGAAGCCGATGGCGCGTTCACCCAAAACCCGACCGGATGGAACACATGGTCAGCCAATGGTGTGAATGATCAGGACTACGTCGAAACCAATCAAGGTGGCCATTCGGGAAGCTTCCACCTTACCCATTGGAATAGCTCGGCCTATCAGGTCACCACGCTCCAGAAGGTCACAGGTCTTGCCAACGGCACTTATCAGGTCAGTGCGTGGATAAGAAGAGGCGGGACGTTCTACAATTCCCGAATGGAGATTTCGCAATATGGCGGCACCCAGGTGAATGTGGACACTCCGAACAGCACGAGCTGGCAACAGATCAGCACCACGGTGAACGTTACCAATGAGCAGCTCCAGATCGGCTTCTACTCCAACGCGGCTGCCGGATCTTGGGCGTACTTCGACGATGTGACACTGGTCAAGCTCTAATCTACGGCTGGATTTGATGTCTAGCGAAGCAGGAGAGGCGGATTCCCGCCTCTCCTGCTTTCTTTTGGGGCCGGACGATGCTCATCACCATGAACGACTGCTAAATTCAGGGCGGAAAGGGGGCCCATAAAGAAATAAGGCTCGGCTTCCCAGGTCACGGTCATGCCTTTCGTTTACGCGCCGGCCGCCTCGGCGCGGACCGGAGTCGGCTTCGTCGTGTAGAAAACCTTCTAAAACGCCCAGACTATCGGGACCAGATCATACGTGACGGGCCCCGGCTTTAAGTACGCGACCGCCATCAGCTTCCGTGGCGACTTGCAGGTCACATCCCGCATCATCATCTAACCCCGTTCGGGCGAAACGCGCGAGGTAAAAGCCTGTGAACTAAAGGATTGGGACAGCGCAGGATGTCCGCTTATCACCCGCTCTAGCCGGGAGCGGCGGTCAACAGCTTGGTTTTCCGCAGCGGCGCTGCGAATCAGAGTCGTTCGCGCGGCAAACGCGACGCGTTCCTGCCATTGATGCTGCAGGCGCTTGTGTTTAAGTTGTCTGCGCGTGCCGGTGTTGCCAGGCGGCATTAGGAACAGTGAGGATTCATCGATGAAAGTGCTGCGATTTGACGCGCCGCGCCGGGCGCGGATTGTGGATTCCGACTCGCCCCGGGCGGAGGGAAAGTATTCCGTGGCCCGGACGTTGGCGTCGTCGATCAGCGCGGGGACGGAGATGGCGTTCTACCGCGGCACCGCGCCGCAGCTCAACTCGAAGACCGATCAATACGGCCTGCATCACCCCGCTCCGGGCGCGATGCAGTATCCGCTGCAGTCCGACGCGCCGGGCGCGTGGTGGATGGGCTATTCCGCCGTCGGACGGATCGTGGAGGTCGGGCCTGATGAGCACGAGCTACGCGAAGGCGACCTGGTCTGGACCAATCAGGGGCACAAGTCGATGTTGCGGTCGGACGGGTTCGTGAAGTTACCCGCGGATATGGACGTCGAACGGGCCACGTTCCTGGCACTGATCAACATCGCGTTCAACGGCATGCTCGACGCGCGCGTCAAGCTGCTCGACGACGTGGTCATCTTCGGCATGGGCACGCTCGGCTTGCTGTTCACGCAGATGTGTCGGCTCAGCGGCGCGCGGGTGACGGCGGTGGACACCCTGCCTTCGCGCCTCGCCCTTGCAAAAACAATGGGGGCGGAGCGCGTGCTGGATGCGAGCGCTTCGCCAAACATCGGGGTGCAGGTGCAGGAGTTTACCAACGGGCGGGGGGCCGACGTCGTCATTGAGGTGACCGGCAACGTAGACGTCCTGCCGGAAGCGATCCGTTGTGCCGGGCACGAGGGAATCGTGACGATGGTGTCGTTCTACCAGAAAGGGGCGGCGTCGCTGCAGCTGAGCCAGGAGTTTCATCTCAAACGCATCACGTTGCGGGCATCCCACGTCAGCGGCCTCAATCCCGAGTTGCGCCAGCAGTACACGATGCAGCGCCGCCTGGAGCAGGCGCTCCGGCTGGCGCAGACGCTGGACGTGCTCCCGCTGATCTCGCACCGCGTGCCGTTCGAAAAGATGACCGACGCGCTGCAGATGATCGACCAGAACCCGTCGGCCTGCCAAGCCGTTGTCGTCAAGTACACCTGAGAAATTGACTTTCGATGCAAAACCTACGCATTGGATTCGTTGGCACCGGCTGGGTGGCCGACGTACACGCCCGCTCACTGACGAAGCTGCCCGGCATCACGCTGGCGGCGATGTACAACCACCATCTGCCCAAGGCCGAGGCGTTCAACCAGAAGCATGCCGGCGGGATGGCGAGGTGTTACGACGACTGGCGGCGCATGCTCGAGACGGAGCAGCTCGATGCCGTCTACGTCGGGCTGCCTCCGGGCGCGCACGTCGGGCAGACGGAGCTGGCGGCGGAGCGCGGGTGTCATCTGATGCTGGAGAAGCCGATCGCACTGACGCTGGACCGGGCGGAGTCAATCGCCGCCGCCGTGCGCCGCGCGGGCGTCAAGTGCCAGATTGGCCATCACATGCGTCACGCCGCGCCCGTGCGGCAGCTCAAGCAAATGCTCGCCGACGGATCGGCCGGGCGGCCGCTGCTGATGACCGGGCGTTTTTTCACCAACGCCCTGTTTCCTGCCTGGTGGCGCGATCCCAACATGGGCGGCGGGCAGCTCATCGAGCAGGCGATTCACATCTACGACCTTGCCCGCCATTTCTTCGGCGAGCCGAAGACGGTCGTCGCCTTTGCCGACAATCTCGTTCACCAACGCTTCCCCGATTATCGCGTGGATGACGTCAGCGCCGCCACCATCCGCTTCGGCAACGGCGCGATCGCCGGCATCCTGGCCGCCAATTGCTACGAGCCGCACAGCGATTCGCAGGCGATGACGGTGCTGTGTGAGAACGTGACGGTCGAGTTCAAAAATCCCAACGAGGCTGCATTCGCCTTCCACGGAGGCAAGAAGAGCGAGGAGATCGGCAAGGATACGATTCGGCATGAAAACGTCAGGAGCGATGCCAACCTCTACGACGAATTGAGCGCCAACTTCGTTGCCGCCATTCGCGAGGATGCGCCCCTGCGCAGCGGGATTGAGGACGGCGTGAACAGCCTCCGCCTCGTGCTTGCCGCCTCCCGATCCGCCCGCGAGGGTGGAGCGCCCCAGGCGCTGTAGGCGGTGGCGCAAACGTCCCCGCCGGTGCATCTGTGGTGGCCCCTGCAAGTCATCGCGTTATGCTGGCGCGGGCCTCCGGCGGCATAACCACCCGTCGCAGCGGACCGGCCGCGGCGGGCATGATATCTTACACCCGACGCCAAACTAGCACCTCTGCACCCGCTCCCCATTCCGGCCCCCAACCTCTGCCCGCGCCACCACTTCCCTTCCCATTGGACTTCACCCGCCACGGCATCATAGTTTGCGCATGGCGCAAAATGAACGTGATTTGCGGGGTCCGGTTAATAAGTGTTAGCGAGCCATGAACGCTTCCCTGTACATCAGGCGTTTTGAGAACGGCGACCCCGACTCGGGGCAACCGCTGCCGATCACGGAAGCTCATTTGGAGACTGCCGTCGCCAAGCAGCCTCGCTTCAGACTGTTGAGACAGGACGGGGCAACCGGCGTCAAGGTGCTATCGAACGCGGTCGCCGTCTTCGACGGCGGTGCGCTTGAGTGCCAGCTCCAGCACAACACCGACGTCGATCTGCTTTCGGAGGTGCTTTGCGAACTCGCCGCGCTGATCCCGGACGCGGTTGTCCGGGACGAGGAAGGGAACACCGTCGTCGCGCGACACTGACGAGCGGCAATCCGGCGGGCTCGCTAACCAAACGCTGCAGCGGACCGGGCGGGCGTTGCGGTCCTTGATCTTCAAGAGTGCGTCCGCCGCCCGCCCGGCCGCTGAACGTTGGTCCGTT
>CADDYU010000280.1 GCA_902810705.1 Methylococcaceae bacterium
CCGTTTGGCGCGCGATTACGAGCGGCTGCCGGAGACCTTGGCCGGCCTGCATTTTCTCGCACTCCTGTGTTTGATGTTGCCCAAAGCCATCCCGCTGCTCGCTTTGAGTACATAACAGGCTCTAGCCAGATCAGGAGGCCGCATTCCCATGCGTGCGGCAGATGGGGCGTGTCCAGCCAGCGGACGGAATGTTTTCCGAGCGGCAGCCATTCGCCGTCAGCGAGCACGCGCGGTGGCCGGTCTGCGGGATCGCTGACGGACACCATCCCGGCGATGGTTCCGCACAGGGGCGCGGACTGCGGGGCCGCGGCGAGCCATTCGTTGAGCGAGCCACATTCGTCGGCCTCTACGTGCGAGAAGGCAATATGGCGCAGTCGTGCGACCGGCAACACGCGCGCAACCGCTTCATGCACAAGCGGAAACAGCTTGCGCGGGCCGGTATGGAAGAGCAGTGGCTCATTGTCCACGATGAGGTACTGGTTGAACGAGAACCCGCCTCCGCCTTCAATCTTGACCGGCGTGTTGATGCGGAAGATCCCGTCGGCAACTTCGTGCACGTTCGTGCCCGACCGGCTATTCGTAACGCTCATAAGACTCTCCTTGCAGTGCGATAAAGGTAGTGGCATTCGGGGGCGTGTTGTCCAACCCCGAAGCTCAGCGGCCGGCAACCCGCAAGCGAAGCGCCGCCTTTGCCGGTTGCCCGCGGTGACGGGCCGGGCGGCCTCCCCTGTGATCATTGCGGCAATGCGCGGGTGTCATAATCCAGTGCCAGCCGCGGTCATGGCCAGTGAAACCAGTGCTCTCATTCGCTTCGCCTCGCGCGTTCCAACAGCAGGACAAATCGTTCGCCTATGGCAGAATCTGCGCCACCGCGGAACCCCGCGTGATCGCTTGCGTGGCCCCGGTGCATGTGCTAGGCGCAGGTCGATCTACTGCGATGTTTCCCTGTTCAGCTTCAACATCGAGAGCACGGCCTCTTCAACCTTGGGCCAGGCTAAGGAGCCCGGCGCAATGACTTCGAAATGCGCCGCGTTTTCTACCGCGAAAAAGGTAACATCGTCGCCGGCTTTCTTCGCTTCTGCTTCATAATCCTGTCCCAGCCCCGGCGGTATGAGTTTGTCCTGCGCGCCGGTAATCAATACCTGCTTGACTCCCGTGGGCAAAAGCTTCGACGGCGAAGCCTGTCTATACCTTTCCGGAACTTGAGAAGGTGAGCCTCCGACGAGTTTCGTGATCACCGAATCACCACACAGCTGTTCCTGAATTGGAAAGAGGCTTTCGAGGTCTGCCGGACCCGCAAGATTGATCACGCCCAAAACGCGCAACGGCTCCTTGAAGAAAAGAGGACTTCGTTTAGGAAGCCGATGCCGGGCAGCCGCCCAAGTACCGAGATGCCCACCTGCAGAATGCCCGACGATGACCACACGGTCTAGATCAAGTGGGTATGATTTCGATAGCACGCGCACGTGATCGATGGCATTGGCGACATCCTCGAATGTCCCTGTCCATCCGCCGCCCGGGTTATCAGTTTGGCGATATTCTATGTTCCACGTGGCTATCCCGAGGCTCGTCAGAGCCGAGGCAAGGGGCGCCGTGTTCTGGAGGTCGGCAACGAGCTCACCATGTCTGTGCTTCCAGCAACCTCCATGAATGACCACGGCGACCGGATGGCGGCCTGACGACTGCGGTATCCGTAGCTCGCCAATTTGAAGGGGGTCACTGCCGTAATGGAGTCGATGACCGGCGGGAGATGACGGGAGTTTATTGACCTGTTGAGGACTTAAAAACTGAGCTTCTGCCATAGTATGAATGGCTCCTATTGCAATCCCTACAGCCAACAATTTGAATGTAAATTTTCCGCAATGTCATCTCTCCTTTTTTCGCGACTGATGTTTACTGCACTTAACGGTGGAACTCAGCCGCGCTCTTTTGGCGCATTGGCCGGGGCACCTTGCTGGACTGCACCGGTCGCACTGGAAACCGCAATATCGAAGTGCAGCACTTCTTCGCGCGTTCCGAGCTTGGCATACAAAGCCGCTGCAGGCGCATCGTCGATGCCGGTGTCCGCCTGAACGAATATCACATACGCGCCCCGCTCGGCAGCCAGCGCCTTGAGCTTTTCCACCAGTGCCGTGGCCGTTCCTTCGCGCCGGTGCTCGGATGCTACGGCAAGATCGTAGAGGTAAATCTCGCTGCGCTCCTGCTCGAACTTTCTAAGCTCGTAGGCCGCGATGGCGCCGACAACGCGTCCGCCCTTCAAGGCCACCAGCGCGATGAAGGAGTCGCCGCCAAGGAGTCGTCGCAAGTACTCCTGACCCGGGCGCTTCGCGTTATAAGTGTCTGCGTCATTGAAAGCCTCGGCAAAGAGACTCAGCATTCCATCCATGAGCGAGAGATCGTTCGGGGTGAGCTGGCGTATCTCCACGGACTATCCCTTGGCCTCCACGTGCCTGCCGAAGTGATCGAGGATAGCCTGCCAGCCCTGGCGCTGGCGTTCCGGCGTGTTCTCGGTCTCCGCGTCGAACGTCTCTTTCACGAGCACGCCGTCGGGGCGCTCGATGAATTCGACCTTGACTTCGCGGCCATCGCTCATCCGGTATTCAATGACCTCGTTCGGAACGATTCGGGTGTAAGTACCTTCGAAATCAAAGCCCACGCTGCCGTCTTTCGCTTCCATGCGCGACAGGAACTTGCCGCCTTCGCGCAGATCGACGGTGCTTTGGGTCGTGTGCCAGTCTTCGTGAGCGGAATTCCACTGCTTGATGTCCTCCGGGCTGTTCCAGGCCGCCCAGACCAGGCTCGGCTTGGCCTTCACGAGAGTCTCTACGGTGATCTTCATGGATGGCTCCTTGAACGTTTATGGATAAGGCACCCGATAGTCGGGCGGAAATGCGGAAATTCGACACCGGCTACCGGGCGTATTGCTGGCACTTGGTCGCTTTGCTTTCCGCGGCGTACCGCCCAGGGACTGAATTAAGCGGCGCCGGTTCCCCCGACCGGCACCTCATAGCGCAACTCCGCGAGACCCGAGCCGATTTGCCGTACGGAGATTAACCGTAGCGGCGGGCTCGTGACACGGCGCGGAAAGAGCGGCTTGCCTCGCCCCAAGGTCACGGAACCCACCTGAACAATGATTTCATCCAACAAGCCGGCGTCGTGGAACTGTCCGGCCAGATCGCCCCCTCCCACGATCCAGAGGTTCTTTGGACCGGTAGCGTCTCGCATGGCCGCGTGAACGGGTCGGACGTCGCCCTGCACGAAGCGGATGTCGGCTCCGGCGACCCGTGGAAGGATGCGACGGGAGAAGACCCAGGCGGGCTGAGCGTACGGCCAGGACGCACCCGTTTCGGCCGCGACCTGGCTCGCGTGACGAAGAATCCACTCGTAGGTCGCCGAACCCATGGCCAGTGCCCCGACGGCGTCGATGAACGTCGGGTAGCCCGCCTCATTCAAGTCGCCGAGCGGGAACAGCCAATCCAATGAATCGTCCTCGGTGGCGATGAAGCCGTCGAGACTGGCGGCCGTGTAGTATTGAGTCTTCATGAGCAGCGTGCTCCGTGTAAAGCTTGTGCCGGTTAATGGCTGAAGTCACCGGCCTGCGAGGCCTTTCACGCGGATCGGGTGGGCTGACGGGTTAGCTCTCAGCGTTTCTTTCAAGCCATTAACACAAACCGTGAATACTCGACCCCTGAGATTCGAATTCAGCGCACCGTCGGTATCCAGACACAGGCGCCCGAGACCTTGACGGGCCTCGGACGCCGACATCTTCCCGACGCTTGTAAAAAGCACCGGGTTTCTGGCTTTGCCGATTTTTGCGCCCTGTGGCCCAGACATCCTCTTCGGGTCGGCCCGTCTTCGCGGAAATCCGGCGGTGCGTTGACTCCGAGGGCTTTGCCCTACCGCGTCTTCCCACGACGTGCGGGGGACGAGGCCGGCTTGACCTCGCGGGCATAGAGGACGTTCGTTTCGACCGCCGTGACGGCGGATTCCCGGAGCAAGCGCGTGGTGTCCTCATGGACCCGCTCGCGGGCTCCGGTCTCCAGCGCATCGATCGTGCCCCGGTAGCCGGAGCCGAGCAGCAGCGTCCACCCGTCTTCGGGGGTGGCGAGGGGATGGGTGCCGGCCTGGGCCGTGATCTCGGCGGCCTCGACGCCACCCTCCGCCAGCAGCACCCGCAAGGATTCGGGGGCGCTGATCCGATCCCAGGGGTGGAAGGACTTGTCCAGGTGCGGCGCGTGTGCCTGTACCGCGGCCCAAAACACCGTATCGAGGGGCTCGAAGCACCGCGGTCCCCAGGTGGTGATGGCGAGCGTTCCCCCCGGCCGCAGTTTCCGCCACAAGCCCCGGACCGCGGCCGCCATGTCCGGCACGAAGAAAATGCCGAACACGCAGACGACCGCATCGACGCTCTCGTCCGGGAGCGGCGGGGACCTCAGGTCGCCGAGCCGAAACTCGACGTTCGCCAATCCCCGCCGCGCCGCCTTTTGCCGGGCCAGGCGCAGGAGGTTTTCGGCCACGTCGATGCCAAGCACCCGGCCCTCGGGACCCACGCGGGC
>CADDYU010000281.1 GCA_902810705.1 Methylococcaceae bacterium
GCCGGAAAAACCCCATCACAACAACTCTGGGGTTTTCTGGAAGTCGGGAGCCGCCAAGCTTGGTTTGCAAGCCAAGCTAACGCCCCGGCGTCCACGCCACGATCCGCAAGGGCGCGCCGCTGCCGCCTTCGATCTTCATGGGCAGGGCGACGATGGTGGCGCCGATCGCCGGCAGTTCGCCGAGGCCGGCCACGTTCTCGAAAATCGGGATGTTGTGCCTCGCTAGAATTCGGTGGCTTTCGAACAGCGTCGATTGCCCATAGTCGATGCTCGCCGTATCCAGCCCGACGGCCCGGATCCGGCGCTGCCGGGCCAGCCATTCCGCTGCCTCGGGCGCAAGGCCGGGAAAATGAAGCTTCGCCACCGCCTCCTCGCCCCGCTCGGCGGTCCCGAGATACTTGACCGGGTCCGGCCAGAACCGCTCGTAGCCGGTGCGCAGAAGCACGATGGAGTTGACCGGGATCGATCCGTGGGCTCTTTCGAAATCCACCAGATCGGCGACGCCGACGCGATAATCTCGGTTCGCCAGTGCCTTGGACGACACGTCGACCACCACGGCGGGGCCGATCAGTTGATCCAGGACGACGCGGTCGACCGTCGCGGCCTCCTCGGCGAAGTGGATGGGCGCATCCATGTGGGTGCCACCGTGCTCCGCCGCCGAAAACCGATTGGCCGCGTAGTGAAAGCCTTTCGCGGTGGTCCCCTCGAAAACCTTCTCCAGCCGGAAGGGTTCCGCCGTGGGCCAATAAATCGTTTGCCCGGAAAAGGCGTGGGTGAGATCCACCCAGCGGCCGGGCACCAAAGGCGCGGGCTGGCGCCCGGCGCAGCCGGAGAGGAGGGTCAAACCTAGGGCTATGTGGCTCATTCGCATAGACTTTTTCCCCAATCGAAAAACCGAACAGGGGTTTGATTCAACGTTATGGCGGAAGCTTCGCTTCGACGGGAGGGGCGAATGGATCGCCCCTCCTCTCCTGAGGCGGGTTAAGCGACGTTTTGCGTCGCGACCATGAAGTAGAGCATCGGGATGGAAAGCGCCGTATTGAACCGGCTGGTCAGCATGGCGACGCGGGCGGCCGCCTTCTTTTCCTCGTCGGTGGCTTCGATCAGGCCCAGGGCTTTCTTCTGGTTGGGCCAGATGATGTTCCAGACGTTGAAGGCCATGAGGATTCCCAGCCACATGCCGAGCCCGATGTAGGTCTCCGGCCCGCCCTTGAAATAACCGAGCAGCAAGGCGGACCCGATATAGCCGTTCATGGTGGCGAGGATCAATCCCGTAACGACCGTGGCGAGGGCGGCCCAGCGGAACCAGAACAGGGCGGCCGGCGCGATCACCTTGCCAATGGCTGGCTTCTGCTCGTCGGGAATTCTCGGCATGGACGGGATTTGGACGAAATTGAAATACCACAGGAGACCGATCCACATCACCCCGGAAAGGACGTGCAGCCAGCGGAACAGAAACGCAAACCACAGGTGGGAGAGCTGAACGCTGCCGGTGGCCAGCGCCAACGCCACCACCAAAGCAGCTCCAAGAAGAAGCGCCCGTTCAAGTTTGTCCAGCCCGAGTTTACCCAAGCTCTCAATAAACTTGACGATGAGTTCGATTACTTTCAGCAGGATATTTTTCATAGTTATTCTCCGATCTCTTACGATGGCTTACGCCTGACGGATGATCAGGCGCACAGAGCTTATGCCCTTGCCCCGCATCAATCAAACGGGTCGGGTGGCTCGTGATTGCAAAGTTCATCCCTTGCGAAGAGTTTCCTGGCATTTCGATCCATGACGCCCTGGTGCTTCAGCGCGTCCGGCCGATCCGCGTCATAAAGCCGTACCGAATATTCGCCGCTTTCATTCCCTCCCCGGCACCGCGCTCTTCAGGAGCGGGCCTGACCGTTTTCATGGGGAGATCCCAAGAGGATTTTTCCTCGCTTTCGGCCATTCTAAATTGTGGCGAGCCCGGCCAACTGCACGCGTCCACAGCGGGCTTTGGACGCGTGGCTGATCGGCGTGCCGCCTGGTCCAGAAGAATTTCCAGAAGAACTTATCAACTTAGCTGATGCCGGATGCCATGGCTTCCCATTCCACGAAAAAATCTTTCTCCGAAATTCTTTTCGGCCGGCCGCTCCGAACCGAGGAACAGGAAGCCGAGAAAATCGGCCCGATCCGGGGCGTTCCGGTGCTGGGGCTCGATGCGCTGGCTTCCGCGGCTTATGGCCCTGAGGCGGCGCTGACCGTGCTGCTGCCGTTGGGCGCGGTGGCGAGTCGCGCGATTTTTCCGATCAGCGCGGCCATTATTGCGGTGCTCCTTCTCGTCTATCTGTCTTACCGCCAGACCATCAGCGCCTATCCGAACGGCGGGGGATCCTATACGGTGGCCTCGGAGAATCTCGGACGGCTCCCCGGCCTGTTGGCCGCCAGCGCCCTGTCTCTCGACTACATCCTCAACGTCGCCGTCGCGATCTCGGCCGGGACTGGCGCCGTGGTGTCGGCGATGCCGGATCTGTTGTCCCATACCTTGGAGATCTGCCTCGGACTCCTCACCTTCCTGACCTTGGCCAATCTCCGGGGCGTGCGGGAAACGGGGCTACTGTTCATGCTGCCGACCTATGCCTTCCTCGCTTGTCTCGGCGCCACGATCCTCGTGGGTCTCGGCAAGACCGTGCTCGGGCAGAGACTCCCGGCCCCGCCGGTCTACCCGACGGAGCCGAGCGGGCTATGGGCAACGACCCACCTGTGGTTCGTGCTCCGCGCTTTCGCCAGCGGCTGCACGGCCATGACCGGGGTAGAGGCGGTGAGCAACGGAGTGCCTCTATTCAAGTCGCCGAAGATGGCGGAGCGCACCCTGACCGCCATTATCAGCGCCCTGACCTTCCTCTTGGCGGGCATCGCCTGGCTTTGCTACGCCTACGGCATCGAGGCCACGCCGCCGGGGCGGACCGGTTACGAGAGCATCCTTTCCCAGATCGTCGCCGCCGTGGGCGGACGCGGCATTTTCTATTATCTCACCCTGTCTACCGTCTTTGCCGTGCTGTGCCTGTCAGCCAACACGAGCTTCGCCGACTTTCCGCGGCTTTGCCGGGTGCTGGCGCTGGATGAATATCTGCCGGCGGAATTCGCCCATCCGGGTCGCCGGCTGGTCTACTCGGCCGGCATTCTCACGCTCGCCCTCTGCGCGGGCCTGCTGCTCGTGGCCTTCGGCGGGGTCACGGACCGGCTCATTCCGCTGTTCGCGATTGGCGCGTTTCTCGCCTTCACCCTGTCGCAACTGGGCATGATCGTTCATTGGAAACGCTCCCGAGAACCCCATGCCCGCCGCTCGCTTCTGATCAATGCCGCCGGAGCCCTCGCCACAGGCACTACGCTCGTGGTTGTCATGGTCTCCAAGTTCGCCGAAGGGGCCTGGATCAGCGTGATTCTGATTCCCTTGCTGGTCGGATTGTTTTGGCGGATTCGCCGCAACCAGGAAAAAATTGACCGGAAGACCGACACCGATGGCCTCCTGGAACTCGATGCCTCGCCGCCGCCCATCGTGGTGGTGCCGGTCAAGCGGCTGGACCGCGTCGCCCACAAGGCGCTGCGCCTGGCCCTCAAGCTCTCGCCGGAAGTCCAGGCCGTCCAGGTATTCAGCGAGGATGTGGATATGGAGGATCTCCGCACCCGCTGGCGCGAGGTGGTCGAGGCGCCGGTACGCGCGGCCGGGCTCACGCCGCCGAAGCTGGTCCTGCTCAAATCGCCCTACCGTGAATTCTTCGGTCCCCTGCTCCGCCACGTACGGCAGCTCGCCAGGGATTTTCCGGACCGCTACGTGGCCGTGGTGGTGCCGGAACTGGTCGAGCGGCGCTGGTACCATCTTCTGCTCCACAGCCATCGCGCCACGCTGCTCAAAGGGCTGCTGCTCATGCGCGGCGGTCCCAACATCATCATCATCAACACGCCCTGGTATCTCCGAGGAGAGGTCGAGAAGAAAATCACGCCGGCCAAGCAGGCGCCCGCGTCATCCCAAATGGAAGACTATAGGGAAAGCCCCACCCGCCGCCGCGCATCGAGGCAATGAGCGCTACCGCGGGCGAATTCCCGGCAGGCGCGGGGGCGGTCCGAATAGATGGCGCAGGCATAGGATTCGGCGGGCGCCAGGCCGCCGACGAGAGCCGCGCAGCGGTCTCCGGCGCGGCGTAGCTTGCGGTGGGTATCGCGGATGACCACCAGCTCCGGATGGCGCTTGTTGAGCCGCTCCCGCGCCGAAATCTCCACCGAGTCGTAAGCCTCTCGACAGCACGCACCGCAGGTCCGGCAATCCAGCTCGGCGGCGGGCTCGTAGCGGATACAGGCCGGAGCGTCGTCCGGTAGCCGGATGTCCGGCACGTGCCGGCAGCGGCGGCTTCCACGCGCCGTGAAAGACCAGGCGCACTCGGCGCAGCCTCGTCCGGCGTGGTACGCCGCTTCCGGCGCATGGCCGGCCGGGTGCGGCGCGGGCGACTCCGCCACGGTGGCCCAGAGCGAAGGCAGTGCCGCCTCTCCGGCCGAATGCGCCACGTCCTCTCGATGGGTTCCCCTGAGC